>JBGSQF010000008.1:0-16968 GCA_041738235.1 Minisyncoccia bacterium
ATCAGGGACTCACTGCCAATACAGCGCGTTCATTGGTTTCATCGGTCTCTTCCTGCACCGCCGCAAAGAAATGTGAATACGCATGCAACCCAAATCATTCACTTGTCAGCGGTGTCTGCGTTCCTAATCCAACGATTGACTTCTTTACCCTCAATGGTCAGAATAATGACATCACTGTGAGTTCAGGTACGAACGTCACCTTCGCATGGCAGGCAACAAACGCGACCGAATGTTCAATAGAAGGACTAAGCTTTAATTCATCAAATAATACCTTTCTTTATCCATCGCAACAGAATGTCTCTAGAACCGCAGGAACACAAGTTCACGGACCCTACAGGCTTAGGTGTAAGAACGGATCACTCACCTCACCAATAGTTACTCGCACATTGAATGTTACTTGTCCTGTAACTTGGACTGAATGGAGTAACTGCTCTCCCTCTTGCGATCAAGACGAAACAGGAACTCAATCCCGTACTGGAGTGAAAGCAAATTGTGATCCTACCAGCGAAAGCAGAGATTGCTCTGTTCCTAAATGCCGGCCCGATGGATTCGAGGAGGTAGCTCCGTAGGAAGGGGAGTGGATGGGGATGAGTAGTGAGTAGGAAAGAGTGAGAAGTAAAAAAAGAATTAATGGCAAATATGGAAAAGCGCCCCAATCCTGGGGCGCTTTTGTCTACTTGTATTTGCTTTGAGAATTTTTTTGGGTATAATAAGGTTATTGTGAAACAGAATAAGTAATAATTGGAGAAAATCTTTTCAGAATAATATTTATGAATCGTCATCGAATGTTTTCGGGAGTGCAACCGTCGGGAAGGATCCATTTAGGCAATTATTTGGGGGCGATCAAACAATGGGTAGAGCTTCAGGATGGTTATGAGGCGATATTTTGCGTAGTGGATCTTCATGCGATAACAGTACCGCAAAACTCCGAGGAGTTGCGACGAAAGACATTGGAAGTAGTAAAAATATATCTGGCGTTGGGAGTAGATCCGAAGAAGGCGCGTATCTTTGTGCAGTCGCAGGTACCGGAGCATAGTGAATTAGCATGGATCCTCAATACGATTGCAAGACTCGGGGATCTTGAAAAAATGACACAATTCAAAGATAAGTCAGGAGAGAGAGAAACAGCCGGAGTTGGACTTTACGACTACCCCGTCCTTATGGCGGCGGATATCCTGCTCTACGATACGGAGGTAGTACCAGTGGGAGAGGATCAAGTGCAACACATCGAACTCACGCGGACATTGGCACGAAGATTTAACAAACGATTTGGAGAAACGTTTGTGGTTCCACAGTCGAAAGTTATGAAAGAGGGCGCACGTATTATGGGACTTGACGACCCGATGAAAAAGATGTCGAAGAGCGCCGCGAGCGAATATAATTACATCGCCCTGGATGATGATCCGGATCTGGCTCGCAAAAAGATCATGAAAGCGGTTACGGACAGTGGGAGTACTATTACGTTTAGTGACGAGCGTCCAGGGTTAAAAAACCTCATTAATATCTATGCGATATTGGCCAGTACATTTCCGGAAGAGGTAGAGAAAAAATATACCGGAAAGGGATATGCTGAATTTAAAAGGGACCTCGCTGATCTTGTTGTGGCCTTCCTCGAAGAGTTTCAGAAAAAGTATACGGCCATTTCCGATCAGGATGCATCAGACGCTTTGGCGCGGGGTCGAGAATTTGTTTTAACTATTGCTCAACAAAAGATGTTACAGGTAAAGGAAAAGGTAGGA
Source organism: Minisyncoccia bacterium (assembly GCA_041738235.1). Taxonomy (GTDB): domain Bacteria; phylum Patescibacteriota; class Minisyncoccia; order Moranbacterales; genus JBGSQF01. The sequence goes on from JBGSQF010000008.1 coordinate 1,740, forward strand.
TTTCTCTCGTTGTGAGATCAGGGAGGCTCGGGACGGAATACTACTTTTGTAAGGCGTGTGCAGTACACGAGATCTTCTGTAGCGAGTTTGTTCAAGCCGGATATTCGTCTGACATTCTTTCGTCATGGGGATACCGAAAAATACGAGGAGATCGACGTGGGAGGAGACGCGGAAGCGCTTACGGAAGAGGGAATGGGTCAGGTCTTACTCTCTACCGTTGAGTTAGCTCAGGGTATCAAAAGAGATGATGAAGTGTCGCTTATTTGGACCAGCCCAAGAAGAAGGACGGTTCAAACCGCGCAAGTATTAGCCAATACGCTTCATACGTATGGAGCCATTGTGCTAAAACATCGAGCTCGTTCGAAGGGAGCATGTGAGATAGTGGATATGCTCAGTTCTCCAAATCTTACGCAAGAGTTTTGGGATATGCGGCCAGAGGGAGAATCATTTGTTCCGCTTTGGAGGGAGCTTTCGCAACAAAAAATTCTTCCAGAAGGGGTTGAACCATATGAGGTTCATGTGCAGCGGGTGTGTAACTGTCTTTTGTACGCACAAAGAATGGCGGATATTCGAAAGAAAAAGGCACATTGTCCGCGAATTCGGATCATTGCTGTGTGTCATTTTGAAACAGTGACACCTCTATTACAGGCAGCATACGGGGAGAGAATAGGAGTTGCCCGAGAAAAGGGACTTCGTAATGCGGAGTATCTCCATGTGGATATTCAAAATATTCATGAAGGGAATGTTCGAGCACTCTTACGGATCGATTTTATAAAAGGACTCCCGCAGAATGAAAGCGGGAGTCGAGAGGTGTTTCTACTATTTGATCTTGAAAAAAATTTTATAAAGATAGTGTAACCCCGTCTATGGGTGAATAGTCGCGTATATGGCGTCTTCGATCGTATAGAATGGTTCGGATCGGCGAATGCGTGGTCGTCCCAGTGTGTTTCGAAGTACTTTTTTTATTTCTCCTGGGCGTGGGGTCATGATAGCGATTCGATCAGCGAGTTCAATGGCTTCTTCAACGATATGGGTTACCATAATGATCGTGACCTTTTGCTCTTCCCAAATGTGAAGGAGCTCTTTGCGAAGTTCTTGTGCGGTGAAGGAATCAAGTTCTGAGAAAGGTTCATCAAGGAAGATCACTTTTGGATCGGTGGCGAGGGCTCGTGCAAATCCTACGCGCTGGCGCATACCCCCGGAAAGTTCTTTGGGGTAGGCGGAGGAAAACTTTTCTAGGTGAAAACGCTTAAGTTCGCGTTGAATGTTTTTGCGTCTGAGTGGTTCGGGTATGTTCTTGGCGATAAGATTGAGTTCTATGTTCTCATATACGGTGAGCCAGGGAAGAAGTGCAAATTGTTGGAAGACAAAGCTGATATCGGAGAGGGCAAGATCAGGAGAATAGGTGAGGGTTCCCCGATATTCTTTTTCTAGATTGCTCATGATGCGTAGGATCGTGGATTTTCCGCAACCTGAGGGGCCAACAAAAACAAAGAATTCTCCAGTCTCTATAGCGAGAGAGATATTTTTTAGTGCCGGAATTGAGTGATTTCTTCCGGTAGGAAACATTTTGGTTACTTTTGTCAGTGATAGGATGGGGTGTTTTTTCATATATTGAACTATTCTTCGAGTCTACGATGACTCCATTCAAGTAGAGGGAGCCAAATAAGTTTATTGATACTGAATATTATAATAAGAAGTGTGAGCATTCCGAGAACGGTTATAGTAGTGTCTTGCGAAAATCTAAGAAAGAAGTTTCCTACACCTGAGTGAAGATGCACGATGATCTCGGTAGCCACGATCGCTTCCCATCCTTCGCCAAGCCCTACGATAGATCCGGTGATGAGTCCTGGAATACTTGCCGGAAGGAGGAAGTGTATGAATTTTTTGAACCCCTTAAGTCCCGCGATCTGTATCGTTTCTTCCCAATCGTGTTTAATAAGGCGAAGAGAGCTGACGGTGGAGAAAAATATTGGCCAGATAATAGCGAGTACAAGAAACACGATCACTGTAAAGTTGCTTTCTCCCCAGTAGAGGATCGCAATGGGAAGTGCCGCGAAAGAGGGAATGCTTTGGAGGATATCAAAGATGGGCAGAGCGACTGATGATATTTTCCCTCGATAGAAGCTTACGGCACATCCCCAAGCAAGGAGAGCAGCGATGACATAGGCAATGAATATTCGGACAATAGAAGATGTGATATCAGAAAAAAGATCTGAGAGCGCAATGTCAGCAATGGCAGAAAAGGCCAACATTGCTAGGAAGGGCACAAGAATGAACGCAAAGACTATTCCGATCTGGATCCATGACCGATAGATGTGGTGATTTTTTCGCATACCTTTTTATTTGTTTTTCTGTGTCTCTTTGGTATCTATCCGCGGATAATAGCAAGGAGTTCGTCTCGTTTTGCTTCCATCTTTTCTTTTGTATCTGCTTCGAGGTTGAGTCGGAGAACTGGCTCGGTGTTACTGGGACGAACATTGAACCACCAGTCAGGATAACTCACCTTCAATCCATCAAGAGTATGTTGTGATCCGTCTTTATAAATCTCAGTAAGTTTTTTGAGTATGGCATCCTTGTCTTTTACTTCGCTGTTGATCTCCCCACTGTGATGATACCGCCTGAGATGGGCAACAAGCTCAGATATGGGTTTCCCAGTTTCTGCCATGAGATTAAGAAGGGTGAATGCCGCTAGCGTGCTTACCTCGCCATTCTTATTAGCTTGAAAATAGTAGTGTCCAGAAAGTTCTCCCGCAAAAAGCGCATTCTCTTCACGCATTTGTTGTTTGATAAAAGCGTGTCCAACACGGCATTCCTTGGCGACACCTCCGTTTTCTTCGATAACTTCTTTGACGGCATTGGAGGAACGGAGGTCATAGAGAATAGTTGCTCCTGGGTTCTCCTTGAGAAGAACTTGCGCAATAAGACCTGTTACCAGGTCCATAGGAATGATCTCTCCTGTTTCATCAATAAACCCAACTCGGTCGGCATCCCCATCATACGCGATCCCTAGTTCCGCATCCGATCCTTCTACGAGGTCACGGAGCTCATCGAGTGTTTCTGTTTTAAGGGGATTGGCTTCGTGTGCTGTATAGGGATGTTCAAGGTCACAGTAGAGTTTTTGTAGGGTAAAATTTTTGGCAAAATATTTTTCATAGAAAGGAAGTTCAAGAACTCCCATAGTGTTGGCGCAGTCGATCGCGACGAGAAATTTCCTTTCTCCAAATCTTGCAAAAGTAGAAAAGAAATTATAATAATCCTCGCGAATATCTTGTTGAACTATGTCTCCTGTATAGGCAGATCCTGAAAATTCCCCAGCGAGTACAAGATCGCGAATATCAAAGAGACCCGAATTCTCTCCTACGGGGAGGGCGTTTTTTTGACATATTTTTACGCCATTGTATTCTGCTGGATTATGTGAGGCGGTGACGGAAAGCGCACCATCAACATTGAGATGCCAAGAGGAAAAATACAGCATTGGTGTAGTGATCATGCCGATGTTGATCACATTGCATCCTGCATCGGTGATACCTCGCATAAGAGCTTCTTGTAGGGATGGTCCGGAAGCACGTGCGTCACGACCAACGGCGAGTGTTTTGGCTTTTAATACAGAAACAGTGGCCCTCCCGATCTTATAGGCGGCATCTTCATCGATGTCGGTGGGGTATATTCCGCGGATATCATAGGCTTTGAAGATGGAAGGATTCATAGGGGAAGGTTAGAAGTTAGCGACGAGAGAATAGAAGTGATGGTATGACTAATCTTGAATCTTTGGCGAGAATGGTTAAAGTGCGTCGTACTGTTCCATATAGGGTTTCATTTGTTCGGCTATCTTTGTGTAGGTATCAGCCAAGGTGTCAAAATCAGCAGGTTTGGGATCGATCTCTGGTTCTAATCCTCGCATTGTTACATAAGATTCCCTTGCTTGTTTCCATGCGGTTACTGCTTTTTCTATCTCTTCATTTTCGAGCAGTTCTTCGACTCGATCCACCCTTCCCTGAAAGTGTTCTTTATAACAACGTACGGCATTGGGAAGGTCGTTCGCTGCTTTGTATTGTGTTGCCGCTTGTGAGGGTCTTTTTGCCTTTTCATAGAGAGGGGCAGCTTCTTCGTGGTTTCCTTCTTGGGCGTAGTCTCTTGCGCGTTGAATGAGAATGGCGTCGCCAGAAAGACCTTCAATTTTTAGAACGAGCGGCCCTGAATTTTCCATCATATGATTTATATTAAATTTCTTAATCCTGTCGATTTGAGACTTTTTACTTTTCATCCAGATTATACCATTGACACCCCCTAAAAAACAAGCGACACTTGTTTATGTTGCTATTTTGTTGTTTTGAATCATAAACTATAGGTGGTACACGTATGAAAGTTGGTATTGTGGGCCTTCCCAATGTAGGAAAGTCAACTCTTTTTAAAGCATTGACACGTTCTCCCGTGGATATTAATAATTATCCTTTCTGTACTATTGAGCCCAATGTGGGGGTGGTCAAGGTGCCGGATGATCGTTTGGACAGGTTGGCCGAGATGTCAAAAAGTAAAAAGGTCATTCCTGCCGTGGTGGAATTTGTGGATATTGCCGGATTGGTTGCTGGGGCAAGTGAGGGGGAAGGACTGGGTAATAAATTTCTCGCTAATATTCGCGAGGTGGATGCAATTGTGCATGTTGTTCGCGTGTTTCAAAACACTAACATTACGCACGTACATAACGGTGTCGATCCGGAGCGGGATATTGAGGTGATCCACACTGAGTTGATCTTGGCGGACCTTGATACCCTTCGGAAACGGAAAGACCGTCTGGGAAAGGAAGTTCGAGCGGGGGATAAGAAAGCGAACATACGGATGGCAGTTGTGGAAAAGTTGGAACAGGCTATGGATGGAGGTGTGTTGGCTCGAGATGTTGTGCTTGATCGAATGGACGAAACGGTCAAAGAAATGATACGTGAGCTTTCGTTATTGACAGAGAAGCCTATGCTTTTTGCGTATAATGTCAGTGATATTTCAGAACAACTTCCTGATGCGTTAGCAGGTAGGGAACATGTGAAGATCGATATGAAGATCGAGGAAGAGCTTCTGGAAATGTCGTCGGAGGAAATTCTTGAGATGGAACTCCAATCACATTTGGGAGATCTTATTCGTAAAGCATATGAAATATTGGGACTTATTACTTTTTTTACCACGGGAGAAGATGAAACGCGTGCGTGGACGATCCGAAAAGGATCGACGGCTCCAGAGGCGGGAACGGCGATACATAATGATTTCAAAGAAAAATTCATTCGTGCCGAGGTGATCGGATGGGAAAAATTACTTGAGGCGGGATCCTGGTCTCATGCGCGTGATTTGGGAACGCTTCGATTGGAGGGTAAAGAATATGTGGTGGTTGATGGGGACGTGATGGTATTTAAAATATAGTTAGAACTTACGCGTTTGGCGCACTTCTGCGTCAAACACTGCGGTACTCGCCGGAGTACCTCTGTGTACACCTTACTCCGTTCCTCGTGTTTTCCTTGAATTTGCATCCAAACGCGTAAGTTTTAATAGTGATCTATAGAAGAAATATGCTGAAACGATTTATAAGAGATTTTTTATTCTTTTATCTTCCCCTTATTCTTTGGATGGGGGTGATCTTTGGATTTTCTTCAATGTCAGGATATTCTCAGCGGGGAGAGTTGACTTGGTCCGAGTGGTTTGTCCGCAAAGGGGCGCATGTGGGCGAATATACCATTCTTACTTTTTTTATATTTCGTGTTATTTGGAAACGACTCCAAAGAGAACCTCTGAAAGCTTTTCTTTTGACCGCTTTTTTCTCTTTGGTGTATGCTGTTTCAGACGAGTTGCATCAACACTTTGTTCCTCTGCGACAGGGAAAGGTGGGGGACATCTTTATTGATCTCGTTGGTATTTCTTTGATGCTTATTGTGTTTTTTGTGGCATGGAAAGCGTCTCAAAGAGAAAAATAAAATAGTAAGTATGTACAAGGGCCTTTCCGAGGAGAGAAAAGGGGAATTGATCATCATGGCTGAGGCTTTTTTATGGAGCCTATTTCCTGTTATTACTATTCTCTCTTTTAAAAATGTTTCACCCGTTTTGTCTTTAGCATGGACAGTGTTGTTCTCCGCTTTTTTCTTTGGGATAGTGTTGTGCGTTAAAGGAGGGTGGAAGGAGTTGCGGAATAAAAAGGCGCTTGGGGACATTTTTTTGGCGACAGGTATACTCGGTATTGCCTATTATATTTTGTTCTTTCTGGGGCTTCGTTACACAAGTGCTGGAAATGCGAGTATTATCGCCTTGACCGAAGTATTTTTTAGTTTTCTTTTTTTTAATGTTTGGCATAAGGAACATTTTTCACTTCAGTATGGGATAGGGGCTGTCTTGGTTTTAGCGGGGGCGGTCATTGTGTTGTATCCGAATGTGCACGAATTTCGATTGGGGGATGTTCTGATATTGCTAGCTTCTCTCATCGCGCCTTTGGGGAATTTCTTTCAGAGAAGGGCCCGAAAACAAGTGCGAAGTGAAACGCTGTTGTTTGTGAGAAGTTTAACGAGCGCAATTTTTATGTTCGTTCTCGCCTATTTTTTGGGAATGGATCTTACGGCAATAGACGTTGAGGATTCTTTTCTTGTTCTGATCATCAACGGATTCTTTTTGCTTGGTCTTTCTAAACTTCTTTGGGTGGAGGGTATACATAGAATAAGTGTGGCTAAGGCGAATGCTTTGAGTGGGACGACTCCGCTACTTACGCTGTTTTTTGCTTGGATCTTGCTGGGAAATGTGCCCACTTGGTTTCAATTACTGGCCTTTGCTCCAATGTTTGTGGGAGTGTTATTTTTGAGTGGGAATGAGAAATACATCTTGTTTTGGAAACGCGTTCAATTAAAATAGAAGAATTTTTAAGTGATATACATATGGAACGACCATTTGAGAATCGTTTTGCAAGTAAACTCTATGACGCAAGGGACGTTGAAGGGAAGGCACAAAGGGAGGTGTTTGAGGTGGTTCAAATGCTTGAAGGTCTCCTAAATGATATCCCTGGATTTATTGGTATTGATCCATTTGGTTCGACTGTTAAAGGGTACGGTTCTGATGCGGATCGATCTGACATTGATATTAATATATTAGTGGATGAATCGAGTGTAGCAGAAGGTGATGAGGAGTTGGGTGGGGGAGGAAGTGAAAATAGAAAAAGAAAAGCATTGTATGCGCGGGTCAAGAGGGATATTGCTCTTGTGGCAAAAATGTATCCACAAAAAATTTCACCTTCTTTGGTTTTTATAAATGAAAAAAAGAATAGTTTATATATACGAAATCATTGTATGCAGCTATGCAATCCAGTGAGTTGGAGTGATTTTACAACACTCAATGATATTGCGCAGCTTTTTAGGAGGGTCAGCGGGAAGAAGATAGGGGAGTATCGACAGCGATTAGTAAATGAAATACAAAAAGTCCCCATCCATGAGCGTGAAATTATGGTACAGCTTATGGCTGCGCGGTTGGTTGCGTTCGAGATGCTTAATTGGAATAAAATCCAAAAAAGAAGGAATTGGACCAATCAAGAGGAGCAGGATAATTTTTATCTTGTAAAGGAATCGCGTGAGCAATTGTGGGAAAAACGTATTCATTCGTTTCTGGAGAAGCCGGATCAAGAGGCCCCCTTGGAGGAAGAGAAGGATCTTAAGGACTCTTGACATGCTCTTATAATTTTATACAATGAGGGTAGGATTAGCACTCGGCATAAATGAGTGCTAAAAAATCGTAATCAGTAATACTAAAGAATTATGGCAACGAAGCAATTGCGTTTTGGGACGGATGCCCGAAAGAAGATTCAGCGAGGTATCAATCGAGTCGCTGATGCTGTTAAGGTAACCCTCGGACCAAAGGGGCGAAATGTTATTCTGGAAAAAGGGTATGGTGCACCAACAGTCACCAATGATGGTGTCAGTATTGCGAAGGAGATCGAGCTCAAAGACAAGTTTGAGAATCTAGGTGTTGAACTGATAAAAGAAGTTGCCCAAAAGACGAATGATGTTGCGGGTGATGGAACGACCACCACAACGGTGATTATGCAGGCGCTGGTGCAGGAGGGACTCAAGTTTGTGGAGACTGGGATCAATCCTGTAGGCATTCGTCAAGGAATGGAAGCGGCAAAGCATGACATTATCGAGGTGCTCAAAAAGAATTCTAAAAAGATTAGCTCGCAGGCGGAGGTGGCACAAGTAGGAACGATCAGTGCTGAATCTAAGGAAATGGGAGATATGATCGCTTCAGTGATGCAAAAGGTGGGAAATAGTGGTGTGATCACTGTTGAAGAGTCACAGACATTTGGACTTTCAAGTGAAGTGGTAGAGGGGATGAACTTTGATAAAGGATACGTCTCTCCCTATATGATCACGAGCGTGACAGAACAAACATCGGAAATGAAGGATCCTTACATTCTCCTTACTGACAAGAAAATTTCCGCTATCAATGAGATCTTGCCTCTTTTGGAAAAACTTTCTCAGATGGGTAAAAAGGACCTGGTTATTATTGCGGAGGATATTGATGGGGAGGCGTTGGCAACATTAGTGGTCAATAAGCTTCGCGGCGTGTTTAATTCTCTTGCGATCAAGGCACCGGAATTCGGTGATACGCGCAAGGCTATGCTCGAGGACATTGCGGTTCTGACGGGAGCAACCGTGATTAGTGAAGACAAAGGAATGAAATTGGAAAACACGGAAGTGGTAATGCTTGGACGAGCGCAAAAAGTGATCGCCACGAAGGACGACACTACGATTGTTGGGGGATTGGGAAAGAAAAAAGATATTGACGCGCGTGTTGCTCTTATCTCGTCTCAAGCAGATGCTAGCGATAGTTCATACGATCGAGCGAAACTTGAAAAACGTGCTGCAAAGTTGTCGGGTGGAGTGGCTGTGATCCGTGTGGGAGCAGCATCTGAGACGGAGCTCACCTATATGAAGCACAAAATGGAGGATGCACTTGCGGCGACCAAAGCAGCTGTGGAAGAGGGGGTCGTGGCCGGAGGGGGCACAGCGTTGGTCAAAGCAGTTTCCGAACTTCGCAAGAAGAACAAAAATTTCAAGAATCATGAATTCAAAGCAGGGTACGAGACATTGTTGAGTGCGCTTGCTGAGCCGCTTCGACAGATTGCTCGCAATGCTGGTGAACGGGATGCTGCCGTGGTGCTTGAAGAGGTGATGAAGAATGGTGGTGCTAATTATGGGTACAATGCTGCAACAGATACTTTTGAAGAGGATATGGTGCAGTCGGGGATTATTGATCCTCTTAAGGTAACACGAACGGCACTTGAAAACGCGGTTTCTGTATCTGCGTTGCTTCTTACGACAGAGGCGGCAGTGGTTGATGAGCCACAAGAAAAGGCTGAACCTGCTATGGGTGGTGGCGGAATGGGCATGGGTGGTGGGATGCCGGGAATGATGTAAAAGAAGAATGAGTAAGGAGATACCTTCTTGCCATAAAGCTAAAAATGTGCTATACTAGGAGGAGTGAGAAAACGGGTGAACGCCCGTTTTCTTTGTTTTAAAACAAAATATGGCGACTATCGTACAAAAATTGAAAAAATTTATTTTGGGAGCCATCATCCTTCTTTTTTTGATGTTTCCTTCTGAGCGTGTTTGGGCGAGTGACATAACTCCAGATCGAGTGATCGGCTTGGTCAATGAGAGCAGACTTTCCTATAAGGAGGGTGTTCTTGTTCAGAATGATCTGTTGATGAAGGTGGCACAAATGAAGATTGATGACATGTTTCAGAAGGGATATTTTGCACATACTTCTCCTGAGGGAAAAACACCGTGGATATGGTTTGATAGCGCGGGATATGATTATCAATACGCGGGGGAAAATTTAGCCATTCATTTTATTAGTGCAGAAAGTCAACAAGGTGCATGGATGGAAAGCGCATCACATCGAAAGAACATATTAAATCCTGAGTATCATGAAATTGGTGTAGCGGTTCGACGGGGGGTATTGGAGGGGAAGAATACAATTGTAACGGTACAAGAATTTGGAAGTCGAAACGGAGTAAATTATGGATCTTCGGAGACTTTAGCAAAAGTTGCCTCTGCTGAAAACTACGATATTTCTTTTCAGGACATGCAATCGAGAATGGATTTTCTTAACAATACATATGAACAGATGCTTACACTTTTTTGGGGGATAATGATTGTGCAGGTATGTGTTCTTGGGTGGGCATTGTTTTTAAATCGTAAATTGACCCATGTGCGCTCGACAGAGAGGGAGTATAAAATTCAGGTCCATGTGAGAAATGGTGAGAAATATAGGGATGGTTTCTGGATATCTTCAATGTGTGATATTATTGAAAAATGATTCATAAAACATAATATGGAAAATATAAATTTAATCTCCAATAATGATCCACAAGGATCACCAAGTAAGGCTTTGTTGATGTTCCTAATAGGAGTGATCATTCTTTTAATTGTTATTGCGGGTTCAATTGCATATGTTGGGATTTCCAAAAATAATGAGTTAAAGGATGTTATAAGTGAGTTAAATAAAAAGGTGGACAAGATCGAGCAAGAAAAGAATTCGGCTGAGGCTTCGCTTGCAAGCATGACTATTGAATTCGAGGCTTATAAAGCTGAAGGACAAAAAGATATGGCCAAAAAACAAAGTGAGGGTCCTATGGAAAAGATTATTACTCCAGAGAACGAAATATCATGGACATCGGGGAACGACGCAAAAGTCTACCTGAAGAAAGTTCGTGTTACCGAAGTCAGTTCTCAGAAACAACTCGCGCTATATTTTGATGTAAAAACGAAAGCCGGAGGTTATTGTTGGCAATCTATGGGAAGTTATATGAGGATCACTAATGAGAAGAACGATTTTATCGATCCGGAAAAGGTTGGGGAAAATTGTATTAATGGTTATTCAACATTGAGTGATCAGGTTATATATTTTAATGTACCCGCTTCTCAGACGCAGTTTGATATCTATAATCGTGGAAGGAATGCTGGTGGAGATACAGAGATGGTTAAAATGTTTAGTGTTATAACGGGCAATCTGCAAGTTAAGGGGTATCCCCAGAAATAAAAGGATTGCTTGGAATATATTATAAAAAAAAGAATACATTCTTTGAGTGTATTCTTTTTTTAGAGGATATCAGTTTAATGTTTGTTTGAATGGGTTGTGCGGGTTCTTATCTTTTGTTTGTGTGGATTTAAGTGATATGTGTTGCATCTGACTGATGGATAAGGTATACTCAGAGGAGTAAAAAGGCTTTAAAAATAAGCGAAAAATAGTATGCAATGCTTTGAAATTGAAGGGGGAAAAAGGCTATCGGGCACGATCGACGTACGTGGATCGAAGAACGCGACGACACCGATACTTGCTGCCACACTTTTGACGAAAGAAGAGTGTGTACTTTCAAATGTTCCACATATTGAGGATGTAGTTGCTATGACGGAGATATTGGCAAGCATGGGAGCAAAAGTTGTGTGGAAAGATATTCATACAGTTTCAATTACCTGTCGCGACATTCGTCCTGAAAAAATGAATGTTTTGTTGGTTAAGAAGATTCGTTCTTCCATTTTGCTTTTAGGATCTTTGGCCGCTCGATTTGATCGATTTAAACTCTATCATCCGGGTGGATGTGTGTTGGGTGCTCGTCCAGTAGGAACGCATTTTGATGCGCTTTTAAAGATGGGAGTGAATATTCGGCAAAAGGATAGTGTATATGTTGCTGATGCGTCCAAGCGACATAGAGAGAACTTAGTCCTTCGAGAATTTTCGGTGACGGCGACAGAGAATGCAATGATGCTTGCTGCTGGGATAGAAGGAAAAACGGTTATAAAGATTGCTGCTGCGGAACCACATGTGGAAGATCTTGGACGATTTTTGCAAAAAATGGGTGCTAAAGTTAAGGGATTAGGTACACATACGATCGAGATTGAAGGGAGGAAAATGTTGAAGGGAGTTCAGCACACCATTATCCCCGATGCTAATGAGGCGGCAACATTTCTCGCGCTTGGGGCAACGACCAAAAGTAGTATTGTGGTCAAGAATGCTCGTGAGGAGCACTTGGATCTGGTGTTGGAGAAATTGCGGGAATTTGGAGTGGGATTTGAAATTGAGAAGAATGCGATCCGCATTCGTCCGGCAAAGAAATTGAAAGCAATCGCCAAGATCGATGCGCGTATTTACCCTGGGATCCCGACGGATGTACAGGGAACATTGGGCGTGTTGGCTACTCAGGCTGAAGGGACTACGATGATTTTTGATACTATGTTCGAGGGAAGGTTTAATTATGTGGGAGAATTACAAAAGATGGGAGCAAACGCGCAAATCCTCAATCCACAGCAAGCGATATTTATTGGACCAACACCACTTTTGGGTACTACGATCAATTCTTTTGACATACGGTCAGGTGCGGCTTTAGTGATTGCCGCACTCGTGGCGCGAGGCAAGACTATCATTGAGAATGTATACCAGGTGGATCGTGGGTACGAAATGTTGGAAGAACGCCTCTTGGGTATTGGAGCAAGAATTAGAAGAGTGGAGAGGGAATAGTTTAGAAAGTTGAAAAGTTTGCAAGGTTTATAAGGTAAAATAACGTATTATTTTTTTGGATTAACTGTGCGATTGCGTCGGCTTTGCGAACTTCTAACTTGCATGTGTGTATGATGTTTATTAAGCAAATTGGAATCGATCTTGGAACGGCAAATACTCTGGTATATGTTCCGGGGAAGGGTATCGTAGCTGATGAACCATCAGTGGTAGCGGTTTCTTTGATCGAGAACCGCGTTTTAGCTGTGGGAAATGAGGCCAAAGAAATGCTTGGGCGGACACCGGACGGCATTAAGGCATACCGTCCACTTCGTGATGGAGTAATTGCCGATTATCGAGTAACAGAGGCGATGCTCCGATACTTCATCGGAAAGGTAAGCGGGAGAATCCGAATTTTTCGTCCTGATGTGGTAATCTCTATTCCTGCGGGAATCACATCAACGGAGCGTCGCGCGGTAACGGACGCGGCAATCAAGGCGGGGGCCGGGGCGGCCTATGTAGTGAAAGAGCCGATTCTTGCGGCAATTGGCGCAGGCATCCCGATTCACAATGCGCAGGGGAATATGATTATTAACATCGGTGGGGGAACGTCAGAAATTGCGGTGATTTCACTTGGAGGGGTAGTATCGGTCAATAGTGCTCGAGTTGGGGGAGACCGTTTTGATCAGGGAATATCAGATTATATCAAGCGAAAACATGGACTTGCTATAGGAGAGCGAACTGCTGAAGAGGTAAAGAAAAAGATCGGATCTGCTATTGCGTTGGTCAAAGAGGAATATATGGAGGTACGGGGACGTGATCTTATGGGAGGACTTCCTCGGACGATTAAAATTTCTTCCAATGAAGTGACGGAAGCGCTTCAAGATGAACTTCGTGAAGTGGTAAATGCGATCAAAAAAGTACTTCAAGAAACGCCACCGGAACTTGCTGCAGATGTGATGGATAAGGGTATTGTACTTTCGGGTGGGAGTGCGCTTCTTCGTCATCTTGACCAGCTCATTTCCAAAACGATAGGTGTGCCGTGTTATGTGGCGGACGATGCGCCGTACTGCGTAGTAAAGGGCACGGGGAAAGTGCTTGAAAACTTGGAGTTGTATAAAAGGTCGATGTTGTTGGGGAAATAAGGATTAACGTAGATGAAAATTGGTATTGATGCGTCGCGTGCGTTCCTAAAGGATCGAACAGGGATCGAGGAATACGCGTACCGCGTGATAGAACATTTGAGAGACCAGTTACCCGAGGAAACGAGAGTAACTCTTTATATTCGACAAACAATAAGCAACAAGCGACAAGAAAAAAGAAGCGATCCACAACCCACAACCCGCAATCCACAACGAGATTTAGGGGAGTATAAGAGAGAAAAAATTGGGACTTTGGACTTACCAAAAAATTGGGAGGTGAAGGAGATTGGGTGGAGGCGATTTTGGACTCAGGGAGGATTGTCTTGGGAACTGTTTTGGCGACCAGTAGACGTGCTTTTTGTGCCGGCACACACAGTGCCCTTTATTCATCCCAAAAAAACGGTAGTGGTGATGCATGGACTCGAGTATGAATTCTGTCCGAGGGCGTATTCGCTGTGGGAGCGGTGGTATATGCGTGTAACTATTTGGCTTTCGTGCTGGTGGGCGTCAACGGTTATTGCTGTATCGAAAAATACGAAGAAGGATCTCGTGCGATTCTACGGCGTTCCGGAGGAGAAGGTTGTAGTGATTTATGAGGGACGACCAACAACCAACGACCTACGACTCATGACAGGTTGTAAGAATTCTGAATTTCCAATTTCGAATTTTGATTCAAATCAGAATGATAGAATTACTCAATTTTTAAAAAAGGAAACGGCGGAGAACGTTTTGGATTTAAAAATTCAATCATTAAGGATTGATTCAAAATTCAAAATTCAAAATTCAAAATTTATTTTGTTTATAGGGAGGATAGAAGAAAGAAAAAACGTGGTGAGGATTATCGAAGCCTTTGAAATACTGAAAGAGAAGTATAAAATACCGCACAAACTCATCCTTGCGGGAAAAGACGGCTACGGAAGCAAACATTCAAAATTCAAAATTCAAAATTCAAAATTCCGAAACGATATCGTTTCGTTCGGGTATGTTGGCGAAGAACAAAAAGCAGAGCTTTTGAAACGTGCCAATATACTTCTCTTTCCGTCACTGTATGAGGGTTTTGGCCTGCCTATACTTGAGGCACAAATGATGGGGGTTCCTGTGGTAACATCCAACATTTCATCGATGCCAGAAGTTGTTAGAGGGTCTGCTGTATTGGTAGATCCGTATGATTCTTACTCGATCGCTGAGGGGATCTATTCAATTCTCTCTGATGAAAAGAAGCGAGATCAACTTATCTCTTCGGGTATTCAGAATGTGCAACGCTTCTCATGGGAGAAATGCGCTCGAGAGATAGGACAAGTGCTTGCTCAATAGGTAAGATGAATAGATTTTTTTAGTTCTCAAAACCCAGCCTCCCAGGCTGGTTTTTGTTTTCCCCATCTTCTCCCATCCCCGTTTTCATGCTACAATTCTATTCAAACGAATCTTCTTCGAATTTTTTAACGTTTGGATAATGCCTCTCAAACAAAACTCCATTCTCCTCTTTCTCTTCTCTTTCTTATTGACTCTTTTCGGTGTTTCTCTGGATCCCTCTCCTGTCTATGCAGGAACCTGTACCTGGACAGGAACAACTT
>JBGSQF010000010.1:0-29262 GCA_041738235.1 Minisyncoccia bacterium
CGAAGCGCGTCCCACTGATTTCCCCCCATTTTTCCAAACGAATTCAGAATTTTTGGCGCGCTTGCGCGCACTAATTTTTCGCCAAGAAGCAGGTTCGAGCCAAAGATTTCTTTGGCTTTGACCTTTTTAGCAAAAAGGTCATCATCAGAAGCAATTTTGTCCAAGGATTGCGCGTCTTTTATCCATTCTTTCATCGGTTCGAGCCAATCATTCTGCTTGTGTGAAAGAGATGTCATTTCTTCTTGGAGCGACTTCTTTTGCAAAAGTAATTTTGATTTTTGTAAACAATAATCTGGTTGGTCAATCACTTGGTCTAAATAGCCAGTGAGAAGTCGCTCTAACTTTTGTGAAATGACCGACAATCTCGTTTCGTTCTCTTTCACACTGGCAGTCAAAGACGGGGCGGAATTGTTAAAATCTTTTTCTGCCATTTTTAACAATTCTTCCGCCCAGTCTTTGGGCAAAGAAACTTTTTGTATTTCGGATGATAACTGGCGATCCAGTTCTTCTTGACGAATACAAGGTTCGGGACAATCAAAATCTTTTCTCTTTTTCGTACAGTGATAATAAATATATTCGTGAGTATTACTATTCTTCTGCTTCTTAACCTTGTATTCGCCAGTTATCATCATTCCGCATGAAGCACAGGAAATAAGTCCGCAAAAAGGTTGAGGTTCATTTTTCGATTTACGTTCAGGTTGTCCACGTTTGCGTAACATTTCCTGTGCTTCATCAAAAAGTTTCTTTGAAATGATTGGCTCGTGGACTCCTTCGTGGATTTCACCACCATATTTGAATAGTCCAATGTAGAACGGATTGGAGAGGATAAAAGACGCTTTTGTTTTTGAGATTCTCTTTCCGGTTCGAGTTGTAACGCCGGATTTCGCCAAAAAGTTTGACACATCTTCCAGTCGCATATTACCTTTTGTGTATTTCTCAAAAGCCAAGCGCACAATTTTAGATTTTCGTTTTTCCACCACAATCGTCTTTGTTCGTGAATCGTTGAGATACCCCAAAGGCGCTTGGCTTGGAAATATTCCCATTCGTACTTTTTGGCGAAGTCCACGTTTCGTATTTTCGGAAAGAGAATCTACATAGTATTTGCTTTGTACAAAGGCCATGGAAAGCGTAAATTTGCCCTGTGGCGTACTTTCAAACCAGAACTGTGGGAATTTGAGGCTCGCAAGCAATCCGATGTCTAAAAAGTAGACAATCTGTCCACCATCAACCGAATTGCGGGCCAGACGATCTGGATGCCAAGAGAGGATACAATCTGCATCGCCCTTTTCGATACGCTTCATCATTTCATTAAACACTGGACGACCTGGAATTTTGGCAGATTGTTTTTCAATAAACTCTTGGGCGATGTTCAGATTTTCTCTCTTGGCGAACTCCCGTAATTCGGTCAGTTGCGCGTCGATTGATAACGCCTGCTTGTCTTCGACATCGGTTGACTTGCGAGCATACAAAAAGAATTTTTGCATAATATTTTTCTAAAAGCAGAAATGGTTGTACTAGGCGCACAATCCCAACAATAAAGTTAAAATTGTTCTAGCACAACCATTTCTGCTAACTTTACTTAATAATAATTGTGCGCAAAGTCATTATACTACTTTTAGAAAAGAGGCAAAAATTCTTTTTGTATCAAAGCAAATACTATGTCAAAATTGCTTCTGATTTTGAACCTGCTTCTTGGCGAAAAATTAGTGCGCGCAAGCGCGCCAAAAATTCTGAATTCGTTTGGAAAAATGGGGGGAAATCAGTGGGACGCGCTTCGCGCGTCCCACCTTTTGGCTTCTTCAAAACCTTTGAGTTCTATTCTGGTGCCGGGGAGAGGACTCGAACCTCCACAGATTACTCCGCCAGCTCCTAAGGCTGGTGCGTCTACCGTTTCGCCACCCCGGCGCCTTGCTATAGTAGCATATATTTTCTCATTTTCGAATCTTTTCTGTCACCCAGAATGATCCAAAATACTTTCCAAGCATCAGTCGTGTTTGTGAGTCGATAGCGGGCAAGGATCCCATAAAGGGGGCTATGAAGGGTATGAGCGCCCATTGAAGAAGCATATTGGCGTAACGCCATTTGGAGTACCGTTTGGGTTTTGGAGGAAGGAGAAAGAAGGTGAGCGAAACGGAGATCATGAGTCCAAACATAGCGATCGTCATGAGTGTTCCGGAGAGGATGGGGAGGTTATGTGCGATCACGCTTTCGTTGAAGGCGTGTCCACCAAATATGAGCGGAAGCCATCCAAGAACGGCGAGGATCCAAGATGAAGTGGCCCAGGAGTGATTGCCCTGCAAAAGTTCAAAAAATACGCGAAAGCGTTTCCCCCAAGAAACGTATTTATCCGCAAAGAGCGCACGCATGACCACGGGGAAATTTTCGATCCCGTAAGCCCATCGACGCTTCTGTTTGTATTCGTTGGCGATCGTTTTGAGATAGGTTTCAGCAAGTACGGCATCCAGTGAAACGGGGAGGGGGATAACCTTTACTTCATAATCCCCGTGATAATAGGAGTACCCTTTCCAGTAGATTATGGAGTCCTCACTGATCATATTGACGGGCCAAAATCCTACGCGCACAAGGGTTTCAAAAGATTCACTGTGAGAGGAGAAGGTGACCATTTCTCTTCGTGTACTTTGGAAAAGGTGCCAGAAAGAAGATCCAAGCACGATGACGCGAACGAAGGCGTTTGTATCCCAGAGGTTGTTGTTGTACATCGGGAGAGGTTGGTAAGCTCGTTGCACACGTTTGGGATCGGTGCAAAATGCATAGGTGAGGGCGGAAAAGTATTGTGGGTGGCACACAGTATCGCAGTCGAAGTTTGAGAAGATCACGCGGTCATAGGCGATGCCCTTCTTGTCGAGATATGTTTGAAGCTTTTTGGCTGCATAGGTCATGTTCGACGCTTTGCATTTGATCTCCCCAGGGGCCACTTTGTGGGTTGTGACGATGAAGTCTCGAAATACTCCATCGAAGGTTTTTCTGAGGTATTCTACTTTTTTAAGGCGTTTCTCTTCCGGTTCGTTTTCTTCTGTAGCAAGAAGGATGATGGTTTGAGCATTGGGAAAATTACTTTCTTGAACAGCGCGAATGGCCGGCTCAATGATCTCTGGTCCTTCTATGGCGGTAGGGAAAGCAACGACATGCACAACGCTTCTCCAATCTAATATGGAGTGTTGAGTCTTAGAAATTTTTTGTACTTCCTTGAGGTGTTTTTTTATGGCGCGAATATTTTTTCGAATGGTCCAGATCTCTCGGATATGTCGCCAAGATGTTTCGTGGAGAGAAGCGATGAGATCACCCCTCCTCTTCTCTAGCTCTTTCATGTATTGATCTGGGTCCATGATCATTTGACAGCGTTCCCACCAGTCTATGCGCACTCCTTGGTGAAGACGAAGGAATGCCTTGATGGTATAGGTGGAGATGAATATTGCCAGCAGGATCCAGTAGACATCGAAGGCGATCACAAAGAGAGAAACTTCTACGGGAAAAAGTACGGAAAAAACGACCATACCGATAAGAGTGACCCAAGTGAGCGCGCCGGGAAGGATCTCCAATGTGCGTTGGATCGTGTGATTTTTTGGATCGGGATCTTTTGGATCGGGAAAAACGAAAGGAGATGTGTTGGAGGGCATAATGTGGTTAAGAGGGGCTTGAATTTGAGGAGTGACGCAAAAGTCACAAACCCAAAACTTGCTTGATACGACTTATTTCATCTTGAAGTGCACCCTCATTTTCGTATTCGCCATGGTGCATGGTGTCTTTTCCATACGTTTCCTTGTGGGGATCGAGGTGGATATTGAGCAGGATGCTCCCATTGTCTGTCTTTGCGTATATGTGAAAACGAGGAAATCCTGAACGTGATAGAGGGCGAACGAAGGCGATCTCGTCACCGTCATGTTTTTGAAAGGTGTACCCCAGGCGTCTCAAGAGGTCTATCGCGTTTTCTTGTGGATTATCTATGCGGATCCTCATAAATAGGTGTTATGAAGCGACAGAAATGTCTGCATGCTCATTTGAGTGGAGCGGAACGATGCTGTCTGATTTAGGATCGTAGAAGGATATTCTGTTTTTGCCCTCCATTTTTGATCTGTACATGGCGTCATCTGCTTTTTTTATGCAGGAATCGTTTTTTATATATTCTGCAATCCCAATACTCGTCGTTATATGAATAGTGTCTTTTGAGAGAGGTATGGGAGTGCTTTCTATGGTTTTTCGAATTCTCTCTACTATTGTGTGAATGTCACTGATCCCGAGGCCTTGGTTCTCGATAAGAAAAACAAACTCCTCTCCTCCAGTACGGGCGACAAAGTCATTTTCTCGAACGGTGGTTTTTAGCAGAGAGGCCAATCGTTGTAAAACTATATCTCCAGCATCGTGTCCATAGGTGTCATTGATCTTCTTAAAATTGTCGATATCCAAGAAAACAACATAGAGCGAAGGTCTTTTTTCTTGATCGGAGAGGCGTCGTTTATTTTCCAAGAGGGTTGTTTTCCTTTCAAATTCGTCATCAAAGGCTCTTCGGTTTGGGAGTTTTGTGAGAGGGTCTGTTAGTGCATCGTTCTTTGATTGAGACAGCTCAATCTCTTTCATGATCGCGTTATGAATTACAGTGCTTACCTCTTCGTCACCTGGAAAATGATATCTTCTTTCATCGGCTTGAAGAGCTTTGATATTTTGATAGAGTTGTTTATACTCTTCTACTGATAAACCCGCCTGTTTTGCGTGATTGATAAAGTCCTCGCCGTTATCGTTGTAGTGTTCGTCATTTGCCGGTTGAGGCATCTTGTCGAAAGGGTTGGACATATATAATAAGGATTAAGTTCTTTAAAGTTTTATTGAATAGCGGGAATAGATCTCTTAAAAAAATGACGTATTCTTTACGATTTTACAAAAATTTGGACTGTCGGAAAATTTTATGTTACTTTACCCTCTGACAATTCCTCGGTTTTTAGTGCTTTTCTTTATGGGAAAACTTCCGTTCTTCCCGATGCCTTCTCCGTTCAATTCGTTTTATTATTTTTTGTCGGACTGCCGGGAATTGAACCCGGATTATACGAACCCGAATCGTACGTAATACCGTTATACCACAGTCCGTTCTTCTTTAACCTACAGGAAAGTTGCTGTTTCGTCCAGATGGTTATTGTACCCAATACTTCTTTTTCATACACTCCTCGTCTTTTTTGCGTTGTTCATCGATACGGGTTTTGGCAGTGGTGCGCAGTGTTTTGATATCCTGTGAGTCGAGTTCTTTAGCCCGCGCAAGGAGCTTTTTACGTTCATTGAGAGAAGCGTCTTCTATCACTTCACCGAGCAAAACATCAAGTATGGCGCCGATCTTTGGTCCGGGTTTGAGAGAGAGTTCTTTCATCAGGTCGGTACCACTCACTTTGAGTTCTTTGACACTGATGGGATCGCTCGAGACCTTTTCCACCATAAATTCAAAGTGGCGTAAACGATAGGGTTTAGCTTTGGGAACACCAGACCCGAGACGATCACCAATACGTACATCAATAAGGTCTTTGATATTTTCTTTTCCGACACGCGCTATGACACGTCGCACGGCGCTTTCCGTCACTTCGTCCACGTTGTAGTAAAAGAGATGTTGATCAACCAGGAGTGTGGCGTGATCGATGACATCTTTAGGAAACCGTAGATGTTCCAGTATCTTTCGGGTCATACGGGCTCCTACGTGGTCATGATTGTAGAAGGTGGCATATTTTCCGTCCCCACGTTTGGTATGGGGTTTTCCTACATCGTGCAAAAGTGCCGCAAGACGTACGGAGAGTTTTTTAGAGGGGCAAGTCTTGAGAGCGAGAATGTTGTGCTCCCAGACGGTGTAGGTGTGGTGGAGGTTTTGTGTGATACCAATACCTTCTTCAAGTTCTGGGATAATATGTTTTAAGAGTCCGGTTTTTTGTAACATCTCAATGCCTTCACTGGGACGGTCGGAGAGAAGGAGCTGTTTGAGCTCTACCCGGATACGTTCTTTGGCGATATGTGCAAGGTTGTCGGCGTGTTTTTGGATCGCTTCGAAAGTCTTTTCTTCTATATCGAATCCGAGCGTGCTGTGAAATCGGACCGCGCGCATCATACGAAGAGCATCTTCGGCAAAACGATCACCGGGATCTCCTACTGCGCGAATCAGTTTATTTTGTATATCCCTCTGTCCTTCATATGGGTCTTGTGTCTCAAATTCTGTTTGTTTTGGATCGTGGTTGGTGAGTTGAAAAGCCACAGCGTTCATGGTAAAGTCGCGTCTTTGCAAGTCCTCTTTGAGTGTGTCCGCAAATCGCACATCATCTGGTCGGCGTTTGTCGGAGTATCCCGATTCGGTTCGGTAAGTAGTTATTTCAACTACATCGACTGGTGATGAGTTGGAAGCATCTTTTGTTTGTTCATCGTTTATCTTTACACCGACGGTCCCGAAATCGTTTTCATAAAAACTGTCGGGAAATATCGTTTGGATCTGTTCCGGTCGTGCGTTGGTGGTAAAGTCCCAATCTTTGGGAGTCTTGCTCATGAGGATATCGCGCACACATCCTCCCACAAGGTATGCCTCAAAACCGGCTGCTTGGAGCGCCTGGGAAACTTTGAGGACGTAGTGTGGAATCTCATATTTCATAAAGATACTGTATCAGTTTTGTGATGAGGGGTCAAAAAGGCAACGGACCGCAAGTAGTTACAAGCAGTCCGTTTCTGTTGTGGATGTGGCGAGGTCCCCTTATAGGGAGGAGAGGCTGTCCCAATACCAAAACTCTTCGATTGTCGTATTGGTTCTTCCTCCTCGATCGATCGTAGTCACCTCGGTGATACTGGACCCAGATCCCTCGTCGGGAGCTTTGAAACCTGGACCGACAAAGAGGGTTGTTTTGACGGTGATGGCGTTGGTAAGATCTCCGTAGGGCGCGTGCCAATAGGTTACATTGATCTCGCTCACGTCTGGGAACTTTGTTCTTCGTAGGGCTCGGTATCGAGCAAGGACGACCCATCGCACCAGAAACCAACAGGGATTCCAGCGGAAGTAGGGAAAGCTGCTCTTCAGTACGATTTCACGCGTTCCGCTCGGGCGGTTTATTTCGGTGACAGTTTTGTTGCGTCCTTTTTTGACGAGCTCGCCAAAGGCTTTAAAGAAGGGGTTCATCGTGAGATCCTCGTTGGTTGGGGGTAACCTCGGTCTATCATATAAGGTGTATATTGTAAACAAAAACCCCCTTGTGGGGGTCTATTTCTTTTATTTTGAACTCGGCTCTATCGGGTCTCGATCGTTTTTTTCTTGAGCTCCTCGGTGAAACAGAGGAGTGTATCACCAACCTTGATCTTCGTATCTCCTTCGAAGGTGATTCCACATTCTTCGCCCTTCTTTACTTCGTTGACATCCACTTTGTTCTGTTGAAGATTAGCAAGGGATCCACGCCCGATGATATTCTCGTCTCTTTGGACTTCGATGAATGTTTTGTTAGTGATATGTCCTGATGTCACGCGTCCTCCCACGATCATATCTTTTTTCCCTGTCTTAAAGATCGCGAGTACCTCAAGGGTCCCAAGATCTTTTCGGATCGTTTCTGGTGAGAGCATGGCTTCCATTCTGGCTCTCACGTATTCCACAAGTTCGTAAATGATCTTGAATGTTTTGATGGTAACGTGCTTCTCTTCTGCCATGCGCTTGGCCACGGATGTTGCCTCGACGGTAAAGCCATACACGATCGTATCGGCGGTTTCAGCGCGCTTGATGTCTGATTCGGTAATGTTTCCTACCCCTGTGCCCACAAAAGAAAGAGCTACTTCATCAGAATAGTACGTGTTGAGAATTTGTTCGACAGCCTCGAGGGATCCTTGGGTGTCGGCTTTGAGTATGATCGTAAGCTTCTTTCGGTCATCTTCTGCAGCGATCGATTTGACGTTCCTTTCTTTTCCTCCTGCTGCAAGTTTTGCACGTGATTGTGAGTCCATAACCTGCACAACGTCATTGGCATTGGGAACCTCGCTGAGACCGGAGATAATGACCGGCATGGCAGGTGTTCCTTGGACAAGAATCTTTCCCGTCCAATCCTCTAAGCGTCGAATGCGTCCGGGAATCCGACCAGCAAGAATATCCTGACCGACTTTGAATGTTCCTGTTTTGATAAGTACGGTGGATAGAGGACCTCTTTGAGGGTCCAGATGGGATTCCAGAACGATCCCCAGTCCATCTCGTTTGCTGTCGGCACGGAATTCTTCCACTTCGGTTACGAGCAAAATGTTTTCCAAAAGATCATCCATGCCTTTCCCGGTCTTGGCGCTTACTTCGACGCACAAGAACTTTCCACCCCATTCCTCTATGAGGATGTTGCGCTCCGCGAGCTCTTGTTTGACACGGGGGATGTTGGTTTCTGGCTTATCGATCTTTGTGATAGCTACAATAACGGGAAGCTTCTTTTCTTTGAGGTATTTGATGACTTCTTCTGTTTGTGGGCGCACGCCGTCATCGGCGGCTACGACCAATATAGCAATATCAGCAAGGGTTACACCGCGCTCACGCATCGCTGAGAAGGCTTCGTGTCCCGGAGTATCAATAAAAGTGATGAATTGACCGCGTTTTTTGACCTGGTATGCACTGATGTGTTGTGTTATGCCCCCAACTTCCGCCGCCGCAACGCTTGTTTTTCGAATTGTGTCGAGAAGGGTGGTCTTTCCATGGTCGACGTGTCCGAGGATGGTCACCACAGGAGGCCTCGTTTGAAGATTTTTGCCACTTTCTTTCTCCTGAGCACATATCTCAATGAGCTTTTCGAGCGACAAGGACTCCTCTCCTCCGATACTGAGGTCTTTTTTTGTCTCAAATCCAAGATCTTGAGCAATGATCGAAGCCGTCTCATAATCGATTTCGTCGTTGATCGAAGCCATGATCTTGTTTTTCATGAGTTCGGTAATGACGGTCGATATGGGAAGGTCTAACAGTTCCGCAAAACGCTTTACGGTAAGGGTTTCCGGGAGATTTACGGATATGGGTTGTGCTTGGTCTTGTTCTTCGGTCATAGTGTTGTAAAAGGCGCGTATCGGGAAATAGGATTCCCCATTATTGTTTAAAAAAGACTTTATGGGCTTCGATCTGCTTATTCTTCCTGGAACTTTTGCGCAGTTGAGGATGCAACGGCTCGTTTTTCCTCCTCGGTAAAGGGATAGCGTTTAGTGGCTTGACCGTCTATGACCGGTTTGGAGTACACACGTGTTCCTTCTCGTGTAAAGAGGGAAGAGAGCACTATACCATTCTTTTTCCCATCAAGCAAGGAAATGGCGAAGCTTTGGTCTCCACCCACGTCCTTAAAGGGATTAAATCGAACGTAGCCTACCTTGTAAAGACCTTTACTGGCAAGGTTGTGTATCTTTTCACAAATATCGTATAGTTCTTTGGTTTCCGCATCGAGTTTTTTGAGGTGCTTGAATTGTGTGAGGATCGTGGACTCCAGATCACTGCCATTTCTTCCTGAAAAGAAGGCTTTAGACTGCTGTTTGATCTTACGAAAACGAAAAAAGAGCACCCCCAGAAAAAAGATGTTCATGAGAGTAAGCAGAAAAAGTGCGGGGACAACAAAAATGATGATCGTTGAAATGTCCATATTCTTTGTTTGAAGCGTACCATAGAAGGGAGGGAATGTAAAAGATCGGCAACTGCCGATCTTTTACAAAAGAAGTTTCAGTTTTTTCGGGACGCGATACTTCTGATATTAAAGGTTCTCTAT
The DNA here is from genome assembly GCA_041738235.1 of Minisyncoccia bacterium. Classification (GTDB taxonomy): domain Bacteria; phylum Patescibacteriota; class Minisyncoccia; order Moranbacterales; genus JBGSQF01. Next base: position 9,726 of record JBGSQF010000010.1, read on the forward strand.
CAAAAACTCTTTAAGGGATTTGAGATCCTTTTTCTCTGGGTCATAGTGATAACAGGTGATGCCGGCTATTTCAGCGCTTCTTACTGCTTCCGGGTTGTGTTCGAAGTAAACAACATCATCTTTGACGAGATCAAAGTGATGTAAGAGCAGTTCAAAGTATTTTGGATCGGTTTTTTCTGGATCATGTTTGAGTGTAAAGACTTCGTAGGGCATCTTATCGAGGCCAAATTCTTTAAATTGCTCATCATTTGCCCCCGTCAAGATGATCTTTCTGTTTGGAAAGGTTTCAAGCAGGGCGTACATTTCATTGAAGATTTTAAATCCATTTTCAGCTTTGATCACAAGTCCATCAATGGCATCGACTAAAATTGTTTTCATACGGTTGTTTTTAGGCTAAATAATTCTTTAAGTTCACTATATTTTCTGGGGAGGAACTTCGCCTCCAACAGTTGAGGGACAATCTCTCTTTCAGCGAATTTTTCATTTGTTCCCATTTCGACAAACTCATCAAACGTGACGGGTTTGAGTGTAATTCTCTCGCCGGCGTCAAGGTCCATACTGGTAACTTTCTTAAGTCCTTTGGCGATAAAGATATACACTGCCCAGTCGATCTTCGACGCCGAGTTTTGAGCGTCCCAGAGAAAAAACTCCGAGGCCTCATAGCCACTTTCTTCGAGTAGTTCACGTTTTGCCGCTTCGAGGACATCTTCGCCTGGATCTACTCGTCCGCCGGTTGCTCCGATAAATCTTTTCTTTCCAGGTTGTTCTTGATCGGTGAGCAATATCCTTCCGTTATCGAGAACGGGGAAGATAACGACGGTATCGGGGCGTTTGAGTTGTTCAAAAACGGCTTTTGATCCATCAAACATTTTTTGTTCCCACTGGTAGACGTCAAAGATGACGCCATCAAAAACCTTTTTAGCATCTTGAGGAATGGGTTGATCTGACTCTGGCCTTATTATTTTCATGGGTTGGGGGTTATGTGTTGCGGAAGCGGGAGGATTCGAACCTCCGGTACCGTTTCCGGTACAACAGTTTTCGAGACTGTCCTATTCAACCACTCTAGCACGCTTCCTTATGGACCGAACCTTTACCCTAACTTTTTTTGGTAGTTCTTCGCCTTTTGATGGTATTCTGACAACGGTGGCGGCGAAACCGTCCTATTTAACTACTCGAGCACCTTGCCGTTGCTCACTTGTGGATATATCCTATTTGTTCCTTTCCTACTTCTATTGTACAATAGAACAAAAGAATTTATCCGTAAAGTTTTTATTATGTCTGGTGTTCCTGTCAATTTTCTCAATCCAAAAAATATCTTTGATCAACTAGCTCTTTCCCCTGGGGACCGAGTAGCTGATTTTGGTGCTGGGGCTGGGCATTTTACTTTGGAAGCGGCGAGACGGGTAGGGGATACGGGAGTAGTGTATGCGATCGATGTGCTTGCATCGGCATTGGAATCGATCGAAAGTTCTGCCCGAGTTTCCGGGTTGGGGAACATCTCTTGTGTGCGTGCAAATCTTGAAAAAGAACAGGGGTCCAAGATCTCCCAAGATACTATCGATTGCGTTATTGCAAAAGACGTTCTGTTCCAGAACCAAGATAAAGAAAGTATTCTCAAAGAAGCTCATCGTGTGCTCAAGCCGGAAGGAATATTCTTGGTGATCGAATGGAATGAAGGCAATCGAACGATCGGTCCTGATGTCTCCTTGCGTGTGGATGAGAAAAAATTGCAGGAAATGATCGAAAAAAGCGGATTTTCCATAGAAAAAAATCTTTCAGCCGGGGACTATCACTACGCATTTTTGGCGAAAAAGAACACATAGAAGAGGGAAGTAAAAATAAATAAAAGATAGCGTTACCTATTTTTGTATGAAGCTCACAAATATAAAAAGGATCGTGTTTTCATCCGTTCTTCTTGTGCCTATATTTTTTCTTTCGGGATGTGTAAAGCAAAAAGAGGTGACTTATTCAACAGATTTGGAGATCTGGGGGATTTTTGACGATTCTGATGCGTTTGGGTCGTTGTTTGAAGCCTACCGAAAGATCAATCCCTTCATACATGATCTCAAATATCGAAAGTTTACTATCGATACCTACAAAAAGGATCTTTTGGATGCCTTGGCGACTGGGAATCCTCCTGACATCTTTTATATCCAAAGCACGTGGCTTCCAGAATTTCAGGACAAAGTGGAACCCGCCGATCCGCAAATACTCGGTGAGGCGGAGTTTCGCAAGAATTTCGTGGATGTGGTTGTTAGTGATGCTCTTGTGGATGGAAAGGTCTACGGCGCTCCGCTCAGTGTTGATTCGTTAGCGCTCTATTATAACAAAGATCTCTTCAACTACGAAGCCATCACGGCTCCTCCCAAGACCTGGACCGAATTTAATGATGTTGTTCGACGCTTGGTCAAGAAGGATTCTTTTGGACAGATCACGCAATCCGGAGCCGCGATCGGGACAGCATACAATATCAATCGTTCCACCGATATCTTTCAAGCACTTTTGCTTCAGTCGGGATTGGATATGAATGCGGGTGATAAACAATTATTTCTTGGAAATTCAGGGGATGCCGTGTTGGATTATTACACACAATTTGCTCGTGGTAATTCAGCGCTTTACACATGGAACCCACGTATGCACTATTCCATTGACGCGTTTTATGAGGGTAATCTTGGGATGATGCTCAATTACTCTTGGCAATATGAAACGATCAAGCGCAAGAATGCCAAGATGAACTTTGCCGTAGTGCCACTTCCGCAATCGGACAATGGGGTAAAGGCGAATTTTTCAAACTACTGGATATTGGTGGTGGCCAAGAATAAATTTGATACAGAATCTCCCGATCCGCAACTCAAGAATAAAGTGCGAATTCATGAGGCGTGGCAGCTTATCAAATATCTGACTGTGGGACAGAGCGGAAGTATGACCCTTCAAAATGGAGTGACTGGGAACCCCAAGACATTTTCTCTTCCTCTTGATCCAACGGAGCAATACCTGGAAAAGACCAAGAAGCCGGCGGCGCGATTTGACTTAATTGAAAAACAAAAGAGTGATCCGATACTTGCGCCATTTGCTACCGGGAACCTTATTGCCAAATCTTGGCGAGAACCCGATTCTGATGAGGTGGATAAGATTATTGCCGAAGCGATAGATGGAGTGAATGTTGGAAAATATTCGACTCAAGAAGCTATCCGTCTTATCGAAAGTCGGATAGGGGTATTATTTAGGAGATAAAGTTTACCATTATTTTATTTGAGCTATGAAAAGAAGTTTATATTTGGTGATTTTTGGTTTATTTGTTTTGTCTGGATTTTCTTTTTTTCAGGAAGCACAAGCGCAGATCTCTTGTACGGGATCGGCAACGCATAGGACAGGTGTATGTAAGGCGTCATGTGGTGCCTCGGAGAGTACCGACACAGATACCGCCTGTGGAACTTCAGTGTGTTGTGTTTCTACGGCGTCAGAGGGAGCTGCATGTGTTGGAACAGCAACCAGTAAAGCTGGAACCTGTAGAACCACCTGTAATATTGGAGAAAGTACGGATACTGCTAGCTCGTGTGGGGTGTATATATGTTGTGTTTCACAGGCATCTCAAGGAACAACCTGTAATAGTGGGAAGGGAACATGTAAAATAAGTTGTACATCGACTGAAACTTCTAGCACCGACTCTGCGTGTAAGAGTCCGACACCATCCTGTTGTACTCCGACCTCAGGTGGTGGTGGAGGAACTGGTACTGGATCAGGAAGTAGTACGATCCAATTCTCCAATCCACTTGCTTACAATACGGTAGAAGAGGTATTGGGAGCGATACTCACTGGACTGCAGGGGATCATTGTGACACTGGCGTTGGTGTTCTTGGTGGTGGGAGCGGTAATGTATGTGACGAGTGCGGGTAATGACAAACAAATTGAAACGGCGAAGGGGGCGATATTTGCAGCGATGATCGGGCTTGCGTTAGGTATTGCAGCGCCATCATTTCTCAAGGAGATATCTTCGATCCTAGGATGGAGCAGTACGCCGTCATCGGTGAGCGGTGCGGTAAGTATCGCGACGATACTTCTTAACGTGCTGAACTTTTTGCTTAATATCCTTGGAATACTGGCGATCATTATGATGGTCATCGGAGGATTTATGTATTTGACTTCCGCAGGGGATGAGGATCGTATCGATCGAGGAAAGAAGATACTTATCTGGTCTATTGTGGGAGTGATCGTGGCACTTGCGTCGCTTATCATCGTGCGACAGATCGCCGACTTTTTTTAGATCTCAAATAATCCTTAGAAAAAGAAAAAGAGCGGGCTCGGCATTTGCCAAGTCCGCTCTTAAGTTCCAGCCGTGCCTTCAGAGCGGTTCGAACCGCACCGTGAGGGCGACTGGAGCGAGTTTTACCGTCCCGTCAAGTACGAACGGACGGTCTTCATCGGCGACATTCCATGTCAGCCGATGGCAGGGAGTTCCCTGTACTGTCTTCCCCGTGGATATCCCGTCCACAAGGGGGGCATACCGACCGGTATCGTCGCCGGTGTCGGTGACATCCATACTTCCTTTGACCCACCTGGTGTATCTTGTGGTCGGGATGACCACTCGCCAAGATCCCCGTTCCCGGAGGCGCGGGTTGCACACTTCCTTTGCGTCGAGGTAGTGCGTCATCGTGACGCTCATCTCGATGGGGTCGGGGCTGACCAAGTTTACGGCGCCAATCCCGATACTTCTGGCCGTTGCGGCCATGCGATGAGGTGTTGACGCCTCCTCTACTCGTCTCGTCGCCTCGTCGTAGAGACCACGGTCCCGAGGCGAGAGGTCCTCGTAGGGTACTTTGGGAAGTGCCGAGAGAACCGCCGCCCATTTGGCCGAGTCCGAACGTGCCGCGTCGCGGTCGTGACGGATGAGAGCCATTCCAGCCTCTGTATATGTGGGGGCTCCAGTGAACACCCAATACACGTTGACAGCCAGGACCGCTATCCCGTAGACCAGGACGAACCGACGGAACCAGGACATGGGGGAACCCCAGATCACGGAAACCATCGACAGCATGCCGACCGCGCCGATCCCCACCCAGAATCCTTGCGGGTAGGCGACCATGCTCAACGTCGCGAGGACGAAGAACACGGATGACTCGGCTAGGCAGAACCAGGCAAAGCGCTTGACCGACTTGGAGATGGCCAAGGCTCCTCCCACCCACGGTATCGCTACCACGAGGGGGAGAAGCAAAAACGCGATCACGCCAACCATGTTCCATCCCTGGTGACCATTGATGTTGGCACTCCAGCCAACATAGACGATCCCGACCTGGAAAAATAGCACCAGGCCAAGGATCCCAGCGGCCAGGGCGGAGGAGCCGTTCATGACCCCCACGAGCAGTCGCCACAAGGCGAGTAAACGAGCGATCATAGTGCACCTCCGGTGAAGTTGACGTAGGTCGCCACTGCTACGAGCAGGGCGAGAACGATTGCGATTACACCGAGGACACGGAATGTGCCCCGGCGTGCCGTGGTCAGTCCATTTTCGATTGCCGTTTCCACCATCTGGATGTTGACCGGGTTGGTGAGGTCAACAGCTGTTCGAGCGCCTGTGCGAGTCCACTGTTGGGCAGTTGCCCAAACAGTGGAGACATAGGCTCCGAACCCATTCAGCCACCCAGCGGGGAGTTGAATCCCCGAAGGGACCTGACGAGTTTTGAGGACCGTCAAGAGCCTCCGGTACCCTTCCGGTCGGCTCCTTGCCGACAGGATGATGTTCGCCATCCAGCGAACGAAGATCTTGCGCGTATCCCTTGCGGGTGTAGCGGGTACTGCCGGGGTAGCGGTGGGATTCCGGCGGGTGCCGGGTTTCGCCGGTGTCCCAGGTTTCCCCGGGGTAACCGGAAGGGTGGTCAAAAACATCCGGTACCGGGTACCGAATACCCATTCGTGCATCCATGCTACTATGTTCCCCGTAGGGAAAAGGAAGCGGTAGAAACCGTCCATGGCTTCTACGATCCGATCTCCCTGACCGGCGGTGGCGCGGTTGTCTTCCTCCCGAATCTCGTGGAGCAACAGGTTGTAGTCCTGCTCATCCTTAATTGAGAAGAACCCTCCGTCATCATCCTTTTTTTCGGCCTTGGGACCATCTCCCAAGAAGCCTCCCTTTCTGTACATCCCTACGAGGTGTAGGAGCCCTTGGGCTCCAGCCTCACCGGCTACTTCTTTGATGAAACCGTTGATCAGGCTGATGAGTTTGTTTGTCATTGTTTCCTCCCGTCTTTCGACGGATGCGTTGTTAACGAGCTCCCCGATGTGCCCGGGATGGGCGAGTCGGGGTCCAAAATTTGTTACCTTGGTACCTGCATGAGGCACGGTGAGGGTAACAGTATATATTAGCACAAAAATCAATACGTGTCAAGATATAAAGGACGAAAGAGGCTTTAGATAAAGCAAAATGAAAATAGAGGATTTCCTAAAAAGGGCATATATTCTGGGGAAATAAAAAAAGATCTTTTTTTGTGGGCTATTTGACTGTTTTGCTGGGGCATGCTATACTCGCTTCACTGTGATGGAAGGTTTCTGGGAAGTTCGCCGAAAGCGAGCTTTTATTGTTAATAAGGGGCTGATAAGAAGACGTTTTATTTTGGGGAGGGGAAATTATTGCGTGCGCAGTGTGTACCAATTTAGTAAGTAACTGTCTCAATTTTCGCCTGTTTATACAAAGCAGAATACAAACTTGTCGGTGTAATTCGCACAATTCTGGCTGCAAATCGTTCAAGTTTCGTCGTGTTCCGATAGGAGCGCTCCTCAATTTTCACGATTTTCGCTCAAAATTGTGCAAATTTCTCTCGACACGAGAATTGAGACCGTTACTAAGATAATTGATAATTTTAATATATATGGCAAATCAAGAAGAGGTGGGTATTCAGTTGAAAGAATTTTCCATTGCGTTGGGGCAGATCGCCGAGGAGAAGGGAATTTCTCGAGAGCGGGTACTCGAAACGGTGGAAGCGGCACTTGCCGCAGCATACAAAAAAGATTATGGAAAACGAGGACAGCATATTCGTGCTGAGTTTGACGATGCGTCCGGACATGCCAAATTTTTCTTGGTCAAGGAAGTGGTGGATGAAACGACACGAGAATTTGTGATCGAAGAAACGGAAGAGGTAACGGGTAGTGGGCAACAAGAATCAAAAGGCAAAGAGGCTGTAAAGACGGAGATGGAGGTTACGAGTGAAGGCGAAGAGATAGAACGTTTACCAAGATTTAATGAGGAGCGTGATATTACTTTGGAGGAGGCCAAAAAGATCAAAAAGGATGTGGTTGTGGGAGATATATTGGAATTTGATCTGGAGTCGCATGAAACTTTTGGGCGTGTAGCGGCACAGACGGCCAAGCAGGTGATCATTCAAAAGATCCGCGAGGCGGAACGTGAGTCGATGTTTGCTGAATACAAGGAGAAAGAGGGAGAGATCGTGAGTGGAACGATCCAGCGTATCGAGGGACGAACCGTGTTTATCGATCTCGGGAAATCAACGGGGGTACTTTTGCCTTCCGAACAGTCGGCTGGGGATCGGTATCGTTTGAACCAACGGCTTAAAGTGTATGTGGCGCGGGTGGATTCCGATACGAAAGGGCCTGGGATCGTCTTGTCGCGAGCGCATACAGAGTTGGTCAAAAAACTTTTTGAACTGGAGGTGCCGGAGATATTTGCGGGAACTGTTGAGGTAAAGGCGATCTCTCGTGAACCGGGATCACGTACTAAAATCGCTGTTATTTCTAAGGATAGCAGTATTGATCCGATCGGCTCATGTGTAGGACAAAAGGGGACGCGCGTACAGACCGTGATCGACGAACTGGGAGGAGAAAAGATCGATATCATTGAGTGGAACGAAGATCCGAGAAGATTCATAACGTCGGCTCTTAACCCTGCCAAGGTCATTTCTGTTACGATCGATGAGGAAAATCGTCAGGCTACCGTGGTGGTGCCAAGGGATCAATTGTCATTGGCCATTGGACGACAGGGACAGAATGTTCGGCTCGCGGCACGGCTTACCGATTATCGTTTGGATGTTGTTGGGGAAGAGGATGAGGTCGAGGAGCAACAGCCGATGACCGAAGATCAAGAAAATACAGAGGCAGAAGTGGCGGATGCTCAAGAATCTACAGTAGTCGACGCAGAGAAAAAAGAAGAAAAATAAGTATACATTTTTAACTCCTAATCTTCAATTATATGAATTTGTGGCACGATGTTCCTTGTGGTGAGAACGCTCCAAAGAGTTTTAATGTGGTCATTGAAAACCCCGCTGGGAATAAAAATAAGTATGAGATCGATAAGGAGACGGGACTTATTCGATTGGATCGTCCAATGAAAACGGCACAAGATTTTCCCTTTGATTATGGATTTATGCCACAAACGTATTGGCATGATAACGACCCGCTCGATGTTATGGTGCTTTCTACCTACCCACTCCATCCGGGGGTGTTGGTGGAGGTGCGTCCAGTTGCGGTATTTCGTATGATCGATTGTGGTGACCGAGACGAAAAGGTGGTGGCGGTTCCAGTAACGGACCCTCGTTGGGATAAAGTACAGAATCTGTCACAGCTCAATCAGCATGTAGTAAAAGAATATGTCCATTTTTGGGAGACATATAAATTGATCGAGGATGGGAAGAAAGTAGAAATTAAAAAAGTGGAAGGAAAGAAAGAGGCAATGGCAGTAGTGAAGGAAGCCATGGAAATGTATAAGAAGAAATTTAAGAAATAGGACCGAGGGCTATACGGCACAAGGTCTATAAAGTGAATTGCTATGATCGATATCAAGAAGCTCCCTAAGTCGGAGATCGAGGTAAAATTTTCCGTTGAATGGGAAGAATGGAAGGATCAGGTCGATCCTGCAGTGAAGACATTGGCGCAGTCGATAAAGGTGGAAGGATTTCGTCCGGGGAAGGCGCCGAGAAATATCGTGGAACAAAAGGTAGGATTGGAAACGATCTTGCAAGAAGCGGCAGATCGAACGATCAACAAACAGTGGGGAGAGGCTCTTCATACGGAGAAGATCGAGGCGATCGGTCATCCGAAAGCGGAGATCACCAAGATCGCTGAGGGGAACGCGCTGGAATTCACTATTGTGTCGGCGGTAATGCCAACGATCACGCTTAAGGGTGATTGGAAGAAAAAGGTAAGCGCCAAGAATGGAGAGGAGAAGAAAAAATCTCCGGAAGCGGTCAAAGAGAAAGATGTTGACGAGGAGATCCAAAAGATCGCTAACAGCCGAGCACAGCTTGTTACGGTTTCGCGAGAAGCAAAGAAGGGTGACAGTGTTCGTCTTGATTTTTCTGTTGAATCTGAGGGGAAAGAGGTGGAAGGAGGATCGGCACAGGACCACGCGTTGGTGTTGGGTTCAGGGGTGTTCATCCCTGGGTTTGAGGAGCAGATTGAAGGTATGAAAGAAGGTGAGGAAAAAACATTTGAACTGCCATTCCCAAAGGAGTATCACAATAAAGACTTGGCAGGAAAGCTAGCGAAGTTTTCGGTGAAGTTACGTGTGGTACAAGAACGAAAGGTTCCTGTGGTGGACGATGCTTTCGTGGAGTCTTTGGGAAAGTTTAAGACATTAGAGGAACTCAAAAAAAGTATTCGTGAAGGAATGGAGAAGGAGCGCGCAGATAAGCGTGAAGAGGATCGAAAGTCAGCTCTTGCCGATGTGCTTTTGGACTCTTTGGTAACCGAACTTCCTGATATTTTAGTTGAGGAAGAAACGATCTCAATGCTCCGTGAATTTGAGGGACAATTGACCATGATGGGAATGACGATGGAGAAGTATTTGGAACATCTCAAAAAAACGATCGCGGAGGTAAAGAAGGAATGGGAGCCACAGGCACAGAAAAGGCTCTTGTTGACCTTGGGACTCTTGCATGTGGCCAAGGAAGAGGGTGTTGATGTGAGTAATGAAGAGGTAGAAGAGGAAATGAACAAAACGTTGCAGTACTATAAGGATCCTCAAGAAGCAGAGAAAAAACTGGATATGAAGCGGCTGTATTCCTACTGTAAGGAGGCAGTCGTTCGTAGAAAAGCATTGGAGTATATTGGAACATTGTAATAGGGCGAGTGGGGTTGATTAAAGAATAAACACGTTCAAGTTGTATGCAAGCACAATACTTGATCCCAACAGTCATAGAGAAGACGACCTACGGGGAGCGGGTGTATGATATTTACTCGCGGTTACTCAAAGATCGAATTATATTCCTTGGGACACCGATCGAAGATGGAATGGCAAATGCGATCATTGCGCAGTTGTTGTTTTTGGAAGCTCAGGGGCCGAAGGAAGAAATAAAAATGTACATCAATTCTCCTGGGGGATCGGTAACGAGTGCGTTGGCCATATACGATACTATGCAACATGTGAAGTGTGATGTTCGAACGATCTGTGTGGGAATGGCAGCATCGGCTGCGGCGATCTTACTTGCCGCTGGAGCGAAGGGAAAGCGTATGATCTTGCCAAATGGTGAGGTGATGATCCACCAAGTAATGGGTGGCGCACAGGGGCAGGCCACGGAGATCGATATCCAAGCTAGACATATTTTGCGTATTCGTGAACGGTTGAATAAAATCCTCGTCCACCATACAGGACAAAAACTTGCCAAGGTTGCACAGGACACCGAAAGAGATTATTTTATGACAGCGGAGGAGGCCAAGAGATACGGGATCGTGGATAGTGTCATAAGCTAACGGATCTTGTAAGGTAGCCTGACAGATCTGGGGTGATCTTGGAAGTTTGTGGCAGTGGACGTCATTTGACCCAGAGCGAAAAGTATGCTATAATATAACCAAGATCAAAGAAAACGGGTGAGGTCGGCCCGTTTTTCTTTGTTTAAATAAATAAAAATAAAAACAAAAATATATGACCGAAGTCAAAATGGAGGGCGAGGTTGAAGAGCAATCTTCAGTATCTCAAGACCCTCAGTGTGAGGGAGGTAAATGTGCTTCAACTGAAGCGCAGTTAATAGACAAGCAAGAGGAGATGAGTTTGGCGGTTCTTCTCGCCATGGTTCCTCTTCTGGTCTTTACTCTCTTTGGTCAAGTGGGACTCTTGTAAAAATTTTCCCAAGCCATAAAAGATCCGGATGTAAGTCCGGGTCTTTTATTATGGGAGGATATATATTTTAGGTAATATCTTAATTTTTCATAAAATTATTTGTTGCTCGGAACATTTCAATAAAGTCAAATTGTGAAGCACAATGATCTTTAAGAAATTGAATTCTTTCTGGTAGGTCTCCATAGAAGAGGGCACTTGTAAAGAACGTATTGGCTTCATTATTTCTTCCCACAGCGCAGTAGTACTGAGCGAGTGCTCGGTGAGAAATGGGATTTTCAGGTTCTTGGGCGTATACTTTCTCAAAAAAACGCTGTGCGGTATCGGTGTCGCCTAGAGAAAAATAAGCAACAGCCTTGTCGCGTAAAATAATAGATCCCAATTTTCTGTAATGAGGTATTCTGAACTTTTCATTGAGTGTTAGGGTATCCTCATAACGCATGAGTGCATACTCCGGATCTTTATTTATGAGGTGAATGTACGCATCGGTATAGGCGAGGTTTATTTGGTGCCAGTCAGGTACACCGTTTTTTTCCTTGTTAAAAAGATAAAGCAGGGAGTCTCTATTGGACAGGTACATGGGAATATTACCCTGGAAAGCATAGTGAAAGGAGAGCATGTTATAACTCAGTGCAGATTCGGGAAAGACGGAGAGGCTGGATCGCATCAGGGTGTCTGTGTTGGTCCAGTCCTTGTTTCTTTGGTGGGTGATAAGGGCGAGAGAGAATATACAAAGCGGAACCAAGATAACGAGAGCTATTTTTAGATGTTTTTTGAGAAAAGTAAATAACAGCAGAGAGAGTATAAAAAACAGACCAGATGAAGGAAGGTATATGTATCGGTCTGAAAGGGTGGCTACATTGAGAGCATAGATGTCTAGAGCTGGTAGAAGGGGGAGAATAAAAAGAAAAAATCCAAACCAGTATTTTTTCGAGATAGAAAATAGATATGTGTATTTTGAACGTCTGAGAAGGAGAAAGGAAAGGATAACCAAAGAGTTGCTGCAGGTAGTAAACCACGAATTGAAGTTGTAGTTGTAAAGAATGGAAAATTCTTGTGGCAAAAATATTCTTTTTACGTAAATAAGGAGTATTTCTGGGGTGGCCATGACGATCCCTACTTTTTCGAGAGCGGAGAGCAGTATACCGGGGTGTTCTCTTAATGGCGACTGGGCAAGTATGAAATGTCGCACAGTAATAAACAGAAGACAGAGAACAATAAATGGAGCATCTTTTTTGATCCAGTTGAGGGTCTTGACCACAAGGGGTTTGTCTGAAGGAATAAGTAATAAGTTGTATAGGAGGAGAAAGGGGACGTAGGTAACCGCTGTTTCTTTGGAGAGAAGGGCTAAAATAAAAAATACGATCGATGTTATTCGACCGAGCTTGGTATTTTGAATATAAAAGAGAAAGGAGAGCAAAAAGAATAGTGTGTACATAAGTTCCGGGAGAGCGGCTATCCAGTTGACCACCTCGCTGTTGATGGGATGGACCGCAAAGAATAGTGTGGCCACTCCTGCTACAAATATTTGTTCGTAGTGGGCCTTCTTTGGTTTATAGAGAGTTCGTTGTATTTTTATCAGGAGTATAAAAACGAGAATACTATTGAGTGTATGCAGGAGGAGATTTACAAGGTGAAAAGAAAATGTCGAAAGACCAAAGGTATGGTATTCCAACATATAGACAAGATGCATGAGGGGGCGATAGTAGGCTGGATACATAACGAACATTTCATCAAATCCCCATGTATGCGTGGTAAAGATGGTTGGTATGAAACGAAGGTTGGTGATCCATGGATTATTGAGGATCTGCTCCGTGTCATCGTAGGCGAATCTATTGGAAAGAGAATTCGAATAAGTAAAAAAAATAGAAAGAGGGATACATAAAATAACCAGCGTGATGAACACACTGGGTTTATTGATGAAAGTTTTGAGCGATCGTGCAAGTGCCTTCATAAAACACACACAGAGCAAATCGACGGATCTATTGAAATAGCGGAAGCAGGCTACTTCCGAGCATCTCTTTCGGCTTTTCTACTTCCATAATGTCAAGGATGGTGGGGGCAACATCGCTGAGGAGCCCAACCACTTCATTTTTTTGTTGCTGAATGATGGCATTTGGTTTTTCTTGATGATTGGTGGCCGTTATGAACCAGAGAGGAACGGGGTTGGAGGAGTGCTCAGTGTCTTTCTGGCCTGTTTGGAGGTTGCGTGTTTCCTCCGCATTCCCATGGTCAGCGGTTATAAGCAGACACCCACCAGCTCTCAGAACTACCGGGATAAGTTTGGTTAGGCATACATCAATATGTTGTACCGCTTGAATTGTAGCTTCTTCTATGCCGGTATGACCTACCATATCGGCGCTGGCATAATTCATCAGAATAAAGTCGTAGTAATTCTTTTCGATCTGCTCGATCACCTTGTCAGTGACCTCGTAAGAGCTCATCTCTGGTTTTTTGTCAAAACTGGGAACAACTGGAGAGGGAACGAGGATGTGGTCTTCATTTGGCCAGGCATCTTCGCGTCCTCCATTAAAGAAATAGGTGACGTGGGCATATTTTTCTGTTTCAGAGATACGTAGTTGGTGTTTGTTGTTTTTGCTGAGAACCTCTCCCAGTGAATTGCTGACGTCTTGTTGTGGGAAGGCGATATCAACTGGCAGGTCTTTCTCGTATTCCACGAAAGTAACAAATTCTATCTTTGGGTGAATGTTCCTTGTGAACTTTGAAAAGTCTGGAAGAGCCAGTGCTTTGGTAAGTTGTCGCGCCCGATCCTCTCGAAAGTTGAAGAATATAACGCTGTCATTGTCCTGTATGGGTGCGATTGGTTTACTTGATTTTTTGTCTACTACACAACCGGGCTCAATAAATTCATCACTAATATTGTTTTTATAGCAACTTCGTAGATATTCAGCCGGGTCTTGAATCGGTTCCCCAATGCCTTCCGTGATGAGTTTGTAGGCTTTTTCAATACGATCCCAATTGTTATTGCGGTCCATTGCCCAGTTTCTTCCTACAATACTTGCAATCTTTCCGACACCGTAGTTTGCGAGCCGTTCCTGGAGTTTATCAAGAGTATCAGCCCCTGCTTGTGGTGCGGAATCTCGACCGTCGGTAAATACGTGGATAAAGAGTTTTTTGGTTTTCCTTCGTTTTGCAAATTCAAGAAGAGCGTACAGGTGCTCAAGATAGGAGTGGACCGATCCTTGACCTACTAAGCCGAGAAGATGAATTGCAGAGTGATTCTCCTCTGCGTTCTCAAACGCTTTGACCAGTGCGGGGTTGCTAAAAAACGTCCCATCTTGTATTGAGAGGGTGATGCGGGGCATATTTTGGTAAATGATACGCCCTGTTCCAAGTGTGATGTGTCCAACTTCACTGTTACCCGCTTCCCCCCAGGGGAGACCAACAGAACTTCCTGAGGCCTGAATGAGAGTAAGTGGATAGAATCGGTCGAGTTTGTCGATGGTGGGTTTCACGGCGTGTTTAATAGCGTTTCCTTCTTCGGCACGACCTTCCCCCCACCCGTCAAGAACAACAAGAACAACGGGTTTGTATGGCATATTTGTTTTTTTATATGTGTATTGTAACATGATAGCTTTGCTTTGACAAAAAGGGGATTGGCGGTATACTGAAAGAGGAATTAACTTTAACTCGACGAATGCGATTCGTGTTCACGTGAAAATGATGTCTGTATCGAAAAACGGTTTTTTTGGATCTCATGCTATTCAACCATTGTTTTTCGGGGAAAATCCCGTATCTTTTTTGAGGCGTTTTTTTAAGAGGCGCAGAACAAGTCGATAACATCTTCTTTTTTCGAGGACACCGTCGTCGTCACATCTATGGATATAGGTATTGGCGCATTGGCTGCTATATTTATTTCGCTTGGTGCGGGATCTGTTTTGGGGTATATTGCTCGTCAAACGATAGCAAAAAGCCAGTTAAGTACAGCCGAAGGGCAAGCTGCAAAGATAATGTCGGAAGCTGAAGAAAAGGCAAAGCAAGAGCTTGTTTCAGCCAAGACCAAGTCGCTCGAGATGATCGAGCAAGCTGAAGATAAAATGAAGGATCGTGAAGAAAAGATCCTCAAGTTAGAGCAAAGAATAGAGAAACGTGAAGAGTCGATGGACAGTAAAATGGAGGAGATTGAGCGAGGAAGGAAATTGCTTCAAGAGAAGGCGGACCAGATCCGTTCGTTGCACACCGAGGCGAAAAAATATCAAGAGGATCAGATCAAAAAGTTGGAAGAGGTCGCAGGACTTACCCAAGCCGAGGCCCAGGAACGGATCGTTCGTGAGGTGGAGGAAGCTCACAAGAACTTGATCGCTCAAAAGATCGTGAAGATGGAAAAAGACGGTGTAGAGGAGTTGGAGTCCAAGGCGAATAATATAATGGCCCAAGTTATTCAACGGTATGCACGCTCACACGCTTCTGAGATCATGACTTCTACTGTGCCGATCCCTTCTGAGGATATGAAGGGGAAGATCATTGGAAAAGAGGGGCGTAATATCCGTGTGTTGGAGAAGCTTACGGGAGTAGAGGTGCTTATCGACGATACTCCAGAGGCGGTTATTGTTTCATCCTTCGACCCAGTTCGTCGTGAGCGAGCTAAGATCGTGCTTGAGATGCTTTTGCAGGACGGTCGTATCAATCCAGCACGTATAGAAGAAGCGTTTGAACAATCGGAAAAGGAGTTGAATAATCGTATTAGAGAGGCAGGGGAGGCAGCCGTGTATGAATTGGGTATCGCGGGACTTGATCCTAAGCTCATCCATATTCTGGGAACTTTGCGATATCGAACGAGTTTTAAACAGAATGTCCTTCTTCACTCGATCGAGGTGGCTTTTATTGCAGGTGCTTTGGCGGCAGAGTTGGGATATGATGTAATGGTGGCAAAGAAGGCAGGTCTTCTACATGATATTGGAAAAGCAATCGATCATAAGGTGGAAGGTACGCATGTGAGCATTGGCATCAAGATCTTGGAGAAGTTTGGTATTCAAAAAGAGGTGATCTATGGAATGCGCTCACATCATGAAGAGTATCCGTATGCGAGTCCGGAGGCGTTCATTGTGACGGCTGCCGATGCAATATCAGCAAGTCGACCGGGCGCACGAAGAGATACCGTGGAAAATTATATCAAGCGTCTGGAAGAGTTGGAAGCATTGGTAAATAGCTTTGAAGGGGTTGATAAATCATTTGCTATTCAGGCTGGGCGGGAAGTCCGAATATTCGTAAATCCTGAAAAGGTGGATGATGCCGGTGCAGTGACGCTAGCACGGTCTATTGCTGATAGAGTGCAAGATGAGTTGAAATATCCTGGCGAGATCCGTATTAATGTTATGCGAGAAACACGTGCGGTGGAGATAGCAAGATAGTAACAAGAAACAATCTGCAAATGACAGGTGAGAGAAAGTAGAAAACAACAAAACGGGAGCGATCCCGTTTTTGTTTTAGTAGGGAAGGAGATTTTTGTATAGAGGGTAACTGGGTAGTTTTAGATCTTGATAAGATGAGCATGCGTTTCTTGAGGTTTGTCAAGGGTCCTTTTTTGGAAGGTGTTTAAAAAGGACTTGCTTTATTTAAAGGATGCGTTACAATGCTAGCGTAAATGGAAGGTGTAAAAAATAAACACAGAAAGGAGGTGGACATTATGGCAAACGTAACAAAGGATCAGGTCGTGGATGCAGTCGCAACTCGCACTGACATGACCAAGAAAGATGTAGAGGCTGTCCTCGAGGCTCTTTTGGATGAGATCACGGTTCAAATGCAAAAGGGACACAAGGTGACCTTTACAGGATTTGGAGCTTTCCGTGTTTTGAAGCGAGCAGCTCGAATGGGAATCAATCCTAAGACCAAGGAGCGAATTCAAATCGCTGCGATGGATGTACCAAAATTCACAGCAGGAAAGACATTGAAGGAAGCGGTGAAATAACAATACAAAAGATAGAAGTAAAATCCCGCCGTGCCTTTTGCGGGATTTTGCTTTTTTCTTGATTTGGGTTACTATAAACAATGTTTCGCGGAGCATAGTATAGTGGTAGTACGCGTGTTTTGGGTACACGTAGTCCCGGTTCGATTCCGGGTGCTCCGACAAAGAAAATATATATTTGACAAAGAGTAAGAGTGTTTTTATAATTGAGTACATGCAAACATACCAAGCAAAAAACATCGTAGTCCTATTTGGACTCATCCTTCTTGGACGATGATCATTTTTGCTGGGACCATTGCATGAGACAAGGAATGTCAAGGGGGACCCGGCACAACCGGGTTTTTATGTTTTTTTACGTGAGGGTGAGAAGATGGAAGAGGGTAAAGAGAAGTTTGAATGTCCGAGTGAGGGGGGTGACGATCAATCAGCGCTTCGGACACCGCCTGAAAATCCAGCAGAGGATGACCTCGGAGGGAGTGCAAATCATCGGTGCGCCCCGTATCCTCCTCCCAGAAGGGTTCGGACGAAGTAAAAAGGAAACCCCGAGAAGACCCCGCTCCTTTAAAGGCGTGCAAAACATTGCAACGATGTGGATAGCGATCCTAACGCATCTTTACGGAATGCTCACATCGCATATCCGTGCGCTTTTATCGGGGGTTGAGGTGATGCTGCGACATCACCTCTTACTTTTGGTATACTGGTTGATATGAAACGATATATGAAATTAGATACAGATATTTTTTACGAACTTCGGACCTACCGTCGATCGCGATGTATTCGCATATCGATCCGTCCGCAGGGAGTCTTGGTTACAGCGCCTCAGTGGATCTCACAAAAGGAGATAAAGCGGTTTGTGGAGAGTCGTTCAGAATGGATCGCTCAACATGCTTTCAAGATACAAGAGCCCCAGCGTTCATCGCGAGAACTAGAGAGCTTGCGGGAGAGGACTCGCGATAGAGTTTGGGATATGTTGGAAAGGGTCAATGCTGTGTATCGACATGATTTTCAGAGAGTGTTCATTCGGGACACTATCTCGCGATGGGGAAGTTGTTCTGAATCGGGAAACTTGAATTTTAGTGCGCGCGCAGGACTCCTTCCGGAGCATCTTTTGGAGTATCTTATCGCACACGAATTGTCCCACCTGAAAGAAATGAACCATTCAGAACGGTTTTGGGCCCTGGTATCTCGTGCAGTGCCTGATTATCGAAAGCGTCGACGTGAGCTTCGAGCATGGAAAGAAAATTGACGTTTTCGGGAAAGTATCTACAATAGGGAGGTATTGGACAATTAGCTCAGTTGGTTAGAGCGCTGCATTCACATTGCAGAGGTCACTGGTTCGAGTCCAGTATTGTCCACAAGATAAAAAACTTTGGGCCCGTAGCTCATCTGGTAGAGCGCAGCATTCGCATTGCTGAGGTAAGGAGTTCGAGTCTCCTCGGGTCCACGAATCATTTCTTATGCATTTGGAGCAATTTAACGGGTCAACACTACCACAGGACAGGTTTGAGAAAATAGCGCATAACTACGCTTCTCTTTTTTCAGAGGTGTTCTTGGAGCAAGGGTTGGATTATCAAAAGTTGCAAAGATCAGTGTTTGAAGCGGTGCAAAAGCAAGTTCCAAATTTTCGAGAAACTGCTATTTTGGATGTGGGCATTGGTGACGGGTCAACCTCACAGGCTTTCTTGGAGGCGGGATGTCAGAAAGTTACGGGCATTGATCTGAATGAAGAGATGCTTGCAGAGGCGAGAGAAAAGCATGGAAATTCTATCCAGTTGGTTCGCATGAATGCAACGAACATGGCTTTTCGTAAGCAAACTTTTCCGGTCGTTATAGCTGGAGCAGCGATTCACAATATACCAAGGGAAGATAGAAAGAAGTTTTGGAGTGAGTTGCGGAGGATATCACCGGATATTTTTGTGATGGCTGAAAAGATCGTTGATCCAGATTCTGTAAAACATAAGAAACAGTATGACAGTGAGGTATCTGCTATAAAGAAGGTTTATGGTGAAAAATATAACCTGTTTGATGCTGAGAAGGTGTGGGTGGACCATTATGAGTATGATGAGCGAGAAAGGTTGGAGTTGGGGGAGATTCAGGAATGTTTAGGGGAAATGTACGATATTAGTGTTGTTTTTGAGATGGGAATGTACAAAACGGTAGTTTTAAAGAAAAAATAGAATTTTATGAAACTCGGAAGATAAATGTCCTTGTAGCTCAGTTGGATAGAGCGTTGCCCTCCGAAGGCAAAGGTCGCAGGTTCAAATCCCGCCAAGGACACGTTTTATTATATCGAGGGCTACTTTTATAAAAAGAAATTCCCAAAAACCAGCCTCCCAGGCTGGTTTTTGTTTTCCCCATCTTCTCCCATCCCCGTTTTCATGCTACAATTCTATTCAAACGAATCTTCTTCTAATTTTTTAACGTTTGGATAATGCCTCTCAAACAAAACTCCATTCTCCTCTTTCTCTTCTCTTTCTTATTGACTCTTTTCGGTGTTTCTCTGGATCCCTCTCCTGTCTATGCAGGAACCTGTACCTGGACAGGAACAACTT
>JBGSQF010000024.1:0-2164 GCA_041738235.1 Minisyncoccia bacterium
CCAGCACTCTTCCATGAGTTGAGTCGATGACTCTTGATGTTGCAGTCACTCCCGAATAATAATTTTCGGTTGGTAATTTGAATTCATTGCCATTTTGCAATGGCAGGGCATACATGTAAATCGGCTGAACATGAGCTCGAGCAGATCCACCTCCAAATACAATCTCCAATTCATCGCATGCGATTGGTGGAGAATAACTGAAATATGGAGTTACTGATACACTACTACTTTTAAAGTTTACAGTAATAATGGGTGGTAGCAACCAACCGAAATATGGATGAGATGGTTGAGTAAGTGGTAAATTGTCAGCAGCATTTTCTGGCTTATCAGTATTAATGTTATAACTTTTGTAATCACCAAATACAAATCCACGATCAGTCAAAAATGCGCGCTGAATTACAAGTCTGTAGTTCTGGTCTTTTTGCAAAACAATGTTTTGATCTTCAGGTACAAAATAATCTCCATGATATTGGACAATAAACCCATCGCCAGCAACTCCAGTATAATCAGGAGTTAACTTGAGAATCGTATTGCCATTTTCATCTTTTGACTCACTGGTACTGAAGGTGCCAGCAATATTTGGAAAATTTGCGAGACTAGCTGATGACTGATCAGGTACGCTTGCGGAATCAGTATTACTAGCTGATGCCGAACCACCACAACCATTAAGAATGGCAACCAAAGACAGAATAGAAATTGCAAATACTGATTTTACCAATATCTTTTTCATTATGAACCCCTTTTTGTTAAGGAAATTTTGGCAATTATGCCAATGTGAAAGTATGCACTTAAATTGATAAACTGTCAAACAAAATTTAATCCAATTTTATTCATAAAAAAGGCGTTGTCACATTGGACTCCGCCTCGTTTCAATTCATAATCGCATTACGCACTTTTATTCATTCTACGAATAATCCTGTTGTGCCTTGCGACATCCCAATCGGAAATAATTTTTCTCTTATTTCCAAAAATCAAATACATCCTATCAAGCACAAACTCTGGAATTGCAACATCTTGATGCTTGCATTGTCCATCGCACATTTCAAACTTATGAAAGCTTGGGCTGTCATTCGAAACATTACTTTTAAAAAACAACACATAATGTTGACCATCCTTACAAAACTCCCACCTTTCATAAACTACTGGATTAGGACGACCAAAGGGGCTAATTACATCCTGCTTAACTCTAACCAATTTTACACGCTTAGAATCTACCGTTTTAGTAAATTTCATAACATTCTCCTTTTCTATTTAGTTGTAAAATAACTTATTCTCTTAGGAAATTACTATTTAGAAATAATAATTTTCATATGAGAGGCAAGGAATTTCACTGAATTCCTTGCCTAACTGACTCAATTATTGCTCTGGAAATACATCCAGTACATTCATAATTTTCATCAATATATCTCTTGAAACAAATTCTTTGGCATCCTTTCTAAACATAACATCCCCGTAATGCTCCCTTATGCCAATTTTTACATCAAAAATCATACTGCTATCGTTCCTATTGTGACTTTTGCATTTTTCAAGAACAACAATTTTTTTACATACATCACCACCAAGTGTTGTTTTGTTGTCATTTTCAACTGAATCAATAAGCTCACTCAACAATACTAATTGATTTACTGTCACATCTTCGATAACGATTTTCATTGTATCCCCCCTGTGTATTTTTAGAATAAGTTCTTCTCCTGTGAAATAATTTCCAATAAATTATCTCGATAAGAGTGGCAATAGAAAAATTTTCTATTGCCAAATATACTAATCACCTCCCTGTTTTAACACTGTTATAATAATTTTATCCTCCTCCTCGATTCCCGCATGTTGACGTGCTGACTCTTTTAATAAAATCGCGCCAATCTCTAACATTACCTCTTTTGAAACTACCTCCCAATATTGATTAGCAAAAAGCACAATCATTTTTTGCTTTGCAGTTACTTTTTCCATGTTATTCTCCTGTTCTCACATTCTGTAATCGTGTCCACTTTAATGGTACTCCGTGTCGCTGTGAGATCTATTTGAAATGGTTGATTTTTAAATGAACTGTTTGTTGCGACTTCTTATTACTAATTCATCGTAACAGTGTAGTATAGCACCAATTTGACTTGACGTCAATGATTTGCACTCGCCCATGTCATACTTAACACTCTGGCATGCCTAAAAT
>JBGSQF010000022.1:0-1747 GCA_041738235.1 Minisyncoccia bacterium
CTTGGCGTCCCTGAGCAAGCAGTGAATCTCATTGCTTCCGGCAAACGTGGCATCAGCCCTGAGATGGCGCGAGCGCTCGGAAAGGCGTTTGACGTTTCGGCTGATTATTTTGCCAACCTTCAACAGGCCTATGAAATGTCGAACGCTCGGGCACCTGATCCCGGCATCGAACGTCGTGCCAATCTTCAAAGTGTCTACCCTGTCCGCGAAATGATCCGCCGTGGGTGGCTATCTGACACGGATATCTCTTTGCTCGAAGCTCAGATGATGCGGTTCTTTTGCAAAAATGATCTCGCAGACGTTCCCTATCTGCCTCATGCGGCGAGAAAATCTGACTACAGCGAAACGACCCCGGCGCAATTGGCTTGGCTTTTCCGCGTTCGCCAGATGGCATCCGAAATGATCGCCCCTGCATACTCGGAGAGCAGCCTTCGAAAGCTGATCGCAGATTTTCCCCGTTTCATGATCGACCCCGATGAAATCCGACACATCCCGCGCGCGCTGGACGAATGCGGAGTGCGGTATGTAATTGTTGAGACGTTGCCAAAGGCAAATATCGATGGCGTATGCTTTTGGATTGATGATGCATCGCCTGTAGTAGGCATGACTCTTCGACAAGACAGGATTGACAACTATTGGTTTGTGTTGCGTCACGAACTGGAGCACGTCCTGAGAATGGATGGGCGCGGAGAACTTCGCGCCGAAACAATTGATGTTGATATTGAAGAATCAACTGATGGGCTTCCTTTGGAAGAACAGAGGGCAAACCATGCAGCGTCAAATTGCTGTGTTCCCACCGAACAGCTTGAGTCATTCTATCTTCGAAAATTTCCGTTTATCTCTGAAAGAGACGTTCTCGGCTTCGCCAAAAGAATTCAACGTCATCCGGGGATTGTAGTTGGTCAACTACAACGCAGAATGAACCGATATGATTGGCTGGCGCGGCACAAAACAAAGATCCGACAGTTTTTGATCGGTGCCGCGAATGTTGATGGTTGGGGCGTCGCCGCGCCCGTTTCTCTGTGAGGACGCAAAATGGCTACTTACAAACAATCTCTTCAAAGTATCTGGCATCGCTACGAGCGTGAGCATGGCGCAATTCCTGCTACGGCCCGCGATGCCGTTCTATGGGGAGTGCGCGAGGGCTTGATTGAACTGCCAGAGTCGGACCCTTACGCCAAACTCGCGGAGGACATGGCGACGGCGCTTCGTGAAGAATACGCTACCGACGCCAAGGGCCGTCGATATCGAGTGAACCACGCAGTTCGCGTGACGAAGGCGGGTGTCCAGCACACGTTCTGGGCAATGATGCGGGACGCCCCTCGGCAGCACATGCAAAAGGCTTTCATTCAACGTCGCGAACAGATAGTCGGCGATTGTGTCCAGCTGGCTACTGACGTGGAAGCCTACAATGAAATGAAAAGCGACCAACCGCCTATCCCGATGCTCTTCGATTTTCGAGACGACGTTGAAGAGCGCCGCTACTGGGACGACACGAAGGCAGCCTAGCTTTTCTTCCAGCGGGCAGCGGCGGCTTCTCTGGCGATCGAAGACCTCTGATCTGATGTCAGTGCCTTCGCGCGGGCTGGCCCGCCCTTCTGCCCTGCCACGCTTGCACGCTTCGTCCGGCCGGTTTCGATGGCGTCGGCTAATTCTCCGCTCGCCATATCGACAATACGCTTCGCCAGCTGGTTAGGATCGCGCGGGCGCTTTGGTGTCTTGGTCATTTCAGTGCGGCTACCTTATC
>JBGSQF010000007.1:0-29639 GCA_041738235.1 Minisyncoccia bacterium
GCAGTTGGGAGACACACGAAACGCACAACGACGTTCCAATGTGAACACGATCCTCAACGCAGTGTATCAGTATTCTATTGATAATAACGGGACGTTGCCAACCGGGATCACGACAACCGCAACGGAGATCTGTAAGACGGGAGGAACCTGTACAGGATTGGTCGATCTTTCGGTTCTGACGACCAATGAGAAATACCTGACCGCTATCCCGAACGATCCAAATGGAACCTGTAATGCCAATGGGGTTTGCTATGAAATTCTCAAGACAGCAAATGGAAGGATCACGGTATCGGCACCGGATGCTGAGCAGAGCGCCACGATCAGTGTGACGCGGTAAATAGTAACTGTTTTACTCTTAAGAAGTATGACTATAATATACGGAGTTGATACGGAGAAGGAGATAACCCCGCTTATGGTTCGTGACGCCGTTTTGCAGTGTTTTTTTGAGGCGCATTGTACCGATACGGGGTTGGACATTGCAAAAGATGAGGTTTTGGGGAAGTTGTATTGCTACAGAAAAGTGAAGGAGGTCTTTGAGAAGATCGGGTCAGACTTTGAGCATCCCACTAAGGGTGATCTTATTCAAGTCATGCAGGGACTTTTGGAATTTTCTAAGAATTTTCGTGACACCTCGATCATTAAGAAGCACTACGATGATATTATGATTTTGGTGAACAAGCTTCAATAAACGAGGATTTATTTATGTCGATCAAAACAAAACTTCTCCTATTGGTCACCTGTGCCCTAGTATTTTCCGGTACAATAAATGCGGTGATCATTTATACCCAGAACAATTCTAGATTGGCAACGCACATCGATGCTGATGTAAAAAGTTCGCTTGACTATAACACGCAGGTAGTCAATGCTTATTTTCTCCGGGCACAGAAAAATCTTGCAAATCTTTCCAGGGATCCACAGATCATTAAAGCATTGGAAACCAAGGACGAACAAGAGCTGGGGAAGGTTCAGGAAAAGTTTACTTTGATTAGAGAGGCTCTTGACATCATGGATAACGTTGCCCTTCAGGAGATCGATGGGTCGCGCTGTGTTGTTATTGCTACCGATGATCAAGCGGTCCAAAATGTTGGCAAGGACTTTTCTGATCGGGATTATTGTAGTGGTATTTTGAATACGCGAGCACCCTATATTTCGTCGGCGTATATGAGTGCGACGAACAATAGGCCTGTTGTTGGCTTCGTTGTTCCTGTAAAAAATGACAAGGATGAAATGATCGGTTTTGTGTATGGAGCCATCAATATAACTGAACTACAAGGGTATCTCGGAGGGCTTCAAGAAGATAGTGTTGTAGATGTTTTGGATCGTAGTGGAAGTTTGTTCTTGACTACCAGAAAGGATGTTCAATTGTTTAATTTAGGGACTGATCCTGAGGAAAGTGAACTACCTGAAGTCAGAGAAGCCATCGGAAATGGGGCACAGGAAGGATATTTTACGGACGGTAATGATTTTGTTGGATACAAAAATATCGGCTTTGTTACTATTGTGTTTGAGGAGTCTGCTAAGAGCTTATTTGCATTTGCGACCACATTAAATTGGGTGATCCTGATCTCTACTACAGTTGCCATAGTTTTGACAGCATTGATCATCGCTGTATTTATCGGAAGGATCACGATAAGGATCAAGCGACTGAGTGAAATTACTGAAAGGATGGTTCAAGGTGATTTTAAGGTAAAGCTTACTTCAAAAGAGCTTGCAGAGAAGGATGAGTTGGGTGTTCTGGCAAGGACTTTTAGTGAGATGTTTCGTAAGTTGGAAGAGACTTACAATAGTCTGGAGGAGAAGGTTAGAAAAAGAACCGCAGATCTGGAGAAGTCGGAAGCTGATCTTATGAAGGTGTTAACCGATTCAGAGCGGCTGAACAACCTGATGATCGGGAGAGAGCTTAAGATGATCGAGCTTAAGAAAGAGGTCACTGAATCTAAGATCGCATCGGATCTTAAGGTGGCAGAGCTCGAAAAGAAACTCATTGAGTTAAGGGAAGGTAAAGCATAATGGGAGGGATTGTTATCTATGAATATATTCTTTCACAAAGACTCTTTGGCTTTGGAGGGTTTTACTGGGCGAGAACATGCCGCTCTTCATTCTGCTATCAATGAGATCTTTCTCGTCACGATCGCTGACAAAAAGGGAAACATCATTTACGTAAATGATACTACTTGTGAGGCTTCCCAATACTCCCGTGAGGAACTGATAGGAAAGAACTATAGTATTTTTGGTTCAGATAGATATTTGAGTAAATCGTCCGATGATCTTTGGAAAACTGTTGCGAGTGGGAGGACATGGAAGGGTGAAATAAGAAATAAAGCAAAAGACGGGTCATATTATTGGGTCGACACTTCTGTTGTGCCTATTTTGGATAATCTCAAAAGGGTTTTTCAATATATAGTTGTGCAGTTCTTGATCACTGATAGAAAAGAGGCTGAACGGGTTGTGAACGAACGTGGTAAAAAATTAGCGGAAATACAGAGGGCAACGACAAATATTTTGGAAGATGTGGAGCAAGAAAAGCGTCATGTAGAAACACTCGCGCATGATCTGGAGAAGTTTAAATTTGCACTGGAGGGGATTTCAGATCAGGTGATCATCTCTGACTCGGATGGCATTGTATTGTATGCCAATGAGGCGCTTCAAGATATCACGGGATTTAGCCCGCAAGAGGCTTTGGGGAAAAAGGCTGGATCGAAACACTTGTGGGGTGGGAATATGGAAAAAGTCTTTTATGAAAAGATGTGGCATCGCATAAAGATCGAAAAAAAGACGTTTAAAGGTGAGCTAAAAAACAAAAAAAAGGATGGGACATTGTACCAGGCCGTGTCCAGCATTTCTCCTATTGTGGATGAAATGGGCAATGTGGTGTTTTTTGTGGCCATAGAACGTGACGTCACAAAAGAACGGCAGATCGATCAAGCAAAAACAGAGTTCGTTTCTTTGGCGTCTCATCAGCTGCGTACCCCGCTCTCTTCCATTAACTGGTATACGGAAATGCTTCTGTCTGGGGATGCTGGAAAGCTCAATGCGGAACAGACAGACTATTTGAAGGAGGTCTATCAGGGAAGTCATCGAATGGTGGATCTTGTAAATTCACTTCTTAATATTTCTCGATTGGAACTAGGGACGTTTGAGGTGAACCCGGTTCCGACAGAGATCAAAGAGGTTTCACAGGATGTGATCCAGGAGTTGCAGCCAATGATCCAAGAGAGGCGTATCACGGTGAAGGAGGATTATTCTCACGATCTTGGAAAGGTGAATGTTGATAAAAGATTGATCCGTATCATCTTTCAGAACCTTCTTTCAAATGCTGTGAAGTACACACCGGAGAAGGGTGTTGTAGAGGTTGGGATCAAACTGCGCAAGACTGGAGAAGAAATGGGAGACATTATGGCGTTTGAGGATGTTTTGTATATATATGTGCGTGATAATGGATACGGTATTCCGAAAGGGCAACAGGAAAAGATATTTACCAAACTCTTTCGTGCGGACAATGCAAGAGAGCGAGAGACAGAAGGGACCGGGTTGGGACTCTATATTCTTCAGTCTATCGTGAAGCAGGCGGGAGGAAAAGTGTGGTTTTCATCGGTCGAGAATGAAGGAACGATATTTCATGTACTTTTTCCCTTGTCTGGAATGAAGAAAAAAGAAGGTACCAAATCACTCACTTAATCCTAAAAGTATGAGTAAAAAATACACTATTTTGGTGATCGAAGATAAAACATCTCTCTTGAAGGCGATCAAGCTTAAGCTTGAGAAGGATGATTTTAATGTATTTACGGCTCGGAGCGCAGGAGAAGCCTTTGGTTATTTGGAGGGAGAGCAACATATAGATGTGATCTGGTCAGATCATTATCTTCTCGGAAAAGAAGACGGTCTCGATTTTGTGAAACACTGTAAGGAAGGCGGATCAAAATGTCAGGACATCCCGATATTTATCATATCCAACACGGCTACTTCTGATAAGGTTCAAGAGTATATTAAACTTGGGATAAACCGATACTATGTGAAGGCGGAAGAGCGTATAGACGGAATAGTGGAGGATATTAAGAAGGAACTTGCGGGGAAAGAGTGATCTTTCAAAATCGTTGAATGAAGGATACGACAGAATAGGGGTAGCTTCAATATAAATATAAGGATTTGTAGATTCTGTTTTAGGTGAGGAATAGCCGGTTCGGCTAGTTTGTGTGTGCCGGAGTTGATGTACTGGATAGTGCGGAAGGGAGGTCAATAGGAATCAAGGGGTATGTGTGGAAGAACAGTGCCGGTATAAGGAGCTGTTTTTTATTGCTCACTTGATATTTTTATAATTTTGTGGTATACTCGATAATCAGAGTTCTTTAGAGAGAGTTTTTAATGTATATATAATATATTTATATGGGCGACTATAAGAAATCGGGGGGCTTCGGAGGAAAAAAAGGTGGTGGTTTCCGAGATAGGGGAAGTCGTCCGAGTTTTGGGGCTCGTCCTATCTATGGTGGCGGAAGACCTTCCTTTGGTGGACGGCCAAGTTTTGGTCGTGGAAACGGTCGAGATGGTGAATCGAGAGAAATGTTCCAGGCGACGTGTGCATCGTGTCATAAGTCGTGTGAGGTGCCTTTTCGTCCAAGTGGTGATAAGCCAGTGTATTGCAGTGATTGCTTTGCAAAGCAGCGATCCTCATCCGGTGACTTTGGACGAAGAGATGATCATGGAGCGCGCGATCGTTTCCCTAAAAGAGAATTTTCTCCTTCATTTGCACCAAAGGCGTCTGTGGATGATAGGCGCATTGATGACCTTAAAAAGCAGTTGGATGTGATGGCTGCAAAAGTAGATACGATATTTCGTATTGTGAGTGGGAAGACGCTTGTTACAACTGTTCCCGAAAAGCAACCAAAGAAGAAGATCGATGAGAAATCAGTAAAGACTGTGTTAAAAAATATGATGGCAGATGCGAGCAAGACTGAAAAGAAATCTTCTAGAGTTACCAAGAAGAAGTCTGAGAAAAAGCCACTGAAAAAGAGCACAAAGAAGAAAATAACTTCAAAGAAAAAGTAAGGGTAAAACCGAGATCGTACAGATCTCGGTTTTTATATCGTGGACAAAGAAAAGTGAAATGATATTATATAAGAAAAGAAATAAAAAATATTTTTAATCTGTGTAACAGACTCATCATCCTATGTCGAGAAAAAGTATTGAAAAAGTTGGGGAGATGCGTACAAGTAATATTACTATTGTTGTGGGCATTGGCACGGGAATCATATTTGTTGCTGCAACGGTCTTGTATATTGTTTTTTCGGGGATACGTGATGAGATCATATTTACCCTTTCCGCATTTGTGGGGTGGGGGGCTGTGTATTCGGCTTATTTTGTTGGGGAAACTCTTCGGGTGCAAATCGAGCAAAAGAATATGGACCTGCGTCAGCAGCGTATCGATAGAAGTTTTGCGCTTAAGGGAGAATTTGATGAGCCACAACTGATCGAATTTCGTACGAAGGTGGAAAACATGGTGCGTAAGATCCGTGAGGAGCATTTAGGAATGGAGGATGAAGAATGTTCTCAAGCGCTGTACGAGAGGATAGCAAATGACCCCGAGATGCTTACGGCAGCACGATCGATACTGAACAAGATGGAGTCGGCCTCACTTGCGGTGCAATTTGGAAATGCTGATGAATTGGTATTGTATCGTGACCTTTCTGTGATCATTGTAAACACGTATCGCAATCTGGAATTCTTTGTGGGTATGAGACGTAAAAGAGAAGATGTCTATAATGCAAAACGAGCGTTCCGTGAAACGGAAAAGTTGGTTGAATCTTGGGAGAAGAGAAGGCTTCTTTCTACGGGGGAAGAGGTGTCCGAATAAAAACTTGGCCGACCGTGAGTATATCGGCTGTGTGATTACCTCGGGCCTCCTTTTTGTGCAGGGAGGACCTACTAATCGGAATCGTATTTCACCATACGTATAGATTATCCGATTATCTTCCCCTAATAGGGGTTCCGCGCAGTGTAGACCAAAAATGGGTATTTGTCAACGGGAGCCTCTTGACAGATGCAACCGAGTTGCATTATACTGTAAGTATTAAATTAGGATATGAAACAAGTAGACGATATTCTTCAGGAAATACAGCAACGCGGACATCGCAAGTCTAGATCGCGTGCGGCGGTTTTGTATGAATTGGCCCAGGCCAAGAAGCCGATCTCTGTGCAGGATCTTAGGCTTCTTTTTGAAGAACAAAACATCTTCTTTAATAAAACAACCCTTTACCGAGAGATCGAAACCTTACAAAAACTCGGGTACATTAAGGAGCTTTTTTTGCGAAACGATACGGCATTGTATGAAATGAACGAATCGCACCATCATCATCTTATGTGTACTCAGTGCGGGGATGTGAGGCATATAGTTTTGGAGGAAGGATTGCATGACGAGGAAAAGAAGATAGCCAAGAGGGAACAATTCATCATACAAGAGCACTCACTGGAATTTTTCGGACTTTGCCAAAAATGTTCTTCATAAACGAAAGATCTTAAAAATAGGTATGAACAAAAGTTTTTTTATTGCGATTATTGTTGGGGTATGTTTGATGGCTGTGGTTGTTATTTTTTGGCAGAAAGGGATTTTGACGTCAGTGCAACCGAAAGATCAGTCAATGACACAACAGAAAAGATTGCAAGTTGTTGCGAGTTTTTACCCGGTGTATTTTTTGGCTGAAAGAATTGGTGGGGAAAAGGCGAACGTCATAAATATAACCCCAGCCGGTTCTGAACCACATGATTATGAGCCGACGTCGCAGGACATGGCAGCTATTGAGAGGAGCCAACTGATCATTTTAAATGGGGGAAATTTAGAAGCGTGGAGAAATAATATAGAACAGAGCATTGATCCAGAACGTACGAAGGTGGTAGTTGCCGGAGAGGGCCTCGCGGATCAGCAAGTGGAAGAAAATGGAAAGCAGGTCGTGGATCCACATATCTGGCTTGACCCTCTTCTCGCGAAGAAGATGACAGAAAAGATAGTGGAAGGATTCGCTTTGGTGGATCCCACGAATTCGGAGTACTATCAGGAGAATGCTACGACGCTCGAAAAAGAGTTGGAAGATCTCGATATGGCATATAGGGAAGGTTTGAACAATTGTGTAAACAAAGATATAATTACGTCGCACAGTGCATTTGGATATCTTGCGAGCGAGTATGGACTTCGTCAGGTTTCCATTGCTGGACTTTCTCCCGACGCTGAACCGTCTTTACAAGAGTTGGCGAGCGTCACGCAATTTGCGAAGGCAAATAGCGTTCGTTATATATTTTTTGAGAGTTTGGTGAGTCCAAAACTTGCGCAAACGATCGCTCGTGAAGTGGGGGCACAGACACTGGTGCTTAATCCGATAGAAGGATTGACGGATGAGGAAGTTGCACAAGGCAAGGATTATTTTTCGGAGATGACGACCAATCTTACTCATTTGAAAATAGCGTTACAATGCGTCAAATAGATCACACAAAGAGCATTATTGAAGTCTCGGGAGTCACCTTTTCCTATAATGGTAAACAGGAGGCTTTGTCTCATATTACCCTTGGTATTCATCGGGGAGATTATATTGGACTTATTGGACCTAACGGTGGGGGAAAGACGACATTGCTTAAAGTAATGTTGGGACTTCTGGTTCCGGATGTTGGATCCGTTCGTCTCTTTGGTGAGGATATCAAAAATTTCAAGCGGTGGGATAAAATAGGCTACGTACCTCAAAAAGCGACCAGCTTTGATATAAATTTTCCAGTAACAGCCCGTGAGGTGGTACTTATGGGACGATATGGGAAACGAAAACTTTTTCGAAGAATAACAAATGAGGATAGGCGACTTACAGAAGAAGCTCTTCGTCAGGTGGATATGACCGCCTTTGCGGATAGACTTATTGGGGATCTTTCGGGTGGACAGCAACAAAGAGTGTTCATTGCTCGTGCATTGGTGAGTGAATCGGAAGTAATATTTATGGATGAACCTATGACGGGTGTTGATCGGAACGCTGAGGATGAATTCTATGACCTGTTTCGGAGGTTGAATCGAAATCTTGATATCACATTAGTACTAGTTTCTCACGATATTGCCCGGATATCGCGTGAAGTCATGCATCTTATTTGTGTTGATCGAACACTTACCTGCTATATGAGGCCGGAGGAGTATTTGGCCAAGCAGTCAGTGGAAACGTTAAGGATATAATCGTATGGACATCTTTCAATACGGATTTATTATTCGAGGATTTGAAGCGGGGGCTATCGTGGCCTTTATTGCCCCGCTTATTGGCATATTTCTTGTTTTACGTCGCTACTCGCTTATTGCGGATACGCTTTCACATGTATCCCTTGCTGGGATCGCGATCGGACTTCTTCTTGGTATTTCCCCGGTGGTGGGTGCATTGGGAACGACGATAATCGCTTCTCTCGGTATTGAGCGACTTAGGAATTCGAAAAAGATCTATGGTGAATCTGCATTAGCGCTTTTTCTTTCAGGAAGTCTGGCGCTTGCTATTATTCTTATTTCTCTTGCTCATGGTTTTAACACCAACCTTTTTAATTATCTGTTTGGAAGTATCGTGACGGTTACCACAAACGATGTGTACATGATAGGTATTCTGGCAATAGTAGTTGCCGGACTTTTAATGGCTTTTTATAAAGAGTTGGTATATGTGACATTTGATGAGGAAGCAGCTTGCGTGAGCGGCATTCCAACTCATCTGGTCAATACTGTTCTGATCATTCTTGCGGCCATCACGGTTTCTTTGGCTATCCCAATCGTTGGGGTGTTACTTATATCCGCACTTATTGTGATCCCGGTTGTGACGGCGCTTCAATTCCGTACAAGCTTTGTTAAGACGATCATTATTTCTGAAGTGGTATCGTTCTTTTCTGTGATCTCCGGAATATTCGTCTCTTTTTATCTTAATCTTTCTACTGGAGGAACCATCGTTCTGACGATGCTTTTGATATTTGTGTGCATCTTCGCTATCAAACAAAGTAGAGGGATATTTGTGAGTAAGCGAATATAAAGACGCTTAACTTGCCAAGACGATCCCCCATACCTCCTTTGCGCCTTTCTTCTTGAGAGTGCGGGCACATTCGATCAGTGTTGATCCGGTGGTAGAAACATCGTCGATCAGCCATACACGTTTTCCTTTTATCAGAAGGGTATCACCGGAATAGGTAAAGGCATCCCGGAGATTTCTGAGACGTGCTTTTCGATCGCTTATTTTTGCTTGGGGAAGTGTATAACGCTTACGTTCAAGGGCTTTGGGAGAAGTTCTGAGAGAAATTTGCGGAAGAATTTCTTGCGCTACATGATCGGCTTGGAGGGACGATTGGTTGAAACCTCGCCAACGAAGACGTCTTGGGTGCAGCGGGACTGAAAGAACAATGTCCGGTAGGGGGACATCGTTCTTTTTGAGAGCGTCCACAAGAAACATGCTCAGGGGTTGTGCCAGTGATCGCACGAGACCGTACTTATAGGTGGTGATAATGCGGTTAACCAGGGGGTGTTTGTAGGGCGCGGCGGAGAATATACCATCAAGGGGAGTTTTACCAAAGCACCCTGTGCAAGTTGCCCCAAGAGGGGTCGTTTTCTCTTGGCAATGGGGGCAGTGCCATATTTTTTTGTGAGGAAGACAAGTGATGCATTGTTCACATAGGGGAACGAACGAGTATTTTTTGCAACAGAGGCATGTACTGGGGAAAAGGGTCTGTAGGAAAAGCGATCCAAAATGGCGAAGACGGGGGAGAGAATGTTCAGGGATGTTCATAGGGCACAGTTTGGCTTTTGATATCTTCCCAACGACCTCTACCTTTTTTGTGAAGATGTTCTAATAGAGAGAGATTTCTTATTGGGACAAGTGATGTGGATATTGAATGGCGGTTTGTGTTCGAGGAGAAGGGATGCGATGACGTCCTCCACCTGTGATTGGAGGACTTTTCTTACTGGACGAGCTCCTTGGTTTCGTTTTAGGCTTTCTGCTGCGAGGAAAGCGATACTGCTTCGATCCCATGAGAGATATATGTTCTTTTGCTCGAGCGTTTTTTTGATACGGCGAAGCTCTGTTGAGGTTATTTTTTGCAGATCTTTTTTGTCTAGAGGCTCTAGTACAAGTATTTCATCGAGACGTGCCAGTATTTCTGGTCGGATGTGTTCAGGGAGTTGTTTGAGGAGTCGATCTCGGATGGTTTTAAATGATTCTTTATTGAGAGCGCTATTTTGGCTAGCATCAAAACCCAGTGAAGAAGGCGCGAAGAGCTCATTTGATCCTATGTTGGCAGTGAGTACGACGATCGTATCAGTAAGGGACACCTTTCTGCCTTCCGCATCAGTTAATTCCCCTTCCTCGAGGATCTGAAGAAGAATGTTGAGTATGTCTGGGTGAGCTTTTTCTATTTCATCGAAGAGTACGAGACAGTGAGGATTTCGACGGATCTTTTCGGTAAGTGTCCCACCTTCTCCATAGCCAACATATCCAGCAGGTGCTCCTAAGAGTCCAGAAATGGTGTGGCGTTCTCGGAATTCGCTCATGTCTACGCGAATAAAGGAAGACTTTTTTTGAAAAAAATACTGGGCGATCGTTTTTGCTGAGAGCGTTTTACCTACTCCCGTGGGGCCGAGGAGAAGAAATGATCCAAGTGGACGGTTGGAGGAAGAAAGTCCGACACTGGATCGCATAAGCGTCTGTATGATCCGAGTGAGCACTTCCGATTGACCAATGACGGTTGCCAGAAGGTGTTTGCGAAGATCTTGGATGCGTAGGTAGGTCGTTGATCGTATCGTATCGAGGGGCATGCCGGTATTTTGTGCGACCGCTTTTTCTATATCTAATTTTGTGACCCAGACTTTGGGACGACCCTGCTTTCTTTTGAGTTTCTCCTCTTTGAGGTGTTTTATCAGAGATCTTTCTTCTCGTTGGAGTTTTTCAGCAATATCGTACTTTTCCGTATTGATCGCTTCCTGCTTCTGGTCGAGCAGTGCATTGAGTTTTTGCTCCATAGATCGTATAGAAGCATCCAGTGCATGTGGTGGTTGTTCAGCTCTCTTGATGGAGCAGGCTGAATCTATGATATCGAGGGCTTTGTCGGGGAACGATCGTTCGGGAACGAATCGAGAGGCCAGTGTAACGGCAACTTTGATGGCTTCCGGTTCTATTTTCAGGTGGTGAAAGTCTTCGAAGGTGGGGAGTGTTCCTAAGAGGATATCACAAGTTTCCTTTTTGGAAGGTTCTTCTATGAGAATGCTCTGAAAACGACGGTTGAGGGCTGCATCCTTTTCAAAATGTTTTTTGAATTCCCCAAGGGTGGTCGCTCCGATACAGCGGAGCGTTCCGCGTGCGAGTGCAGGCTTGAGTATGTTGGCGGCATCCAGGGCGCCGTTAGAGTTACCAGCGCCAACAATGGTATGAATTTCGTCAATAAAGAGGAGTATTTGAGGGTCTTGGCTGGCCTCCTCAATGATCGCTTTGAGGCGCTCTTCGAATTCTCCTCGAAAACTGGTTCCTGCAACTACGGAAGCCATATCAAGTTCATAAATGACGGTGTCTTTAAGTAATTCGGGAACAGTACCTTCGAGGATGCGGCGCATAAGTCCTGAAACAAGAGCCGTTTTCCCTACTCCTGGTTCACCCAGAAGCAGTGCATTGTTCTTTTTTTTTCGTCCGAGAATATAAATAAGCTTTTTCAGCTCTTTTGTCCGTCCAATATGGGGGTCGTCGGTTTTTGATCCGACGCGGTCACGAAGGTCTAGGCAAAATTGATCGATCGCTGAGGAGCCTTCTTGTTCTGTGGGACGATGGAGGAGGTTGAATTCAGGAAGGTTGAGGAAGTGAGAGAGTGGGAGAGGCTCGTTTTGGAAAATATTCTCTCCCGAAGGTTGTGTTGTGGCGTGGTTCGTTCTCTTCCCGACTGTTTGGAGCAATGATTCAACCTCTGGATCCTTGGAACGGAGAAGTGCATGTGTGAGGTGTTCCGTTCCTACGTAAGGAGAATGGGATGATTGGGCAAAAGCATAGGAACGCACAATAATCTTTTTTGTTGGTTCAGAGAGTTCGGCGATATCCTCGATACTTGATCGGGGGTCGATAGTTTGTTCTGCAAGGATAGGAGCGATAAAGTCATCATCCTGAAAGCCGAGTTTTTTAAGAAAGGCGCTTCCCACACTTCCTCGTTCAAAATAGATCGCCGTAAGAAGGTGAACGGGAAGGATCGTAAGAGATTTATGAAAATAGGCAATACGTCCTGCCTCTCGGATGGTTTTTTTGGCTCGTTGTGACATTTTTTGAAATGGGGGAGAAAGGAGAGAATTTGACATAGTAATTTGGGAGAAATGTGTAAAAATTTATGGATTCTTTGTGAAAGATATGATATACTAAATACACTAAATGTAAAGCGGTTGTTTTATTAAATTTACGCGTTGCATATGTTTGATTTTCTAAAAAAGAAACATTTTCTTGGTGTCGATTTCGGGGCATTTTCTATAAAGATCGTAGAAATAAAAATGGAAAAGGGGAGGCCAAAGTTGGTTAATTTTGGGATTGCTGATGTTCATGATGAAGAAATAACGGGAGTGGCTAATACTATTTCTCACGAAGCACGGCGACGAAAGTATTTTTTTGCATTATTGCAAAGAATGCACCCGCAGACCAAACAGGTGTGCGTTTCCATTCCTGGATCTAGTGGACTTATTGCGGTCGTGGAGTTTCCTCAAATGAAAGAAAAGGAGTTGGCGGAAGCTGTTCGATTTGAGGCACATAAGTATGTTCCTATCGATATGAATGATGTGGTTCTTAGTTGGGATATACTCAAGAACGTTGATCAGACACAAAAAGAGGATGCAACAAAAAAGGCCTCGCAGGGGATGCAAAAGGTGTTACTTGTGGCTGCGCTCAAAAAAGATGTTGAACGAACGGCAGAAGCGGTTCAGCAAGCAGGATATGCTATTGGAGGTATGGAATTGGAAGTGTTTTCCCTCGCTCGTTCTTTGGTAGGGAAAGATCCGGGGACACATCTTATCATTGATGTTGGTTTTCGGGTTTGTAATCTTATTCTTGTACGTGATGGAGAGGTACATATCAATCGAACCGTGGATGTCGGAGGTGGAGATATCACTAAAACCATTGCCGATGGTATGAATATCTCGTTCGATCGAGCTGAGGCTCTGAAGAAGGAAAAAGATTTCTTTCATCAAGTTGAGATCCCACTTACGTTTCCCGCAATAGACATCATATTGAACGAAATTCGCAGAATAGTGGCCACAGCGTCTCGACAGGGGAAGGGTGGATCGATCGACTCTTTGATACTTTCCGGCGGAAGTGCTAATTTACCTGGTTTAGGGGCGTATTTCTCTGAACAGGTGGGGATCCCTACTGTCAAGGGAAATCCTTGGAAGCAGATCGCATATGACACAAAACAAGGAGCGTCCGCTGAGGTAGAGGCAGTGGGAGAGTCTTTGGCAATTGCATTGGGTCTAGCGCTACGCGGAATTGAGATCGACGAAGAAAGCAAAAGTGGATAAGTGTATATCTGCATTTCTTAAAGAAATATGATATACTATGTGAAGGATATTTTTTATATATAAAGTGCTTAAGAAATAATTCTTTAATACAAAAAGATGGCGAACGTAAATCTGTATAGTACAGAGCAGTCGAACCAGGTGGTCAATGCCAGAAAGGCATCCATGGGATCGTCTCTCATGTTTTCTTTGGGGGTGGTGCTTTTGACGTTATGTATATATGGGGGAATGAAGATCTGGAGTGCTCAGGTGGATGCAAAGACGATGGAGGTGGATGACCAGATCGCATCGGTCCAGGCAGAGTTGACAGTCACAAGCGATGAGTCCGACGCGGTTCACGACACATTTCTTCGCTTAAAGCATATCCAAGAGGGCATGGGAGAGTCGCTCATCCTACCTTCCTTGGGGAGCGTGGAGAAAAACATCCTTAAAGGGGTGGTTTTGTCTGGATATTCTTATGAGGGTGAAAAAAGTAGCAATATAACGCTTGATGGAGACGCCACGGATGCCAATGCCCTTTTGCAACAGGTGTCGAGATTTCGTGATTCAGGAGAATTTTCAAATGTTCGACTAGAAACGGTGGGACTCTCTGATGAAGGATTCATTCTATTTACGATGTCAATGAATGTTGTAGCACAAAATAAAAAATAATATATTTATTTATGTCGTTAAAACTTATTTTTCTTCCGGCATCCTTGGTGTTTGCTATAGCTATCGGCATTTTTTGGATATATCCAGAGTATCAAAGTATTGCTGCTCAGAAAACGGGTAAAGTCGATATTTTAAAGAGTAAAGAGGCGGAATTGGCTCAAAAACAGCAGATGAAATCAAATGGTGACAAACTGGTTCTTCAGCTCAATGAGAATAAGGAGAGTGTGGACCATATGTTGGAGGTTGTTCCGAGATCGTCTGAAGAAGAGAAGGGGGTTGCAATGGTGAGTCGAGCGGTACAGGCTTCAGGCCTCTCTCTTGTAGATATCGGAGTTACTGCGGGAAGTCAGGGTGAATCTTCTCCAAGCGCGGTGTCTGCGGAGGAGCCTGCTGTAATGATGGATGCAACTGGTGACGGAAGTATGATGGAGGAGCCTGTTGTGGCGCCAGTGGAAAATATCAAAGCGCGAACGGTAGATGTTTCCTTCTCGGTTATTGGTTCATATGATGGATTCAAGCAATTTGCAATGGAATTGGAAAAAGCCCCTCGCAAGAATCAGATAACTAAACTTGAGATCGGGAAGAAAGTAGAAGAGGGTCAAGATCTCTTTGAGATGAGCGGAACCGTTTCCTTTGAATATGCCCCGATCAGTAAGGTTCAATCGGGAGTGATCTCCTCTGCATTTTCTCAGAATTCTTTGGACTTTTCCTCGTTGGAGGGGTGGCAACGAGAAAGTGAGTACCTTGCTCCTGGTGAAGCGCTTTCGGTTGAGCGTTCTAACCCATTCTTGCCATAAACGAAGTAGGTTCAATGACAACTCAAGCAAATACACAAAGTACCAATGAAATAAAAAAGGATGAGGGGATGCAAAGCGCACAGGCTGTCTCCCCTCAGTCTGTTTTGGGTTTTAAGGAAAAAGCGGATGCTCTGGGCGTAGGGTATCGTGCTAAGATCGATGCCGATGATGTTGACAAGAAGGTCTTAACTATCATACCGGAAGAGACGGCACGAAAATTCCGTATGGTTTCTGTGGCTCAAGAAAAGGATACTAATGTGGTGGATGTGGTGATGGAGAATCCTGAAGATGTTTCCGCTCTTAATGCTTTGAGATTTCTCGCAAAGGAAAAGGGTTTAAAATTTAGTATTTCGTTGGGGCATTCCGCATCTATTGATGCCGTTATACTGCGCTATGAATCCGCAGAAAGGGTTTTGGAAGATGTGGTCAAAGTGTTAACGGTAGACGAACAAAAACAACAGCAACAAGATAATGAGCGAAGCGCGGGAGAAGACCTGATGACAGTGATCAAGGATGCTCCAGTGGCAAAATTGGTGGAGGTTGTTATCCGACATGCGATAGAAGGAAAAGCGAGCGATATTCATATTGAGCCGTCTGATAAAGATTATCGTATTCGCTATCGTGTGGATGGGGTGCTCTATGCTTCACTTACTCTTCCTAAAAATGTTGGGAAGACAGTTGTGGCACGCATCAAGATTCTGGCTAATTTGAAGATCGATGAAAAAAGAACACCACAGGATGGAAGGTTTTATTCAGAATTCTCAGGGAAGCGAATTGACTTCCGTGTTTCGACATTTCCCGTGGTGGAAGGGGAAAAGGTAGTGCTTCGTGTTTTGGATAAGGATACGGGGTTGGGCGATCTCAAAGAGTTGGGTTTGATGGGCAAAAACTATGAGATCTTCACACGACGCATCCATGATCCATACGGGATCATATTAAATACTGGTCCTACCGGATCGGGAAAATCGACCACATTGTATGGATTTTTAAAGATATTGAATGTCGACGGAACCAATATTGTAACGTTGGAAGATCCTGTGGAGTACTTTATCCAGGGAGTGAACCAGAGTCAGATCCGTCCTGATATTGGATATACATTCGCGAATGGTCTTCGATCGATCTTGCGTCAGGACCCGAATGTCATCATGGTGGGAGAGATCCGAGATGGTGAAACGGCAGAGTTGGCCATTCATGCGGCCTTAACCGGGCACCTGGTGTTCTCGACCTTGCATACCAATGACGCTATCGGCGCCATTCCCCGGCTTTTGGATATGGGTTTGGAGAGTTTCTTGCTTTCGGCGGCACTTCGTGTTGTGGCGGCACAGCGCTTGGTTCGTAGGGTATGTTCTTCGTGCAAAAGAGAGGCAAAACTGATTTCTCAGCAAGAGAAAAAGATTCGTGCTATACTGAGTGAGATAGATCCTGAAGAAGTGAAAAAATATGGTATAACAGACGAGATGCTGAAAGATAACCTTGTGATATATGAGGGCGCGGGATGTGGTGAGTGTGGAAATAGCGGATATAAGGGGCGAATGGCAATATTTGAGGTTTTGGAGGTGAATGAGGCGATCCAAAATATTCTCAACGAAGATGCTGGGCATGCTGAAGGGCGACTTATCGCTGCTATTCGAGAACAAAAGTTGGTCACTATGAAACAGGACGGGATTTTAAAGGTTCTTCTGGGTATAACTACGCTTGCTGAGATAGGTCGTGTTACAGAAGGGTCGAAATCCGTTGGCGGGGACGTGGAAGATGATGCGGGTTAGAAGATCAACATGTATGGGAAATGGTCCGAATATTCGATTAATAGGGGTAATCTTTAACAAATATGGCAGAGGATAAAAAAACAACGATACTTTTGGCGGAGGACGATCACTTTGTCAGTGATATTTATAAGAGAAAGTTAGCTTCTGACGGGTACGAAGTGCTTTTTGCTGAAGATGGTAGGGAAGCGTTGAAGATCTTAGAGGAGAACATTCCGGATCTAGTGCTTTTGGACATTATGATGCCGTTTGTGGACGGCATGGAAGTACTTCAAAAAATGAAGGAAGATGAGCGATGGAAGAGTGTCCCTGTGGTCATGCTGACGAATTTGGCGGAAAAAGATAATATAGAAAAGAGTATTGCTATGGGAGCAAACGGATATGTGATCAAGGCGCATTTTACTCCATCTGAGGTGGTGCAGAAAATAAAAACGGTTCTTGGATATTAAAACACAATGATATGGAATCACTCCATGAGGAGCAGAGAATGAAAAATCTTCTTCGGCTCGTAGCACAACAAAAGGCATCAGATTTGCATATAGTAGTTGGGCGTGTTCCCACTATCCGTATCGATGGGAAGCTTTTTCCTTTGACCCAAGAAAAGCCGATCGAGGTTGCGGACGCCAAGATGTTTGCGGATATGCTTATGAACGATCAGGAGCGACAGATCCTTGAGGAAGAGGGTCAGGTTGACTTTTCGTACAATTTTGAGAATAAGGTGCGTTTTCGTGTGAACGTTTTTTATCAAAAGGGCATGATCAGTGTTGCGATGAGGATCATCATTAAGCAAATACGATCCCTAGAGGCGCTTAATATGCCTCGTAACCTCTTAGCGTTGACCGAGTTCTCTCAGGGACTCGTGCTCATTACCGGTCCTGTGGGACACGGAAAATCCACTACGTTGGCAGCGCTTATCGATCACATCAATCATAATCAAGAAAAGCATATTGTAACCATTGAAGATCCGATAGAATATGTTTATGAACAGGATCGTTGCATTATAAACCAGCGTGAAGTTGGACAAGACGCCAAGACTTTTTCCGCGGCACTCAAATCAGTGTTTCGAGAGGATGCCAATGTGATTCTTCTGGGCGAATTGCGTGATCTTGATACCATCGCTACGGCTATGACGGCCGCTGAAACGGGGCACTTGATTTTTGCCACGCTTCACACAAATGACTGTGGGCAGACGGTCGATAGAATTGTTGATGTGTTCCCGGCACATCAGCAGAACCAGATCCGATCACAGCTAGCGAGTGTACTTTTGGGAGTTGTTTCACAGCGATTGGCCCCGATGGTGGATGGGGGAAGGATCCCGGCGGTTGAGATCATGATCAAGAACGATGCGGTGGAAACATTGATCCGAGAGAACAAAGCGTACCAGATCGACAATGTGATAGAAACGGGAATGAGTGGAGGTATGATCTCGTTGGACAGATCGTTGGCGACCCTGGTGGGACGTGGACTGGTTTCCTATGAGGATGCTTTGAAATTAGCCAAAAATCAGGATTATTTCAAGATGATCATTCAGAAATAGACCATAAGATTTATGTACGGACCCACAAAGAGAAGTTGTATCAAATTTTAAAATTTAAAGTAGCGTATGAATTTCACATATCTTGGTCGAGATGCTCAGGGAACTATGCTTCGTGGGAACGTGGTCGCTAACAACAAAGACGAAGCGATCCAGCTTTTGCAAAGTAAGGGCGTGGTGATCACGCAGGTGGAGGTTCAAAAGGAAGGGTCAGATATTGTGAGTGCTATCTCAAAATATTGGGAAGGCGTCCGCATGAAGGAGCTCGTATCGTTCTTTCGGCAAATAGCAGCTCTTATTTCGGCAAAGGTGCCTATTCTTACTACTTTACGCACGATCCAGACGCAAACAGATAACCTCTATTTTCGAAGCATCATAAAGCAGATCGCCGATGATGTGGAGGATGGGACATCGCTTTCTGAGAGCATGGGGCGTCATGATATATTCGATCCCTTTGTGGTGAGTATCATTCGTTCCGGGGAGATCTCGGGGCGGTTGGGGGAGAGTATTGAGCAAGTCGCTGACAACACCGAAAGTAATTATGAACTGACGGCCAAGATCCGTGGGGCGCTTCTCTATCCTGCGGTGATCCTTTTTGTCACGATATCGATCGGAATATTCGTGATGGCGTATGTTCTCCCGAAGATCACGAGTATTATAGACGAGCTGGCCCAGGGTTCTACTTTGCCTTGGTATACACAGGTGGTGATGGCGATGGGGTCGTTTATGGGAACATATTGGTGGGCGGTACTACTGGTGCTTATTGGTGCGGTTGGGGGATTTATTTACTATATTCAAACAGAAGCTGGAAAACACGAATGGGATATCATACAGCTCAAGATCCCTGTTATGGGGAACTTGGCCAAGAATGTATATCTGGCGAGATTTGCAGAAAATTTCTCAGTGCTCCTTCAGGGAGGTATTCCTATGGTGCAGGCACTACTTATCGTGGGGGATGTGGTGGGCAATTCTCACTACAAAGAAATTATCTTGCTTGCCGCTGAAAAG
This sequence comes from Minisyncoccia bacterium, assembly GCA_041738235.1. GTDB lineage: Bacteria > Patescibacteriota > Minisyncoccia > Moranbacterales > JBGSQF01. Next base: position 19,264 of record JBGSQF010000007.1, read on the forward strand.
GTGAAAAAGGGAGGAACGCTTACCGAAGTGCTGGGACGTCATCCTGATATTCCTCCATTGGTATCACAAATGGTGGCTATCGGTGAGGACACGGGACACCTCAGTGAAACACTGAAACACGTTTCAAGTTTTTATCAGAAAGAAACGGATCGAATGACCAAAAACCTTACCTCTCTTATTGAACCGATCCTTACCGTTGTTTTGGGAGGAGGGGTGGGATTTCTCGTGTTGGCGGTTCTGGTCCCGATATTCAGTTTAAGCAATATTCAATAACAGGTTGTTCTGTTGGAAAATTCTTAGCCGTAAGAGAAGCAAATGTTTGTACGAGATCTGATCATATGATATAGTGTCAGTATTGGATGAGAATTTAATAAAAAATAAAAAGAAAGGAGGCGAAATATGAAAAACAAAAAAGGATTCACGCTCGTGGAGCTTTTGATCGTTATCGCGATCATCGGTATCTTGGCGTCGGTGGTGTTAGTAAGTTTGGGAACCGCAAGGAATAAGGCGAAAGCTTCGAGTGCCTATGCAGAGTTGGAGTCAGCTCTTAGAGCTGCGGTAAATTGTAACGCTCAAGGAGGAACATTAAACTCCCCTGGTGCAAACAATACCGTGGGAACAGGCGCAAATATCTGTCGGATAGGTGGTGTGGATAAACCTGAATTTGGGAAATGGCCAGTTTTTCCAGCGGGGATTGTGTACAGAGGCGTAGACATTACTCGAAATCCTGCAGCTGCCAATCCTGGGATCGTTATTTCAGTTCAGGCAAATCTGGGTGGTGCTTATTACAATATGGTTTGTGCGGATGATTATGGTGCTAGCCTATGGACTCTTGGTACCGTGTGCAATGCCTCTACTTGGAAGCCAGCCGTTGCAGGCGTTGAGAATAGGAATTTCCTTAAAAGGACAGGCTGTGTTAAAGCATGTTTCTAACTTCATTTATATCTAGTAGTTATTGATTATGAAAAGATTTCAAAAAGGATTTACGCTCGTTGAGCTTTTGATCGTTATCGCGATCATCGGTATCTTGGCGTCGATCGTGTTGGTGAGTTTGGGAAGCGCAAGGGATAAAGCTAAAGTGGCTTCATTCAAATCCAGTGCATCAAGTATGATCCCACAGATGATACTTAACTGTGATTCAGGTTTAGCTGCAAGTGCTGGATTTACATTCCCGATCGGGGAAGTAACTGGTGTTGCCATGACCGATGATGTTTGCGCTAGCGACGGAACGTTTGCTGGTACGTTGGCCTCTACGACAACAACTGCCTGTACCGGGTATCCTTTCAATGAGACTGGATTGGGAACAGCGCCTGCAAACTGCAACTAGTTTTTCCTCATGTTAGATATGAGATAAGAGACGGGGCAACCCGTCTCTTATTTTTCGGCGTTGTGTTTTAGACGGTTTAATGGTTTAATGAATATGTTATAAAAAATATAATATCTTGTACAAAAGTTTTATCATCAATAGGAAGGGATTTACTTTGACGGAACTTCTAATTGTTATCGCGATCATTGGTATTTTAGTATCAGTAGTCTTGTACTATTTGTCGGGGGCTAAAGAAAAGGCGAAAGTGGTGGAGTTTAAGTCGCAAGTATCGAGTGTAGTGGCGGCCGTGGTGATCGAGTGTAGTGGCGGATCATGGGACCCTGACAATGTGGAGCTTCCACCGGGAATCTCTTGGGATACACAGCCAATATGCGATTGGGCCGGGTGGAGCAATGACGCTGTTCTTGAAACGACGAATGTTCCTTCGGGGTGCACGGCTACGATCAATGAAGCGGGGGTTGTATCGTGGGGAGCGAATTGTACATAATTTTGGTATGGGAAAAATCGTGACGAAGTTTGGGAAATAAGGTATACTGAAAGTGATCGGGAATACGATAAAAATAAAAGAGTATGTTCGCATTCATTTTCTTTCTTTTTGGACTTATTTTTGGGAGTTTTTTGAATGTCGTGATCGCGCGACTCAGGACACTTGAGTCGATTTTAGGCCGGTCGTTTTGTCGGCATTGTCGCAAAAAGATCCGTTGGTATGATAATGTCCCACTTCTGAGTTATGTGGTGCTTCGTGGACGATGCCGGGATTGTGGAGATCATATTTCTTGGCAGTATCCCTTGATAGAGCTTTTGACCGCTATATTGTGGGCGGTAGCAGGATCGGTATTTTTCTTGCCATTCGATACGACGAGTTGGGTGCAAACGGTATTTGTGCTGGGGGTGATATCGTTTGCGGTGGTGATCGCCGCATATGACACGAAGTACAAGGAGATCCCTATGGCGATCCTTTGGATGGCGATCATGTGGACCGGGGTATTTCTTTTTTGGTTGGATGTTTTACAGTTCTCTCCTCGTGTGGTGGGTGTTTTGGACCTTTCTCTTCATTCGGGAGTGTTGGCGGCATTTATCGGATCACTTTTCTTTTTCTTGCTTTCGGCTGTATCGCGGGAACGGTGGATGGGATTGGGTGATGCCTATGTAGTGTTTTGGATCGGGTTGGTGTTGGGTTGGCCGGATACATTGGTGGCGCTTTTGGGGGCGTTTACGATCGGGGCTTTGTGGGGAGTGATAATGATCACTTTGGGAAGATCGTCACTCAAAAGTCAGGTTCCATTTGCACCATTTCTGTTGGGATCGATGTTGTTGATACTTTTCTTGCGGGAGTGGATTTCTTTTTCGGGGTATTTGTGGTAGAATGAATGGCGTAGAGATAGACATTCTCTTTGGGCTTTTATATAAAGGATCATACAGTTATACAATATGACACTGTATCAAAAAAACAAAAATACAAAAGGTTTTACGCTCGTGGAGATGATGGTGGCTATTGCTATCATCGGAGTGATGACATCCGCTATTTTGGTAAGCGTTGGATCGAGCAAGATCAAGGAGGAGGTACGAGCTGCCGCCGATGAGTTGGCGGGGCGTATCGAGGAGGCGCGACATCGAGCCCTTTCTGGGAATACTGAAACCGCTAACAAAGCCTGTGGGTTTGGGGTATATCTTGCAACGTCGACTCAATACCGAACATTTTATGCTGTTTCAGGTACTGGTGCGTGTACTACGCATGTGTTCACGGGTTCTGCACAGACACCTTCTCAAACCTTTACAAACTTGAAAGTTTCTGTCTCACCGACATCTCAGAATATATATTTTGATGTTCCCTTTGGACACCTGCACCCAGCTTCTCCGGTGGATATTTCTGTAGCTCCAGCTTCTGGCGGTGGCGGGTATGTCCGACATGTGTGTGTTTCGGCTACCGGGATCGTGACGGTGGGTGACTCTTGTCCATAATATTTCCTATGTACAAATCACAAAATAAAAAAGGATTTTCTCTTATCGAGGGAGTGATCGCGACTTTTATCCTTTCTATCGGGATCATAGCGATCTTCTCGTTGCTTACAAAGGGTTTGACTCAGTCACTTGATAATACCAAGAATATTACGGCGTTGGGATTTGCCCAAGAGGGGGTAGAGCTGGTGCGTGTGGTGAGAAATAACGATTATATAAAGGATTCGAACAATGTTTTTTCGACTCTGGACGGTATTACTGGGGGATCGGGAAATAGTCAGTGTCGAGTGTCTCCTACTATGATATCTATCTCGGGTGTCTATAAATTGACAGTGTTCATGGATTGCAATAATGGTGATGGAACTAACGCAAATCCTTATAAACTCGCTCTTTCTACCGCAGATGCACCCAACTACTATTATCACCATAATGTGGGTAGTCCCGTGGCAAAAAAACCGATGTTTTGGAGAAGGATATATATCAGTAAGCCTACAGTCGATTCACGTGAAGTAGCGAGCGTGGTGTTTACACATGCGCCGACAGCGGGTGAGTGGCCTGCCAATATGGCGGAGATAAAAACCAAATGTACGATACAAAATGGATGTGTTTTCTCCCAAGCGCTTTTGCAGTAGTTGTCTTTTAAAAAGCTATTTATTATTGAGCATAGTACGATGAAATATTTGAGAAATAAAAAGTTCCGGGGCATTACTTTGATAGAGGTACTCTTGGGCGTTTTTGTTTTTACGACGATCGTAGTGGCCACATCGGCAATATTTTCTTCTTCATTTGATGTCAAAAAAAGTACTCAGAATGCTCAGCAACGGTATAGTTTGGTGTTTGGAACTTTGGATGAGATGGGAAAATTTCTCTCCACATCAACTTTAATGATGAGCGACACAACAAGTATAAGCGCAGATCAAACGATCACCGTTTATAGTTATTCTACGAATGAGTGCGTGCAATATAATTTTGACAGCGCTACTTCTAAGCTTAGGACACGTCGGAAATTAATAGGTCCCACGACTCCGTATACGGATTGTAATGATGCTTATCTTGGTGCGGTGTCTTGGCAGGATGCCCTTGATACATATGTAAAAGGGGGTTTTACCGTGAGAGCGGTAAATACAAACTCCGGAGAGGAACATTCCGGAATGATACTTATCTACGCTGATGTGTACGCCAAAGATCCGACTGTTACTGTAGACAACGCTCCGGTGACGGTGCAGACCGTTGTTTCACTTCGCGATTATCTCCCGGGGACCTAGTCGATCGTTCGTGGTCGAGTGGGGTTTTCGATATTGAGAAATGTCCCAGTGGCGGTATTTGTTTAAATTTGTGTGTAGCAATGCAATATGCTTGAGCGAGATCCATTTGGAAAAGAAGGGGTGACGGGTGTTCGTGATATATCTGATCGAGATCGATATTCGGTTGAGGAGGAACCAAAAGACCTTGGAAGTCCTGTTTTTGGTGTTGCACCGGTAGGTGGGCTGAAAGAAGAGGAGGAAAAGATGAAGGTGTTTGAGAAGAAAAAGACGAAAGCTTGGGTGATCGGAGGAATGGTCGTTTCGGGGATCATTTTTGTGCTAGTGGCCTCTTTGGGTTTTTCTTGGTATCGAGCCAATATATTCAAAAATGATAGTGTGATAGTTGCCTTGGATGGACCTGACAAGGTTTCTGGAGATAATACGGAGCATTTTGTTTTTTCGTATGACAATCAAAATGGTGTGGATCTTGAGAATGTGGTGATCCTTTTTCGTTTTCCAGAGGATTTCGTTCCCGAAGAAAAAGATGGGTTAAAACGTGATGGAACGACCAGTGCTCGCATGGAGATAGGAACGATAAAATCACACCAAAAGGCTTCGGTTGATGTGTATGGATATTTCTCGGGTACCACACAATCGGCGATGTACATCCGATCCATCTTGCAATATTCTCCCAAAAACATTTCGGGGTTGTTTCAGCGAGAGACGCAAAAGTCGATATCAATAGAGTCATCCCTGATCAATGTGGAAATGACGCTTCCTATTGAGTCGGCCACGGGAGATCTGGTAGAGGGGTTGGTGCAATACACGAATCGAGGAACCGACACCATATTCTCTGGAAGATTGCAGATCGATTACCCGGAAGGGTTTGCTTTACAGGGATCGGATGTACGTCCTTCAGAGGGGGACAATGTTTGGTATCTCGATCCTTTGGAACCGGGAACGGTGAAGGCCTTTAAATTTCGGGGGAGGATCGAGGGAGATCGAGGATCGCAGAAGCAATTTACCGCAACTATCGGAGTGATCCGTGGAGACAATTCCTTTTTTGCCTATGGGAAAGATCAGAAGAAGATCCAACTGGTGGGATCACCGTTTTCGATACAGGTACAGATGAACAAGGGAGGAGTACGAGCTGTTTCTGTGGGAACGGGGATAGAATTCACCTTGAATTATACCAACAATGGGGATGTGGGTTTGCGAGACGCTATCGTTCGTGCCGTTTTGGGCGGTCAGATCTTTGATGATTCGGCAATTAAAATGGGTCGAGGTGCATACGACGCTTCTACACATACTGCTACATGGCGCGCTTCCGATATCCCCGAGCTTGCTTTTATGGATCCTGGCGAGTCCGGTTCTATTACATTTTCAGTGCCGGTGCGCAAGTCGATCCCGATAGAAACTTCTAACGATACCCAATTTACAGGTTCTATCACAGCATCAATAGATAGTATGGATGTTCCGGATCGGATCGGGACGCGCCGTATTGTGGCTCAAGATTGGGCGGAAGTTCCTTTGAATTCATCTCCTTCTTTGTCTGTTGACCTTCGTGAGGGGGCAACTGATCTGAACTTGAACGATGTGCGGTTTGAGGTGGGCAAGGAAACAGAATTGGTGGTATATGTACGTCTTCGAAATACGTACAATGACCTGACTGATGGTCAGTTTGTGTTGAATATTCCTTCCGGGGTCACGTTTGGTGGGAGTATTTCACTTGCACAGGATGAACCTGTCACGTATGATGAACGTGCTCAAAAGCTTGTTTGGGAGGTAGGAAGGGTTAAGGCTGCAACGGGAGTTTTGTTGCCGGACCGCGTGATCGCTTTTCGTATCCGTGTAACGCCACAAGAGTATCAAGCGGGCAATAACACTTTGGTTCTGTTGAGCGGTATAGAATTCCATGGAAAGGATGATTTTACTGGAGAGTCAATAGCTCTTGCTCCGGGAAATGTTGGTGCGTTGCATGTGTTTGCTGCCGGATCAGGGGAGTAGAGATACATATCAAAAATATTCGGGAATCTATAAATTTAGTATCTGTATATGATGGGTGAGAGAAATCGAGAGTTAGTTGTTCGAGGCAAGTCTTTACGGACGCCTTTTTTTATGCCCGACGCGACACGTGCTTCGATCCGGGGCGTGATGTCAGAGCAATTGAGTGCTTGTGGCACTGAAGCGATTGTGGTCAATACGTATCATCTTATGCTTCAGCCCGGAAGTGATCTGGTTGCTCAAGCGGGAGGGGTACATCGATTTATGCGATGGGACGGACTTGTTTTGTCGGATTCTGGGGGGTATCAGGTGTATTCACTTATCCACAAAAATCCCGAGATGGGAAGAATAACCGAGGAAGGAGCAGAATTTCGGAGTGTTTTAGATGGGTCCAAGCACCTGCTTACACCGGAGAAGGCTATGCAAGTTCAATTTGATCTGGGGGTGGATATGATGGTGGTGTTGGATGATCCACGTCCAAATAGTGCCGTAGAGGAAGAAATCCATAAGGCGGTGGAGCGAAGTGTTCGGTGGGCGGAGCGGTGTCGCATTGAATATGATCGCCAAGTGAAAGCGCGCAGACTTACGGAAGAGTCAAGACCGCTTTTGTTTGGAGTGGTGCAGGGTGGAAAGAGTCGAGCACTTCGCAAGAAATGTGTGGAGGGACTTTTGCCACTGGGGTTTGACGGATACGGATTTGGTGCGCGCCACATAGATGAAAATGGGGAATTTTTGACTGATGTTGTGGAGTATACAGCTTCTCTTCTTCCTGAAGACAAACTTCGGTTTGCGCTTGGTGTGGGGACGCCTCAGGATATTGTGCGTTTTTGGCGCTGCGGATGGGATATGTTTGATTGCGTGATCCCAACCAGAGAGGGAAGGCACGGGAGATTATTTGTGAAAGACAACCTCATTGGAGACCAGAACTTGAGAGTAGAAAGTTTAGGGGTAGATGCTGTAAATATCACCAATGCGAAATATAGAGATGATTTTTCGGTGATCGAGGAGGGGTGTGGCTGTCCAACATGTATGGGAGGGTATACAAAGGCATACATCCATCACCTTTTTCGAGTGGGTGAAGCACTTGGCGGACAACTCTCCATGATGCATAATCTGTTTTTTTATAACAAACTCATTAAATATTTAAGAAGTGTGAATAATTAGGTGTTTTATATGTCAGTCTGTGCTATACTGAATACGTACCAGTGTCTTTCGTATATAATAAAATAAAAAGATCTATGCAAAAAACAAATTCTCGGATCAAGGTTCTTCTGCTCGTGTTCCTTCTCGTGTTTGTGGGAGCTCTTTACATGGCTGTTCAGGGCATAGTATCCAATATGTCTAATGAGTCAGCTATAGAAATGAACGATCCTGTTTCACAAGAAATGACCGAGGCAACATATGAAGAGCAAGCTCCTGTTATGGGAGATATCGAAACTTCAATATCTGGTGCTATTACTGCGTTGGCAGGTGAATCAATAACGGTTCAAGAGCCAGAGAAAGTTGTTGTGATCCCCGGACCAACTCCTGATCTAAACTCATCAGTAACCGTAAGGGCCTCAATTACAGCCAAGATCACATCAAATACACAATACAACAACATAACCCGAGAAGCATTGAAAGTGGGTGATCAAGTGATCCTTGGGGCAAAACAGACGAGTGCTGATCCAATCGTGTATGAGGTTCTCTCAGTTGGAAAGAGTGTGATGAATGAGACGGAAAGCATGCCAGAAGCAAAACAAGCGCCAGAACAAACAATGGAACAAGCACCAGAAGCAAAACCTTCACTATAATCAATATTTATTATTAAACACGTGGCATTTATGCTAAAACAAAAGATCTTCTTTATCTTGTTTTTCTTTCTCGTGGCTTTTCCTGTGGTGGTTTTTGGGCAGGAGACACCTTTTGCTGGCGAAAAGAATAACACTGTTGTGGTGGCAACTGTAGATATCTATAACGCGAAACTCGAAAAACAAGATGGAAGCACCTTGCATTTAGCATTCGATATCAAAAACGGTAGTGGTGCTCAGGCTCAAGTAAGGTATGGAGTAACTCTGCTTGAGAAAGTAGGTGAATCTTATGTGCAGGTAGATAGAAGGGCTTTTGAGCAGACGTTGAGCATTTCCGAAAACCAGACCATTCCTGTTTCACTCGTGTACAATGCTCCGATAGATGAATCAGGAACGTATAATATTAAGATCGAGGCGGTCAATGACAGTGCGCTTCCACTTGGGCAGGCGACAGTCACGGATATAACGATCACCACCGACAAGAAAGAGTATCTTGAATTTGTGCCCAATACCTGTGGACTTGTTCCCGCGCTGGAAACAAAGAAAGAGGGGTTGAAGAAAGAGGATATATTTCTACCCGATAGTGGAGTGGATGTTACGAAGGAAGAAACTCTTTCTCTGGGTTGTCAGGTTCAGAATACTTTCTCTCAAGAGAAAAAAGTGGTAGCCCAGTTTGAGACCAGAAAGAGGAGTTTGTACGGGGAGGTAGTGACAGATGTGGAATCACTTGATGAACAAACATTTACAATTGCCCCTAATGAAAAAAAGAGCATTGTCATACGAGTGCCGAAGGCGCTCGCCCCACAGTCATACAACTCGGTTGTTCGTCTCAAAGGTGATGGCGTAGAGTCAAGAGGTGTTGATTTTCGTTATGTCGTTCGGGGTTTGAGCGGAACGATACAAAACCTTGTATTCGATAAAGATGCTTATAACAAAGGAGATACTGCCAATTTGCCTATTTTTTACTCTCTTTCCGCAGATAACTTTCCAGGCGCAAGGGGAGGAGAAGGGTCTAAACTCGGATCAGGAGTCATAACCGTGGAGATATTGGATGGGAAAGGAAATGTTTGCGCTGAAAAGAAACAAATATCGGTCAGTGACAATATGAGAACGACCCTACAGATACAGGCACCAATACAAAGTACCTGTATGGACCCGAAGGCAAATGTGGTATTTATGGATGGGAAAGGAAATGTATTGGACAGTCAAACATATGCCGTTACAACAGCACTAACTGCTTCGGGCAGTAACGGTACTACTTCCCAGACACAGAATTATCTTCCTCTCTTGGTGATTGCTATCTTAGTTGTTTTGGTTGCTCTTGTTATTATGGTGTTTTTTTGGAAGAAAAAAACAAAAAGGGGTGTGATGGGCATATTGCTTTTCTTTGGTATCACGGCAGGATTTCTGATGATGAGTGGAGGAGAGGTAAATGCCGCTACGTTGGTAGTATATGATAACGCGTGGGGACATGCATCGATGACATATAATGTGTGGCTGAGTGGAACTTCGTTTGTCCCAGGAAAGTCTTTTACTGCAAACGCGACGGGGTATTGGTCTTCGTGTAGTAATCGTCCAGCATGTTGCACAAACTTGACGGCTTGGAATAGTGCGAATGGACAAAGTGGGTATTTGTACAGTGATGCAGCTGCAACTGGTGGATGCGGAAATCCACAAACGCATGATGGGCAGTACTGTTGGGGTGGTGGTGATGGCGATGGGGATGGTCGGCCTGATGGGGAGGAAGTGTGTATTCATTATAAATATACAACTTGCGATTTTTACTACCTGAATTTTAATGCTTCGTGGACAGGGGGGAGCTACTATACGCGGTTTACCGCTGTGATGAGCAACGAATATACTGATACCAAAACGGCAGATATTGGGTACTCTGTAATAGCTCCCCCCGTCAACGGAGGCTGGTCCGCTTGGTCCGCTTGCTCGGCCACTTGTGGAACAGGAACACAAACCCGAACCTGTAGTAATCCTTATCCCGCTAATGGTGGAGCAGGGTGTTCCGGACCCTCCTCCCAAACCTGTAACACTCAAGCT
>JBGSQF010000020.1:0-1533 GCA_041738235.1 Minisyncoccia bacterium
GATGCGGATGACAAACCAGCGCGACACCTTTCGGTTCGCCGTGCGGTTCCTTCAGAATCGCTTCGAGCTCGCCGACTTCGGCCGGGATAAAAAGATTGCCTTTCGGATACATAAATCAACCTCGAAGTCTTCGGAAATCAGGGACTGAAGTCAATAAATCTGCGCTTTCCGAATACTCTTTGAATTAACGATTCTAGATTTTGGTTTTTGGATTAGCAAATGCGTTTTTCGTAAAATCGTGGTATTTTTTCATATTGCTCGCGCTTAAATTTTGGTTTAATTTTCGCATTTATAATGGAAGAAATCTTAAAGGAAAACCCGGAGGAAACCGTCGAGGAAACGGTTGAGGAAACTCCCGTTCTGCCCGAATCACCGAAGCAGTCGTGGCGTCAGTGGCTCGAAACCGATCAGGCCGTTCGTACGGTTTATCTCGTTTTTGGCTTTCTTGTGATCGTATTGCTGATGATTCGTCTGCAGTTTTCGACGGACGCAATCTGCTGCGGTGATTGGGACGGTTATTATCATATCGGCTGGAGCCAGGAGCTCTGGAACAGTTTCAAGGCCGGCAATTGGTTACCCGAATTCAAATGGTTGCCGTTGACGGTTCTCAATCCGAAGGATTACGCCGACCATCACTTTCTTTTTCATCTTCTGCAGATTCCGTTTCTCTGGTTTTTCGAGCCGGCGATGGCCGCAAAGATCGCGGCGGTAACGTTTTCGAGTCTCGCGATTTTCTCGGTTTACTGGCTGCTTTACCGTTATCAGGTCGATTATCTTCTGCTCTGGCTGATGGCGCTGCTGACGTGCGCGAATCCGTTTTTTTACCGGATGAATATGGCGAAAGCGCCGCCGCTGACCATCATTATTTCGGTCATCGGAATCTATCTGCTGTTTGAAAAGAAGTACATCTGGCTGCTGCCGCTGATGTTTCTGTTTGTGTGGACTTACAGTTTGTTTCCGCTCCTATGGATCGCGGCATTCTTGTGGACGCTGATTATCGCGTGGAACGAACGCCGTTTCGAATGGCAACCGCTCGCTTACACGACCGGCGGAATGGTTCTCGGTAACGTCATTAATCCGTATTTTCCGCAGAATCTCGGTCTTTTCTGGGAACATTTCGTGACGAAGATCAAGATCGGAACCGATTTCGCGGTTCCTGTCGGCGGTGAATGGTATCCGTATACGGGCCAGGAACTGCTGACGCACTTTCCGGTTGCGCTCGTCGCCATGCTGATCGGTTACATTCTTTTCGTTCCAAAAGGCGGCAAACTTCCCGAAAAGACCTCGTTTCTACTCTCGTTCGTTACGATTCTGCTTCTTTCTCAGTTTCGTTCGAAACGTTTTGCCGAGTATTTTCCGCCGTTTGCGATCCTTTTTGCGTCGATCAGCTGGCGCGAATTCGTTATGCCGGCGACGATCGAGCTTCCGGAAGATTTCAAACGCGAAATCGAGCCGTTTCTTGACGCCGAGAAACCAACGGAAAGCGAAAGTTGGATCACGTCGTTAAAAACCGCGGGCGTCTGGACGCTCGGA
>JBGSQF010000017.1:0-29056 GCA_041738235.1 Minisyncoccia bacterium
CTTTGACGTGTCCGGACTCATCGACGAGGGAGACCTTAGCGAGATGGAGTCCTTCTTTGGACTGTTCATCGAAGACGATGCCCCAGTAGGTGCGTTTTCTTCGCATGAAGAGGAGGATGCCGAAGGGGGTGAAGATAGTGAATCCGGCTGCTGCAGTGAGGGCTAAGGGTTGGAGAAGTGTGGGGAGAGAGAGTGTGGAAAGTGGTTGAAGGGATTCTTTCTCTGGAAGCTTCTCTGGTCTTGATCCGGTCTTGACCTCTGTGGGAGTCGGGGTTGGGATGATCTCTACTGGAGGAGGTGTTTGTATCTCTTCTGTTTTCGTCTCTTCTTCTGTTGTTTCTTTTACTGCTAGTACTAAGGTAGCGCTGTCCTCATTGGAGTACTGGGTGTAGTCGTTGCCCTTGAAGCCTCTTACTCGATAGGTGTAGGAGGTGTTGGTGGGAAGCTTGGTATCGAGGTAGGATCCTGTGTTCTTGGGAAGAGAAGCAATTTGTTTGAAGTCGTCATTGCTGTTCTCTTTCTTTCGTTCAAGCAGGTAGCCATTCTCTTTGAGATGGTTGTCATTCCACGTGATGAGGATGGAGTATGGGGATTGGGTTTTTGCGGTCAGCGTGATGGGATCCTCTTCTGTGATGTCGTAGAGGGTCTTGGCCTTCTTTTTGTTGGAGTATCCAGAGAAGTCATTGGGGCTGGACTCACGGAATCGGACCTTGAACTCGTACTGCGTGTTGGGAGTCAGGTCTTTGACGTGCAGGGTGACGTACCCTTTGTTATCGGTCGTTTCGGTGTAGCTGTTGTGATCGGTGTTGTTTTTGTCGAGATTCTTTATGGAGAGGTCGTATTCCAGTTTTGTGTTCCTGTATTGAGCGTTATCGATGAGGACATCGAGTTTGAGATCGGTCTTTCCAATGTCTTTGATCGTGGTGATCTCGGGGAGGATGATCTCTTCGGGAGTTGGAGTAGGTTCGGGAGTTGGGGTGGGTTCTGGTTCTGGGGGAGTAACAGGAGGCGTACCTTCTACCGTTACGGTAGCGTTGGCATTGACCGATCCTCCCGGTCCGGTACAGGTTATCGTAAAGAGGGTTGTGGTTGAGATGCTGGAGATGAGTTCTGTTCCACTCGTTGCTTTGGTTCCAGTCCAACCGTCGGAAGCGGTACAGGAGGTAGCATCGGTCGAGGACCAGGTGAGGGTTGAGTCTCCTGTTTCGGTAAGAGTGGTGGGGTTGGCGGTGAGGGCGACGGTGGGGAGAGCGGAAGGCGTTGGAGCATTGTAAGCAGTAAGAGAGGTAACAAAAATATCCTCATACCTATATGGTGGTATTGTTTGCGTCTCACCCGAATCACTCGTATCACCATCACCATTGAGATCTGCATCACCCGTGGTATATCCTGTCATAAAAACACTTTCGGAAGAATCTACATCAAGAGACAGCACTTCTTCATAGTCAAGTCCGCCGAGGCGTCTTGACATGATAATATCACCATCAGAATTAAATTTAGCAATTAAAATATCGCGTCCGTAAAAATGAAGTGCATCCAAAGTCTCTTCTGTATCGGTCGTATCTCCATCACCATTGATATCAGCATCGCCATTTATAAAACCACCCACGTAGACATTGTTAGACGCATCTACACCAAGAGGATTCATGCCATCTTGATATACCCCACCAATACGCTTTTGCCAGAGAGGATTTCCCACAGTGTCGAACTTAGAAACAAAGCCATCATAATAGCCATATGGCGACACCTACACCTCCCCCGGATCATTTGTATCTCCATCACCGTTAAGATCAATGTCACCGGAAGTATACCCAGTAATATAGACAGACCCAAAAGCATCCACGGCTACCGCTAAACCGTCGCCTAGATATGTTGCTAAACGTTTATACCATATGTTTGTTCCGGAAGGGTCGAATTTTGCAATGTATGCGATATCGAATCCTCCTGAAATAATCTCTCCTAGATCACTCGTATCTCCATCGCCATTAAGGTCAACATAAACATCAGAACCTACATTTCCATTAATAGATCCTGTCACGTACACATCTCCTGAGTCATCTACAGCAATCCCATTACCACTACAAAAATTCAATCCACCTAAGCGTTTTGCCCACACAAAGACTCCGGAAGGGTCAAATTTTGAGATAAAAATATTACCACTCCCGTAAGGCGATGCTGACACTTCTCCAGGGTCACTCGTATCACCGTCACCGTTAAAATCAGCATAATACCCTACATACCCGGTAACATATGTATTCCCTGAACTATCTACAACAATTCCTAGTCCTTGCTCATAATCATCCCCCCCCCCAATCGTTTCGACCAGTTGGCTATATAATTATCCGGACGCACAACAACTTCCGTACTTACACTTCTTGATCCCCCAGGACCAACACAAGTAATCGTAAAGGTAGTGTTTGTAGTAATACCTGAAATAATCTCCGAACCAGAAGTGGATTTAGTTCCACTCCATCCATCGGATGCTGTGCATGTATCAGTATCCACTGAAGACCAAGTAAGCGTAGCACTCGTACTCACACCAGAAACTAAAATATATGGATTAGCCGACAGAGTCACCATTGGAACAGTATCCAACCACTGCGACGTTTGTACAAAATCAAAGGTATCATTTTCACTGTATACTGATGCAGTATACAAAACACCGTCCCCCTTTAAGATACCCACGATAGGACCGTAGGAAAGCACTCCTCCAAAAGAACCATAATTAAACTCAATACTTCCATTACTATAAAGAACAGTCTCAAAATTGATCACGTTACTACCACCATACTCTGTTACCTGCCAACGAATAACAACATTATCACTGTTTTCGGTAATATAGATATCATGATTATCCGTTGTGAGATCCATTGCCAGTGGAACAATAAAAGGGCCGAATGCTTCATCAATAGTTTCTGGTGTCCATGTACAATCATCTGCGACACTAAGACAGATAACTCCATTGGAACCTACCTTTATGTTTGTATAACTCGTACCGTAGAAAGGGAAAGTAAAAGGAAGCGTATATATCCACTCCTCATCATCCCCTTGCCAACCTCGAGCGGTTCCTCCTCCCTGAAAGGCATTTGTGACAAGCGTCTCTGTCGTACTCTCATCAGCAGCAAATACTGGTCGTACATTTGTAAGAAATAAAAAAGAGGCCACAACAAAAACGACCGCCAAATAAAACAAGTGGACCTGTAACACCTTATTCATAGAAAAACTATTCTAAGAAAGATTGTTCACTTTATAAAATAGTATACCACACAATTCCCCCTGCTTCTACTTTTCTTCCAACACATCCTTCACCGTTTCCACAATTGCCCTTGCATCAATCTCCTCGTATCGCAAAAGTTTTTCCGGAGTACCACTACAAGGTCTTTTGGTCACTGCAAGAGAAATAATATTCGCCTTTTCTTCAGACAATGCTTCACGTACAGCATCTCCAAGCCCGCTTTGTCTATAATGATCTTCAACGGTAACGATTACTTTTGTTTCACGCACTGCTTTTTTAAGTACCTCCACATCGATAGGCTTGACACTATATGCATCGATCACCCGTATCGATATCCCCTCTTCTTGCAGGACCTCATACGCTTTTAACGTTTCATGCAATGTTATCCCAGCCGCCACAACTGTCACCACGTCCTTCCCACTCTCACGAAGCGTCTTTGATCCACCCACTACAAACTCTTCGGCATTGTGATACAACACTGGAGTTTCTGCTCGTGTTGTTCGTATATAGCTTATGCCCTTTTGCTGAGCAGCCAAAAGAATACATCCTCGCATCGATACCGCATCACTTGGATAAAGCACTACGCTCCCCTGGGTCATCCGAAACATCCCAATATCTTCAAGTCCCATTTGTGAAGCACCATCCTCTCCAATAGAAACCCCTACGTGCGACCCCACACATACCAACGGCACATCCGCATACTGTGCCATTCGAAGTTGATCGAACGCGCGAGAAAAAAATGTTCCAAAAGTTGAAGCAAAAGGAATAAGTCCACGCCGCGCCATCCCTACCGCCACACCTACCATGGTCTGCTCTGCAATAAACATCTCAAAAAATCTCTCCGGGAACACTTTAGCAAAATCGATTGCATACGTCGAATTACTCACCTCCGCATCCAGTGCTACAATATGGTCATTCATCTGTGCAACTTCGACAAGAGAAACGCCATATATTTTTCTCGTAGCGATAGTATCACCAATCGAATATCCTATATCCCGTATTTTATACTGCTTACCTATATTCGGTTTGGAAGGCACGCTGTGAGTTTCAGGAGATTGAATGGTTCCTTGGATAGTTTCATCAACATCCCCTAATTCTTTAAGCGCTTGCTCTAACTCATCTTTTGAAAGCACCTTACCATGCCAGCCATTTTTGTTTTCAAGGAACGATACTCCCTTCCCCTTGACCGTCTTAGCAACAATGACTGTCGGAACTTCCAACCCAGACAATACCATTTCATATGCTGAGGTAACAGCCTCAATATCATGTCCATCCACAATAATAGCTCGCCACCCAAACGCCTCAAACCTCTGAGCGATCTTTTCTATATCCCAGCCATCCATCGTTTCTCCACGCTGCCCAAGACGATTTACATCTACGATCGCTGTGAGATTCCCCAGACGGTAATACGCCGCAATACGTGCCGCCTCCCATACCGATCCTTCAGCGATCTCACTATCCCCAAGCAAAACATACACTCGCGGAATAGCGGTTTTTGTCTGTTGTGGATCACCTAATATTTGTTGCTTAATTGCGATCGCTTCCCCCGCTCCTACCGCAAGCCCCTGCCCCAAAGATCCTGTCGGGACTTCCGTAAAAGGAAAATTTCTTGTTGGATGTCCCTCCAAACGACTTCCAAATTCTCGAAATGTCAAAAGCTCTTTGGCGTCAATGCCCCCAGCCGCTGCCCATAAAGAATAATATAAAGGCGACGCATGTCCTTTAGAAAATATCAAACGATCATTTTCTCCATTCTCCGGATCCTGCACATGATATCGAAAAAATCCCCGATCATGAAAAAAAAGCGTAACCATAAGCTCCACGCCACTCAGTGACGACGTTGGGTGACCAGAACCGGCATGAGTAGTCATCTCTACTATCCTTTTCCGCATCCACACCGCAGTATCCTGGAGATTTTTCATATTTGACATATAAGTATTTTCAGTGCATAATTTAATGTCATCTCTTCTTAGATTATATCACATATTCGGCAAGTAAACTTCAGAAGTAGCCTATTCTCTCCAATGCTCTTATGACCCGAAACGAAAAGATTCTCAATGTTTTAGGAGATACCCCGAGCTACCGCCAAAAACAGATCGATGCGGCACTTTTTGACGCTCATACTAGTAACTGGGAAAATGTGACCGCCCTCCCAAAGGCACTACGATCACGCCTTTTACAAGAAGTTCCCTGGATGACCCTTGTTCCAGAATTTACCCTTGAAAGCAAACATAAGAACACCTTTAAAAGTATTCTAAGAACAACCGACGGCAAACGTATCGAATCGGTGCTGATGCAGAATGCGCGCGGACACTGGACGCTCTGTGTTTCCTCACAAGTAGGATGTGCCATGAACTGTTCGTTTTGCGCCACTGGTAAAATGGGATTCATTCGAAGCCTCACTGCCGACGAAATTATCGACCAGTACCGTTTCTTTCTGTACTTTTTGGAAAACAAAAAAAACCTCCCCTCAAAAAAGATCACCAACATTGTGTATATGGGCATGGGTGAACCCCTCGCCAATTACGAAAATGTAAAAACCTCCCTCAACGCAATACTCGCGCATACCTATATTGGACACACGCGCATAACTGTCTCCACCGTTGGAGTACTGCCACAAATGAAAAAACTCCTCAGCGACCCAGAATGGCCCGACGTGCGCATAGCAATATCGCTCCACAGTGCCGATCCGCAAGTCCGGAAAAATATCGTCCCCTCAACCGCCGAAAACTTTTTCGATCAGCTCGCCGAGTGGATGCGAAGCGCCATCACTAAAAACCCAACGCGCAGAAACCATATTACCTTTGAGTACATTCTTCTTGAAAATGTAAACGAACAAAAAGAGGACGCCAAAAAACTGATCCGCTTTGCCCAAACGGCCAACGTCCCCATTAAGATCAATCTCATTCCGTATAATAAAACGCAAGGCAATCCCTTCTCTCAGAGCGCCCTGGAAAGACAGCTCGCCTTTCAAAAAATGCTCGAATACGCCGGCATTACCGCCACCATCCGAAGGCCGATGGGAGACGACATCGCCGCCGCGTGCGGACAACTCATCGCACAAAATTCACAATAAATATCCCGCACTAAAAAGAATTCACCCCAACACAATATACTACCAATTTCTTTTCTTTTTACAATTGCTATTTCTCTTGCGTTCTTTTGTATTATAGATGACGCCCTTTTTGAGACATTTGCTTTCTTTTCCTTCGCATTCTATTATTGAAGAGTCCTTTGTAGCATCGTTAAAGTCACAATAGTTCTCAATCAAAAGTGGACTGTACGGACCTTAAAGCCCTTGTGATCTTGACCTTTTATAAAAACTCTCTCTATGTCCCTCCAAGAACTTTTTTCAGCATTCAAATACCCTCTTGACATAACACAAAGACGTCTCGTTCGAGATGCCTACATATTTGCAGAAGAGTCTCACAAGGGACAGAAAAGAAAATCAGGGGATGATTATTTCGTGCACACATTCTACACCGCCAAGAATCTTGCTGAGATCGGTATGGACCCAACAACCGTTTCAGCAGGTCTTCTTCACGATGTTCCGGAAGACACCCCGGTAACGCTCGAAGAGCTTAAAAAAAAGTTCGGGGAAGAGATCGCCTTCCTCGTAGATGGTGTCACCAAGCTCGGACGGATCCGTTTACGTGGATCTCAAGAGGAGTATTTCCTCGAAAACCTTCGTAAGATGTTTCTGGCCATGGCAGCAGATATTCGTGTGGTAATTATCCGCCTTGCTGACCGTTTACATAACATGCGGACACTTGAGTTTCTTCCCCCTGAAAAACAACAACGCATTGCTCGAGAAACCATGGAAATATTCGCCCCCATCGCCAATCGCCTTGGGATCGGAGAGGTAAAAGGGGAACTAGAGGATCTTTCTTTTAAGTATCTCGATCCAAAGAACTACAAAGAAACTAAAAAACTCGTAGAAACCGCTCATGCTGAACGTGAAAAATATGTGAATGAGATGATCACAGAACTCAAAAAAAGTCTGAGTGAATCAGGGATCAGGGTTCTCGATATGAGTGGGCGGGTAAAACATCTCTACAGACTTTTCCTCAAGCTCAAAAAACATGATATGAACATCTCCCGTGTGTATGACGTGATTGCTGTACGCATCATTGTTCCAGAAGTAGCTACTTGCTACGAAGCGTTAGGAATCGTCCACAAGCGGTTCCGCCCAATGGTAGGACGTATAAAGGACTACATTTCCCTTCCCAAACCCAACGGCTACCAATCCCTGCACACAACCATATTCGGACCTAATGGACGTATCGTGGAGGTGCAAATTCGCACTCGAAAAATGGATGATGAAGCAGAGTTCGGGATCGCAGCCCATTGGATCTATACAGAAAAGGAAAAGAAAAGCTGGAAAAACCTTTTCTTGCGAGGAAACACTAAAAAAACACCAGAAAAAGATCTGCGTTGGGTCAATCAACTTCGTGAGTGGCAAAAAGAGATCGGGGCTGATAACGCCGAGTTTATGCAAAGCCTCAAGATAGATTTCTTTAAAAATCACATTTTTGCCTTCACCCCACGCGGCGATATAATCGACCTTCCTGAAGAAGCCACCCCCGTCGATTTTGCTTACGCTATCCATAGTGAGATCGGCGAGCGCACCACAGGGGCACGCGCCAACGGGAAAATGGTACCCCTTGACTACCACATTCAGAACGGAGAAGTGATCGAGATTCTTACTACAAAAGACCGAAAGCATCCCAGTCGTGACTGGCTCAACTTTTCCAAGACCAGTAACGCCAAATCGCATATCAAAAGAGCACTCCGAAAAGAGAACCTCTTATAAACAAAAACGGGATGAATCCCGTTTTTTGTTATGTCATTCACTTTCTTCCTCGCTACCACTATCGCATCTTGTTAAGCATTGCCACTAGATCATCTTTAGAGTAACACTCAATGACCACCTTTGCGCCCCCGCCCTGCTTAGTCACACTTACCTTCGTTCCCAAAACTTCGCGTAGTTCATCTTCAACAGCTTTGAGTTGCGGGTCTTGATTAAATGATCGAGTATAAGAACGATTGTTTCTTCCTACCGCACGAGACTGTTCTTCGGCCTGCCTTACCGTAAGATCATCCTTTATTATCAATTCGAAAAGTGCTCGTTGTTTCTCTGGATTATCTACGGACAACAAGGCTTTAGCATGTCCTTCTGTGATCTTCTCCTCCTCAAGCGCCTTCTGTATCTCTATCGGCAGAGAGAGAAGCCGAAGAGTATTTGCCACACCACTTCGACTCTTTCCCATCTTTTTTGCCACATCTTCTTGGCTCAAAGAAAAATCTTGGGTAAGTTTTCGATAAGCCCGTGCCTCTTCGAGTGGATTGAGATTATGTCGTTGCACATTCTCAATGATCGCCCATTCCAATTTGTCTAAATCTTCATACTCTCTCACCAATACAGGAACTTTTTTTAGTCCAGCCAATTTAGCAGCACGAAGTCGACGTTCTCCAGCGATCAGTTCATACTTCCCACCATTCTCAGTAACAATAAGCGGTTGCAAGATCCCTTTCTCACTAATCGAATCGGACAGTTCTTTTAATTTCTCCTCAGCAAAAACATGTCTTGGCTGATGCGGATTTGGTTCAACGAGATCGATCAGAACATCAAGAACACGCCCCTCCTTGGTGTCTGAGGTCAAAGAAAGTGCTTTTTTAGTGTTTAAAACAGATTCCGAGTCTGTATCGATCATTGGCTTTCTCGGAGTAGTTACGTTCGTTTTATTTTGTGGGATAAGGGATGAGAGTCCCCGACCAAGCCCGTATTGTTGTACCATATGAAATGAGTAACTTATTGTATGTAGTGAAGAATAAAATACTCCCTATTTCTCACTTACTGCATTCAAAATTTCTTTTGCAACATTTTTGTAGGCCCGAGCACCCTTCGAAAAGGCATCAAAATGCAGGATGGATTTTCCAAAACTTGGCGCTTCGGCCAAACGTACCGATCGAGGAATGACCGTTTCAAATACTGGTCCCGGGAAGTGTTCCTGAACTTCTCGCACCACTTGTCTCGCCAAGCGATTTCTTCGATCATACATCGTAAGCAATGCCCCCAAAATATCCAGATCGGGCTGAAGATTGTCTCGCACCAATGTAATTGTCTGAAGCAGCTGACTCAAGCCCTCCAACGCGTAATACTCTGTCTGTACCGGAATGATGATCCGATCACTCGCAACGAGTCCATTGATCGTGAGAAGTCCCAAGCTTGGAGGACTGTCAATAATAATAAAATCATAATTGGGACGGATTTGGCGCAAAACCTCATACAAACGATACTCACGGTTATCAAGATGTACTAATTCCACTCCCGCTCCCGCTAGGTCCTGCGATGCTGGCATGATATGAGGCATGTCATCAGAAATGCGAACCACACTATCCCCCACATTACTTCCAGAGATCATTGCCTGATAAAGATTGTTCTGCGTGTTGCGGATATCAATTCCCAATCCCGAAGAGGCATTTCCCTGCGGGTCTAGATCCACCAACAAAACACGCTTTCCAGACTGAGCCAGATACGTTGCGATACTTACTGCGGAAGTGGTCTTTCCCACCCCTCCTTTTTGATTGACAAACGAAATGATTATTGCCATAGTATTGAGTGTAGTATACACTATTCAGAAAGAAGTGGATAGTCTGTAGACCAGGATCGCTCAATACAAAAGAAATATTCGACATTCGCCGCGGTGACGGAATTGGTAGACGTACTGGACTCAAAATCCAGCGGTAGCAATACCATGAGAGTTCGAGTCTCTCCCGCGGCACACAAAAAATAGCAAGCGGCCCCCACAAAGAGTAACCGCTCTAAAACCTCCGCCATTCTACTATTCTTCCCAATAAACAGAAAAATACCAAAGCAGATCTCTCTTTATGTCTTCAGACTGAATGGAGTTTTTTATGACCTCCTCGATCTCAGTCTTGAAAATACCTAGATCATGCCTGCAGGCTGCCAAGGCGTTCACATACCACTTCTCCTTTTTCAGCACTTGTTCCAACACATGTTTGAACAACTCCTTTCTTTGAGCACTTGTGATCCGACGGCAATTACAAACTGCTAGCGTAGTATATGATGATTCCTCCAGGACAACCGCGTCTTGGAGAAGTACCCTGCAAGCATCTTCAGCTTCTTGTGGCGTTATAGAACAACGATACCGCAGTGTATAGTATGCCTCGCGCACGTCAGTCAAGCTTGCCATAATATTCTCTCGATTGGGGATGAAGGTGCTGGCCCAAGTATATCACACACAGGAACAATAAGTGGCCCCTATTGTCCCTCGATCCGAATAATTCCCACCGGGCAAGCATCTGCGGCTTGTGTATTCTCCTCGAGCTCTTCTATACCGATCTCTGCTACTACAAACTCCTTACCCTTCCACTCTCCTCCCTTAAGATCAGACTTCCCATCTTCACCATTCATGCTCCACGTGTTTCGCGCCAAAAGAGCACATGACCCACATCCAATGCAGTCATTGCGCTTATGACAAATAGTCACCCTTTTGATTCCCATATACTATTTTTTATCAGAACGCTCCTTGATCTTAAATACCGCATCATTAATACGAACTTTTTCTGATACGGGAAATGTCGCACTCGATCCCTTGTGCACTTGATCTACTTTTTGATCGCTCTCATCGCGCAACTCGATCACTTTTGTGCGATATACACCCGTTGTGTCCCCCATAATATACACTTCATCTCCTTTTGCGAGAGATCCTGAAGTGAGCTTCATCTCAGCCACAGCAGCTTTGCGAAAGTAGTGCGTAACTATTCCAATAAGTTCTTTTTCTTCCTTGGCTTTAGAACCGTATACATCACTATAGGCCCCCAGCTCTTTCCCCAGATAATAATTCCCATGGGAAAGCCCCCGATTGAAAACCTTTTCGAGATCGCCATAATATTTCCGAATCTTTTCCGGCGTATACTCTCCCCGAGTCACATCCTCAAGCGCTCGCTTATAGGTACGTACCACTGCACTAACATACTCCGGTTTTCTGCCTCGTCCCTCGATCTTGAAAACTTGCACTCCCGCTTCAAGTAATTTGTCTACCATATCGATCGTACAGATGTCCGCTGCACTCATAATATACTGATTATCCACCACCAGCTCTTTTCCACTGTCCATATCCGTCACCTTGTATTTGGCCCTACAATTTTGAAGACACGCTCCGCGATTGGCAGAAGCATTGTGCGTATACAAACTCATATAACAACGCCCCGACTGTGCTACACAGAGCGCTCCATGTACAAACGCTTCTATTTCCATAAGTCTTCCTTCATTCCCTATAAGCCTCTCTTCCTGGATACGCCCATAGATCGCTTTGATCTGATCCAATGTAAGCTCTCTTGCGAGTACGACCCGATTCGTCATCTTTGAAAAAAACTTTAACGATTCGTAATTCGAAACAGAAAATTGTACCGATACATGCACCGGCATATGGATCTCATTGCAATACCCGATAGTAGCAAAATCAAACGCAATGATCGCATCGATCCCACTTTTTTGAGCAGCATCAACGATCTTTCGCATAATGATCGCATCATGATCATACAAAAGAGTATTTACCGTCAAATAGGTTTTCACTCCCTTTCTCTTGCACATTTCGGCAATTTCCCCGAGATCTCCCAGCGAAAGATTGTCCGCTGCTCTCGCACGCATATTGAGCTGTGTCACGCCAAAGTAAACACTATCGGCACCCGCCTGGAGTGCCGCTGCTAAACTTTCATATCCGCCCACTGGGGCCATAATTTCAGCGTCTTTTGGATCGATCATATATTTTCATTACCTCACTCATCGCCACATATATCACTCCTCTTCGCAGCTAAGAAAACATTTTCAATAAGACAAGCAACAGTAACTGGTCCAACACCACCCGGAACCGGAGTCAACACAACATCACGATCTGCAAACTCAGAAAAAGCAACATCTCCATAGATCTCTTCGTTCTGTTTTTCGATCCCTCCATCGATAATTATAGCCCCGTCTTTGATCATCTCCGCGGTAACAAAATTCGATCTCCCCACCGCGGAGATCAGAACGTCCGCACGAAAGATCAGCTTTCTTGACCGTTCCTTCTCCTGAGACAGAACATATTGTGCCTCCATGCCTTTTTGATCGAGCATCGTGGTCATCACCAAACCGAACCCCTCAGAGTTTGCGAGTACAACTGCCCGCTTTCCCTCTAACGAAACTCCAGATCCCTCAAGAAGGACCGAGATCGCGCGAGGAAATGGACATACAAAACATTCCCCATCTTCTCGAGCACATTCTTTGTTTTTCTCAGTGAGTCCGTCTACATCTTTTCTGGGGTCAATGGCATTAAGTATTCTTGCTTTATCTAGATGACTCGGAAGAGGCAATTGCACAAGTATTCCATGGATCTCCGGATCTTTGTTGAGAAATTCAACGATCTCTAATACTTGTTCATCAGTGGCATTACTGGGGAGCGTATAATCACAAAAAAGCATCCCGCATTTTTGAGCAGCTTTCTTTTTGAGATCTACATACATGCGTGAAGCGGGATCATCTCCCACCAAAATAGCGCCGAACCCGGGTATTTTTCCACAGTCCGAAACCGCTTCCTTTACTCTTGAGAAGATCTCATCCGCCACAGCTTTTCCCTCTAGAATTCTCATAGCCTACTACAATATAAACAAAAGAAATATTAGCGCAATAACAATACGATATACGCCAAAAGGAATGAACGTATTCGTCTTCACAAACCTCAATAACCATTTCACCGTTACGAGCGCCACCACAAAAGCGGTCACAAACCCCACAAGCAACAATCCCCATTCCGAAGAAGTTGCTGAACCTCCGTTCTTGTATAAGTCCAGCGCGCTTGCAGCGATCATCGTGGGCACCGCTAACAAGAAAGAAAATTCAACGATCACAGAACGGCTCAGTCCCACAAACAATCCTCCCAATATCGTTGCCCCAGCACGAGACACTCCAGGAATGACCGCAAAAGTTTGAAACACGCCCACAAGGAATGCCTGTTTATATGAAACGCCAGAAAGGTCCTGCGTTGCCGTATCTTTTTCTTTGTGAAAAAGTTCGAAGAGAATGATCAATATTCCTCCGATCAACAACGCCCACGCAACCGTCCCATCCGACTCAAAAAGTTTTTTGATAGCGGAATAAAAGATCCCGCCCACGACCAATGCCGGAAGGAGTGCCACGATCAATCGTTTCATAAGTTCGATATCAAACAACACTCTCTTCACATACAAAAAAACGATCGAGAGTATTGCTCCAAGCTGGATCACTACTTCAAACATCTTGAGAAATTCCGTCTGACCAAGATCAAGCAAGTACGAAGCAAGTATCAGGTGTCCCGTAGAAGAGATCGGCAGAAATTCCGATACTCCCTCTACCACACCCAAAATAAGCGCGTGAAAAAATGTCATATCCATACTTGCCATTCTATTCTACCGTCACGCTCTTGGCAAGATTTCTCGGTTTATCTACATCAAGCTTCCGCGCGACCGCAGCATAATAGGCAAAGAGTTGCAATGGAATAACCGAAAGAAGCGGAGTAAGCATCTCGATCGTCTTGGGGATCTCTACAAAGTCAGTGGCGATCTTTTTTGCACGGTTATCCCCTTTTGTAACAATGGCGATCGTTTTACCACCACGCGCAGCAACCTCCTCCATTCCCGTAAGAGATTTATCATACACACTGTCGCCTGTCACCAAAAATATCGATGGAAAATCCTTATCGATCATAGCGATAGGTCCGTGCTTTAATTCTCCTGTCGCAATCCCCTCGGCATGTGCGTAGGAAATTTCTTTAAGCTTGATCGCACCCTCCAGCGCTACTGGATGATTGTACTTTCTTCCCAAGAAAAAGAAATTTTCATACATAGAATATTTCTTGGCAATTGTGCGGATCTTCGGGATTTCCTCAAGAACCGCTCTCACCTTCTTAGGAATACCTTTTAACTCTCGAATGATCCTCTGCCCCGTTACCAAAGACATTCCCCGTTGTCTTCCCAAAAAAACGGTAAGAAGCGCTAGAGTGGTGAGTTGTGACGTAAAAGCCTTTGTCGATGCTACTGCGATCTCCGGTCCCGCGTGGTTATACACACCCGCATCCGTTTCCCGGGCGATCGTTGATCCTACAACATTCACGATCCCGAGGGTCAATGCTCCTTTATTTTTTGCCTCTTTTACTGCTGCTAAAGTGTCCGCCGTTTCTCCCGACTGCGATATGGCAATAACCGCCGTCTTTTTATCTAACAAGGGTTTACGATACCGAAATTCATGTGCGTACTCCACCTCCGTCGGTATCCCGGCATACTCCTCCAACATATATTCACCCACCAATCCTGCACACCGCGCCGTTCCACAACTCACGATCACAATGCGTTCAATATTTCGAAGTCGTTTTGCAACACTGGAGAGTCCTCCCAATCGTACGTTCCCCTCCTCAGGAATAATGCGTCCTCGCATAGTATCCGTGATCGCTTCTGGTTGATCAAATATCTCTTTGAGCATATAGTGAGCATACCCCTGTTTTTGAGCCTGGTCAGTTGACCATTCCAGCTTTTCCACTTTCTTAGAATATTTTTCTTTGTTTCCCAAAGTTCGTATGGAGTAGCCCTGTGGTGTCAGGATCACCACTTCTCCATCATCCAAATACACTACACGATCCGTATACGCCACGATCGCCGAAGCATCTGACGCCAAAATATATTCGTCCTTTCCCACCCCTAACACCAGTGGGCTACTCATTCGCGCAGCGATGATCTTGTCAGGATCTTCTGGACTTACAGCCACAACGGCATATGCTCCACGAAGCTGTTTCATCGCTTTAAAGAATGATTGTTCAAAGGGAAATTTTTTCATTTCCTCTCCAATGAGTTGTGCGATTACCTCACTATCGGTTTCCGATGTGAATTTATGCCCCTTCCTTTGAAGCATTTCTTTAAGCTCTTTATAGTTCTCTACGATACCGTTATGCACCAACGCAACACGTTTTTTGTCATCAACGTGCGGATGTGCGTTCTTTTCCGAAGGCTTCCCATGTGTTGCCCACCGCGTATGTGCAACACCAGAGTGAGACAAAAAAGTCATTCCCTCCATCTTAGATTCCAGCTCTGCCACCTTTCCAACCGCCTTTATCACAACAATCTTGCTTTTTTTCTCTCCTGTCGTCTGCTGTTTATCATTTGTTGCCAACGCTATCCCCGCACTATCATACCCACGATATTCCAGTCGCTTCAGTCCTTCCAAAAGAACCTCTTTCGCTGAATTTTTTCCGATATAGCCTACGATCCCACACATTTCAGTAATATTAGATGTTTAGTTTTTTGTATTCAGTATGATCTCTTTTGCGTCGTCAAGATTTGTCACTTTAAAATCACACCACTCCGTCCTTTCATCATGATATCGCCCTTCAGGACGAGAAACAAGGATGGTTTGAACATGAGAACAAGCCTTCTTTATGTCATGCATGTACCCCGATCGATCATCCAAGAAGAAAACACGCTCTTCGACCTGTGGCAATGAACGAAACACCTCCAATTTGGAACCTTGAACCACCTGTACATCCTGGACAAACTTGTCAACTCCAGATCCAATGATCTTCTTTCTTTGAAAAACCTCCTCGCCATAACTGATTATCGACAGGTCCCTTTTTGAAAAGCTCATTAAAAAATCCCGCACATCCGGAAACACATAGGGCTCAATATGCTGTAAAAATACATCAACTTCCCCAAGGATCTTTTGGACATCAAGTTTCGGAGAAAGCGCGTGAATGGCCTCCATGTGTCGTTTAATATCATATAGTGAGCCCGATTCAAAGGACGCCTCAGAATATGACTGTTCACGAGTTTGTTGATACAGATCCGGATCAACATCATGTCTCACAAGGAAGTCTTTAAAAGTCGCACGAAATTCTTTTGTGTCGAACAAAACATCATCGAAATCCAAAAAGATCTTCATACCTATGCTTTTTATTGACTATGTGAACTTTGGCATTTATGGACTATTCTATATCACATCCTCGATCACCTTCTGCCCTTCCATCTCCAAAAGCAGCATAATGGCCTTGGCCAACTTATCGGAATCGTGACGAATAAAGGCTCGGAGCTCAGAGATAGCGTCACCTTCTTGAGCTTTTGGGACAACATTGCTAATAACTCTCGACAGAACCACACGAAATGATCGTTCTCTTTGGTCTTCCCTATAAATATCCACCAACATCCCCTTTCCCTCTTTCTTTTCGTACTTATCAACTAATTCCTGTTTCGGTTCCTGCGTGTTGACCAGAACAAAATCTATCCGCCCTTTCCCGATATACCCCTCAAGTGAATCTACATAATCGTTGACGGTCCACCCACTCGTGTGCCCCTTTTTATTCGTAAGGTTACAAACATAAATAACCTGAGCATCACTTATTTTGATAGCCTGCGCAAATGAGTTAATAACCATACTCGGCAGGATACTACAATAGTGATTTCCTGGACCGATCACAATAGCATCAGCACGACCCACACGGTCAAGCGCCTTTTCATAAGCGCCCACTTGAGACTCATACCACATTTTTTTTACTCCTAACGTTTGAAGGTCAGAGTGATTGATAGCATCTTCACCCTCAAGCACCGTTCCGTCCCGGAGTTCAAGTCGAAGTTTTGCGTCATTATTCGTTACCGGAATAACTTCTCCAAAAACATTCAGAATCTTCATCGCCTCTTCAATACCTGCACCAAATGATCCATTGATCTTCTCCAAAGCACTGAGTAACAAATTTCCAAAACTATGTCCAGCAAGTCCACCCTCAGAAAATCGATAATTCATCAACTCTCGCATCTTGTCCGAAGACTCCGAGAGCGCCACCAAACATTGTCGCACATCCCCGGGGGGCAACACACCAAGTTCATCGCGAAGTACACCTGTCGATCCGCCATCATCTGCCATCGATACGATCGCGCTCAGTTCCACCGGATATTTTTTGAGTCCCGAGAGAAGCGTAAAAGATCCCGTTCCACCCCCGATCGTCACTATGCGTTTCTTTTTCATATAAGTGATTTTATGATATCCGGAAACGGCTTATATTGTCGTCCCATCGGTATCTCATCGAGAGAAAGCACAAGCATCCAACGTCGAAGCGATTTATGGTATTTCTTCTCCCCATGCCACCGCTTATCAAACGTGCGGAGATTCATAGAAAAACCCTTTCCATTCCAGGAATCATTGAAAATAATATTTCGTCTTCCAAAACCCGACACAACGGCAAAATGATCGTCTTCCTCGGATGGCTCGACAAAATATACAATAACCGGCTTTCCAATCCTCAAAAAGTAACGGATCTCCTCGATCGAAGAATCATTATTTACATAAGAGAAAAACCCATACTTTCGAGCGATACGGATCATCCAACTCGGTGTCGTCCCCACCTCCTCATTGGTACGAAGTTCGCGCATGAGATCCGCTTCACTCACTCGCTTATGGTAATACAAAAATACCATCTGCATACACGCTGGTCCGCAAGAATAAAAAAGATCTTGCTTGGAATATGGAACTTTTAAAACACTTCTTGAGCCCATACTTTTTAAATAAAATTACGTATCTCCTGATGTGCTTGTGCCAATGCTTCCGCATTACCAATGGGTAACCACTTCTCTGCCTTAACGACCACGATTGGATATTTATCTCTCATCTGCATCATTGTTTGTGGCAACCCATATTCCGTTTCCGTGATTGCCACAAGCGGATAAGAAAAGAAATCTTGTATAAGAGAGTAAGCCGCTGTGTTCACTAATGTGTACTCCGGGTCATGCGGTCGCTCAAGTATCGCTTCCAAATGTCCTTTTACATCAGTTTTCAGTACGCCGAATTGGTTGGAATCTTCAACGTCCATAGCCAATACCGCCATATCATGCAATAACAACTCTCTCAGATCGCTCTTCAGATACAAGTCATCCCCCATAACCACCAGAAACTTTCCTCGCACCATATCCTTAACTAGATGAATAGCACCACCTGTTCCATTCAATTCTTTTTGTTCCACATACACAATCTTTCTCCCGGCATACTCATCTCCGAAAAAATCCATGATCTTTTCTTTGAGATAACCGACGATCAAAATCACCTCCGTAATTTCATCGGGAAGCTGTTCGATCGTATACGCCAATTTTGGTTTTCCTTGAATAAGCAGCATTGGTTTCGGGGTATCATCACACAATTCCCCCATCCGAACTCCGCGACCTGCCGCAAGAATTACACACTGCATAGTACCTTCTTTAAATAGCAATACTTACCAGCTTCCCCTTCACAAATATCACCTTTCGAACTTCCTTTCCATCAACAAATCTCTGTACTTTTTCACTCGCCAGCGCCGCCTCTCTTGCATCTTCTTCAGTAATATCGGCAGATACCACCAATTGATCCCGAACCTTCCCGTTGACCTGGACCACCATGGTTATTGTCTCATCCACGATCATCCTCTCATCCCACGTCAGCCATTGCTCTAGAAATATCGACGTGGTATTTCCGAGTTTTTTCCAGAGCTCTTCGGCAATGTGTGGAGCAAATGGAGACAACAACACGATCAACTTCGTATAACTCTCCTTAGATAAAGATTCCTCCTTCTCCATTACATTTACCAAGATCATCAGTGAGGAAACAGCGGTATTGAATCGAAAGGCTTCGATATCTTCCGTTACTTTTTTGATCGTCTTGTGGATCAATGATTCGATTTCTTTTCCGTTCTTACTTGTCACTTGTCGCTCCTCACTTTCCACCCTTTCAAAAAGTCGCCACACTTTCTCTAAAAATCGCCTCACGCCACTTACCCCCTCCGTATTCCACGAAATATTCTGCGTAAAGGGTCCCATGAACATTTCATAAAGCCGTAGTGAGTCCGCTCCAAACTCTGCAATAACATCATCTGGGTTGATGACATTATTCCATCGCTTGCTCATCTTACGTCCATCAGCAGCATTAATAAGTCCCACATGGACCAACTTCTTAAATGGCTCCTTGGTCGACACTACACCAATATCATACAAAAACTTATGCCAAAAACGTGCGTAAAGCAAATGTCTGGTCGCATGTTCCGCTCCACCCACATACAGATCGACCGGCATCCATTTCTTCTCCAATGCCGGATCAATAAGCATGTGATCGTTCTTTGCATCGATATAGCGCAAATAGTACCAACTCGATCCCGCCCACTGTGGCATGGTATTCGTCTCGCGCTTTGCCGGTCCACCACACTTCGGGCATGTGGTATTTACCCACTCGGAAATTCCCGCTAAAGGCGATTCTCCCGTTCCTGTTGGTTCGTACGACTCCACTTCGGGAAGAGCCACCGGAAGTTGTTCCTCGGGGACACCCACCGCACCGCACTTTTCGCAATGCACGATCGGGATCGGTTCACCCCAGTACCGTTGCCGAGAAAATACCCAATCCCGCATTTTATACTTCACCGTTCGTTTTCCACTGCCCGTTTTCTCCAGCCAGTCAGTAATGTTCTCTCGCGCTTCCTGTGAGGTCAGTCCAGTAAATTCTCCGGAATCAATCAAAACACCGTCCCCTGAGAAACATATCTTCATACTTTTTACATCTTCCCATGATGCGTCGTCTTCTGGACGAATGGAAACCTTGAGTGGAATATTATATTTCTTGGCAAATTCAAAATCTCTCTCATCATGCACATCGGCAAAAACTGCCCCCGTTCCATAATCTCCCAACACAAAATCTGATACCCATACAGATATCTCCTCCTCATTTGCAGGATTAATAACTTTCACACCCTTGAGCTCAACACCTGTTTTTTCTTTCGCGAGGTCAGTTCTCTGAAGCACCGTTTTTTTCTTTGCTTGTTCGATATACGCTTCAATTTCCTCAAGATTTGAGATTTGAGACTTAAAATCTAAGATAACTGCGTGCTCAGGTGCCACGATCAAAAAAGCCGCAGAAAAGATCGTGTCCACCCTTGTAGTAAAAACTTCGATATACTCCTCACTCGCTTCTCCACTTTTTATTTTAAACTTTACGCTCGTTCCATAAGATCGTCCGATCCAGTTCTTTTGCTGATCCACGATCGACTTTTCCCAGTC
Organism: Minisyncoccia bacterium; assembly: GCA_041738235.1. Taxonomy (GTDB): domain Bacteria; phylum Patescibacteriota; class Minisyncoccia; order Moranbacterales; genus JBGSQF01. Next base: position 20,324 of record JBGSQF010000017.1, read on the forward strand.
AAGTCCCTCAGTATCGAGATCTTCCAAAAGTCGGTCAGCATAGTCCGTCATCTTGAGTACCCACTGACGCATCGGGCGCTGTTCCACCTCGCTTCCACATCGCTCACATTTTCCATTGTCCAGATCCTCATTAGCAAGGCCTGTTTTACACGACGGGCACCAATTGATCGGCTCATAGGATTCGTACGCCAGACCCTTCTCGAACAATTGAAGAAATATCCACTGTGTCCATTTATAATATTCTGGGTCCGTCGTATTGATCTCTCGATCCCAATCATAGGTAAAGCCGATCTTTTCAAGCTGACCTTTAAAGGTCCTAACATTCTCTGCCGTTGCAATGCTGGGATGGATCTTGTTCTTAATAGCATAGTTTTCCGTCGGCAAGCCAAAGGCATCCCACCCCATCGGATGGAGCACGCTCTTCCCCCTCATCTGTTGATACCGCGCTGTTATGTCCGTGGCAATATATCCTTTGGGATGTCCCACATGAAGCCCCGACCCCGAAGGATACGGAAACATATCCAAAACATAGAATTTATCCTTTCTGGAATAATCCTTAAATATTTTGTTCTTCTCCCAATATTTCTGCCACTTTTTTTCGATTTTTGAGGGATTGTATTTCATATTCCCGACACGATAGTATAAATAAATATTCCCCACACCCAACCTACTTACCCCCCTACTGTACCGCACAAAAATGGTTTTTTCAAGAGAAATAAAACAACCACCGGAGCGAAAGGACAATCCTGTCCTACTCCGATGGTCTAGTTGAAGAATGGCGAACCTCTGTCGCCAATGTTAATCCACAATCTTCCACTCCACCATTTCGCCGGCCCGCAGAGGAATCAACTCCTGATCCCCGAACGGATACGACACCGGCACCCGCCAGGGGTCCCGAACCAGCCGGATTTTCCGAGTGTTGCGCGGGAGTCCGTAGAAGTCCGCCCCGTAGTGGCTGGCAAAGCCTTCCAGCCGATGCAATGCCCCGGCCCGGTCGAACGCCTCCGCGTAGAGCTCGATGCCGGCGTGAGCAGTGTAGATTCCCGCACACCCACAAGCCGACTCCTTAGCACTGCGAGCATGCGGAGCACTGTCGCTCCCCAGAAAGAAGCGCGGATTGCCGCTGATTGCCGCCTCCACCAGGGCCCTCTGGTGAACCTTACGCTTGAGAATCGGTAGGCAATAGAGATGCGTGCGAAGACCGCCAGCATACATCGCCCCCCGATTGTAAAGCAGGTGATGAGCGGTGATGGTCGCTGCCAATGTCGACGGACCACTACGTACAACCCCTACTGCCTCACGGGTTGTTATATGCTCAAACACAACCCGCAGCCCGGGAAAGTCCCGAAGAATGCGAAGGAGGCGTTCATCAATAAAGCGCCGCTCGCGGTCGAAGACATCCACCTCGGGTTCGGTTGACTCCCCATGGACCAGCAGGGACACATCCAGACGTTGCATCCGCTCCAATACCGGGTAGACCTTCCTGATGTCCGTGACCCCGCTATCGGAGTTGGTGGTTGCTCCAGCCGGGTACAGTTTCACCGCCTGCACCACTCCACTCGTCTTAGCCCGGTCGATCTCATCGGGTGGCGTCTCGTCCGTGAGGTAGAGGGTCATGAGGGGGTCGAAGTCGCTGCCAAGAGGCAGGGCCGCGAGAATACGCTCGCGATACCTCATTGCCATGACGGTATTGACGATTGGCGGCTTGAGGTTCGGCATCACGATCGCCCGAGCAAACCGCTCGGCAGTGTGATTCACCACATCCACCATTGCCGACCCATCGCGCAGATGCAAGTGCCAGTCGTCCGGCTGGGTGATAATGATCTCGTCAGTCATGGGTTTTTTCCCCGTTAAAAACGTCATAGAGCCACGCCGCCAAAACGATCAACGGCACCATAAATGTGCGAAGCATAGCCGGTGACGCAATTGACACCGCCACCGCACCCGCACGACGCACACGCCACACATCGACCGGCGAAAAGATCCCGCCGCCACCGATAATGGGTTTCTCCAAACCTGCCTGGATCGCCTCCCGAATCCAGAAGACGACCATCAGAAGGAGATCCTTCCCCGAGTATCCGCCGCCACCGTACTGCGCAAGCGGTGAGATCCACTTCCGCTCGTCCTCATCCCAACAGTCAGGAAACACCCGACGAAGGATCGCCTCCGGTAACTTACTCCAGTGAATCGTGTTGGTCACCTGGATCGCCTTGCACGCCGGGTGCCGAACGATCTCAACAACCTGCGCCACCGGCATATCGACCGAAACCTTCACGATGATCTCAAGTCCCAGCTGTGCGAGGATGTCGAGCATCCGATGCACATCCGAAGCAAGAGCACAAAGTGCGTGCTCCGTATTGGGACAAGAGATGTTAAGCACAAGGATCGGACGAATCCGAAAGCTGTGCAACGTCACATTCATGTCGCCAAAGAACTTGCGACATTCTTCTATCTTCTCCTCAATCGTGCCTCCCATCGGCATAAACGACAACATCCATGGCTTTGTCCTTTTTTGCCAATTTTCGTCAGACAAATGAGCATAGGCGCCAAAATTGCTCAGCCCCACAGCATTGAGCATGCCGCCCTTGATCCACCGGTACCAATCAATGAAGATACAGTCCGGGAACCAATTCATAGGCGTCCCATCAGGATTGAGTCTCATGTTTCCATCCCGTTGATTTGCCGTCACGGTTTTGCCCACAAACGTCCCAAACTGCTTAAGCCAAAACAGGAATGGCCAAGCTAGCCAGTGCCACCAATAACCCTCACCATAGAACCCGAAGGTCCCCGAGTCAGCCACGATCGGCGCAATTCGAACATTGCCAATTTTTGGCATTTTTCTACCCTCCGTTGTTAAGTTACGGTTCTATTAAAAAATCGGACACTGTCCGACGTTATCGCAAAAATAAGTATAGAGAATTGTTCGTATTTTGCAAGAAAAAAGGGAGGGGGCAGCGCCACTGACGCTACCCCCCCCAGAAAACTCCATTGCAGGACCTCACACCGACGGAATGACCTGCTCGGACGGCTCAAGGCGCACCTTTTGCTTCGAGAATCCGAATTTGCCTCGCCGTTCCTCGTTGGGGTTGGGAAAGGCAGTTTCGCTGAGCTCCAGAACATCCTCATTCCAAAGCTCTCCCGGCGGGTCTATTCCGGGATCATCATGCCGAGGCTCTATACTACTACTCATCTCGCTCTCCTTGTTGGGTTGGGTTGGTAATCGACACTGTACCCTCAATTGAGCAATGAGTCAATATGCAACTTCACCACATTTGCCACCATGCGCAGATCTCTGTCAGATATCTTTACTTTCTCAATAAGCGACAAACTATTTTGTGAAGCGATGTGATAAAATTTGACTGCGTTCAAAGAAAAGGATTGTGGGTAACGGGCACGATCTCGACAACGTTCACACAATACTCCCCCAGCATCCACATCTATCAACAATTGTTCTTCTTTTACTTTTTCCCCACACAATATACAGTTACGGACCTGGAGAGTATGTCCCAAATGCGATAGAACCTGTATCCAAAATCCCACACAAACATGTTCTGAACCACTCAGTCGTTCAAGATAAGAAACAAAAAGATCGAACATTATCGGGTCCGGCTCTTCCATGCCAACTAATCGATCAAATACACGCGCACCCTCCACCGCACGTTGAAGTACGCCTAGATCATCCTTAATAGGCATAATATAGGATCGTTCAACGATCGCCGATTTAATATTGCCTGTTCCTCGACTTCGCATCACTATCGTAGAGAGCAGAGAGAGATCTTCCAAACTGGCAACAAGCCTTGCACCAGATTTCCGCACTCCACGAGCATACGCCTTTATCTTCCCCGCCTCACGCGTATACAATGTATAGAGTCGATCGGTCTCACCTATATCACGTTTTCCCAACGTTATGGCTGTATAGTGATGTTCCATAGAAATAAATCAAAACCCTCTCAAATATACAAACGATATCTAACCCAAACATTCAAAGAGTAACACAAAAATAAAAACTGCCCTAGTTGGACGGTTCTCTTTTATACTGAAAGACTAGGCACCACAACATCCACCTCCACAACAGCCTCCCTCTTCCTTTTCTTCACTAGAGCACTGCCCCGAACATTGGCCGTCCTTATCATCTCCACACTCACAGGTATTTGCCCCTGTTGCATTCTCTTCTCCTTCCTTCTCTAATACTGTCTGATCCTTTGCTTCAGCCATACTTTTGTAACTATTTATTAAGTAATGAAAACACATTCATATACTAACCCGTAACTTTCACCATGGCAATCTTTACGCTCTCCCCATCAATCTCTAGTTCCTTTTTTACATCAGACATCTCTAATTTCCCCCTCTTGATCTCTGTAGCCAGCGTTTCTTTGGCAATGATCGATTCTCCAAATTCCTCAAATACTTCATTCATACCTTGATATCCAAGAACGATTCTATCTTCAACATTATACCCCGCCCTCTTTCGCATTTCTTGAATGGTTCGCACGAGTTCCCTGGCCTGTCCTTCGAGCTTGAGTTCAGGTGTTATGTTTGTATCAAGTTCTACTTTCTCTCCATAAGATATATCTTTTACGTTAAGCTCCTCTTTGATTATCTCTTCCATCTCCTCCTGCAACTTTTCTCCTATGACCTGTAACTTCGCAAGTGGTTGTCGCACTTTTACTCCCTCGCTCGACCGAAGTTCAAGGCCTTTGGAGATGATATCGCGAACGTTACTCATTTCCCTGCTAAGTTTTTCATCGATGAGGTCTGCACTAAAATGCGGATAGTCACAGAGATGTACGGATTCTCTATACTTACTCCCCCTTGTTACTTGTTGTTTATTGTTTGTCAGGTTCCGATATATTTCCTCAGCAATGAAGGGTGCGAAGGGTGCAAGAAGTTTCGAAAGTTCCACAAGCACAAAGTAGAGTGTTTCATATGCCTCCTCTTTATCACCATCGTTATCACTTTTCCAAAACCGCTTTCGACTTCGACGGACATACCAATTCGAAAGATCATCAAAAAACGGAAAAAAATATCGCGTTGCTCTCGCCAGCTCGTATCTTTCCATCGCTTCGTTTACATTTTTGACCAACAGCTGAAACTCCGATACGATCCACCGATCCAAAAGATTTTTCTTGTCACTTTCTATTTGTTGTGTATTATTTAGCTCCCAGCCATCCACATTAGCGTACATCACAAAGAACGCATATGTATTACGAAGCATACGAAACATCCCTCGAGAAATTTCACTGAGTTCTTTTTCCGAGAAATTCAGATTTTCCGCTGAAAACAATGGGGAGGAAAGCAAATACACACGAAGCACGTCTGAACCATACTTCTCCATAATTATCGATGGGTCAGGATAATTTTTTAGTTTCTTGGACATCTTTTTTCCATCCTCCGCAAGGATAGTTCCATCCGCCACCACATTTCTGAATGCGTGCGATCCTCTCGTTGCCGTTGCCAAGATATGCAGGTAATAAAACCAAGAACGTGTTTGCTCAACCATTTCCCCGATAAAATCCGCCGGAAAGCTTGTCTGGAATTTCTTAACATTCTCGAAGGGATAGTGTATCTGCGCATATGGCATCGAACCGCTGTCAAACCATGTATCCAATACATCAGGTATCCGCGTCATGGTCCCACCACATTTACAACCCCACTTTACCTCATCAATATACGGTCGATGAAGATCCACGGTTTTCGAGAATACCGAGCGCATCTCACCGTTGTCCGGATACCATCCGTTCCTCATCTCGTCGTCCGTTAGGTCTTTAATTATCCCATGTACCAAAAATATCGGGTCGGCATGCGCCACGACCACAATATTTTTCCCCTGATACCTTTTGTTAATATCTTCGAGAAAGTCGTTCACACGGGCTCGAAGTTGTGTGTATGTTTCCACGCCCTCCGGCAAGGCCCCTCCTGCCTGGTCGATCACCGTGGGAAAAGGCACTCGCAATACGTCCTCTGCTTGACCATCAAGGAATCCATTGCCGATCTCTCGGACACGGTCATCTTCTATGATCTCTATATCCAATGCTTGTCGTAATATCTCCGCACTTTCGCGAGTTCGTGCCAATGGAGAACAGATCAAAATATCTATTTTTTTATCCTCCAACTCTTGTGCAACACTCTTCATTTGTTCTCTGCCTCGGTCTGTCAGAACATTCTCTGGATCTCCCTTTGAATCTAAAAACTTCTTTGCATTGCTCTGGGCCTCCCCATGTCGCACTAGGTACAAGCGATTTACCCCTCCCAATGCCTCAGAGATCTCCATTACCGATCCCACTGCCTTCACGTGATCACAAGCATCACATTTCCAAACAGGCAGAGCACTTGCCCAAAAGCGCTGTCGGGAGATAGACCAGTCTCGCGCTCCTTCAAGCCATTTTCCAAATCGCCCTTCTTTGATATGCCCTGGGACCCAATGGATTCCCTTAGCTGCTTCCAAAGCCTTTTCCTTCAACTCTTCTACCTTTACAAACCAACTACTCGTTGCATAATTCAGTAGTGCTGTATCACACCGCCAACAGTGCGGATAACTATGAAGATATTTCTCATGAGTAGAATAAGCATTCTTCTCTTTTAACTTCTTCAGAATAGTGATATCTGCTTCGCGCACCTCTTCAGGTTTATCTTTGGCACGAGGTTTTACATCAATCCCTGACAACTCTCCCGTCTCTGATTTAAAGATCCCATCCATTCCAATATGCTGAATGAACGGCAAGTTTTTTTCTTTTCCCAAATTCATATCGTCCGCTCCAAACGCCGGAGCGATATGCACCACACCTGTTCCCTCTTCCGTCGTTACAAAATCCGCACCATACACCTTCCAACCATTCTCTCGATTTTCCAATTTCTCATTTCGTGCATATTCATCAAATAATGCTTCGTATTCAAGACCCACAAGATCTGCTCCCGCTATACCGTCATGAACGATCTCAATATCCTGATCCTGAAAAATTTCCTTTATACGATCACGAGCAACAATAAGAAGCTCAGACGTTCCCTTTACCCGAAGTGATGCGTACACAATCTCTTTCCCCACTGCTAAGGCCACATTCCCCATTAGTGTCCAGGGTGTCGTCGTCCAAGCAAGAATATAGGTATTGTCATCTGTAACAAAGTTACCGATCTTTTGCTCTGGGTCTAACCGAAACTTTGCCACTACACTCAGATCCTTTACCTCCTTATACCCTTCCGCCACTTCCGACTGTGATAAGGTCGTCTCACACCGAGGACAAATATGCATCGAACGATACCCTTCGTATACAAGTCCCTTATCCCAAAGTGTCTTAAAGACCCACCACACACTTTCCATATACTCAGGATCCATCGTCCAGTACGCATCATCCATATCCGCCCAGCGACCAATCCTGGAAATGACACGTTTCCACTCGTCAACATACCCTTTAATATTGCTGCGACACCGACCATTGAATTCCTCGATACCCATCGCTTCAATATCCTTCTTGCTCTGCGAGCCCATCTCTTTCTCTACAATATTTTCTATAGGAAGCCCATGGCAGTCCCATCCCCATCGACGCTCCACATACTTTCCCCGCATCGTCCAGTATCGCGGAACGACGTCCTTTAAAAGGCTCTGTTCCAAATGTCCATAATGTGGCGTTCCTGTTGCAAATGGAGGGCCGTCATAGAAACTATATCTTTCCGATCCCTCACGCAGTTTCAAAGATCTTTGAAAGATCTTCTCACGTTCCCAAAAAGAAAGGATCTCTTTTTCACTTGCATCAACCTTCTTTTTAGGATCAACTTCTTGAAATGATCTCATATTAGTAAATTTATATCCAAATAAAAAACACCTCACCCATAAGGACGACGTGTGCCGTGGTACCACCTTACTTTAGCAACCTGTTATAGGCGACGTATAACAAAAGAAATTCTTAATCGAATCTCGCTTGTCCCTTGTGCCTTACAGTTGTTGCTCTTATTCTCGCCTTACGGGGCGTGACCGAAGGGTTCTACTTTCTGCCAAAGACAAATTTCTTCCCTCAGCTCAGGAGTGATCGCTCCCTCACAGCCTTTTTGATTGTATTTATATAATAAACTAGAAATCCAAAATTGACAAACGGCGCAGAAGCTTCCGCGCCGTCCCTGGCCGTTTCCACCAGACTGATTCATTCAGTCCGATCCGTCACAACGAGAAACCCCGAGATGGTGAATTCTTTCTTCGGCAAATGCCTCCATTTCTCCAACTCCCGGATAGAGGATATCCTCAAAGGGAATACCTTCCTGATCGGTATCGTCGACGGAGGTTGGGGTTTCATTTTTCTCCCATACCTCAGCCTCTTCTTCATCTTCGCTTCTCCTCGTCATGATGATCCCGATCATCAAGCAGAAGGCGTATTCAGGAAACTTCTTGAGACAACCCCAGATCCACCTGGATGCCTCCATCCTTTCCTCCGGAGAAAGCCGGAGAAAGGTCGAAACTACAATGACGCCTACCAAAACAAGTGCAGCAAACAAATACCTCATTTTCCCCCCTGAATGTTGGTAGTTTTGGAGCACCTCATTTCTAACACAAAAATAAAAAAGTGTCAAGAACTAAATCTCGACTCTGCGTAAATAATCAGATCTCCCCCCTACACCCTCCACCGCTTCACCAACAGTCCCCCCTTCTCCATAACAACAGTATCTTGGGCTTCTCTGGATTCTCCGGTAGCCGGGTTTTGTAGAGAGACCTTCACGGTGTAGGTTCCCGATTCAAGGAATATCATA
>JBGSQF010000011.1:0-23923 GCA_041738235.1 Minisyncoccia bacterium
TCAACGGTTGTGGTGTATGCCCCTGCATTGTTGTTATTATCAAGAAAAAGATCTCCATTCGTTTGAGAAGAAGATTTAGTGTAGATAGTACCAGCCCCCCCTCTTTGCCATCCAGTGCTTCCATACGCAGTTAATGCTCCAGTATATGTGTTTGAAGTCCAGTTCAGCGAAATTCTACCACCTCCACCTCCACCTCCATTTCCACTATAAACTCCACCATTAGCACTGATAATACCTGAGCCGACCATTGACCCTGTAGTTACCCAAATACTACCCCCTGATCCACCACCAGAATTAGCTCCCGTTCCATTTCCCCCATTCGCAAGAATACTTCCACTGACAGTAAGAACTCCAGTAACATTCATTCTAGTAGCCCCTCCGCCAGAACCCCCAGCAATTACTGAATATGTACCCCCACCAGAACCAAGATCAACCGGCTGAGTTAGTGAGCCGTACGAGAGACCCCCATATGAAGTGGCGCCAGCCCCATTCCCGCCATCGCCTCCATATGCTCCCCCCCCGCATACAAAGATCCGTATTTCCCCTTGCCTGGACCAAAACCATCTGCATATGCTAAAGTAGCTCCTTGATACCCCTTCCCACTCACATCGATCTTCCCTCCACTACTAATAGTCATATTCCCTCCTACCTCAAGGTAGAGAGAATGAACGTGTGTGGTGGTGTTGGCGGTATGGGTAAGGGTTCCTGATCCTCCGATGGTCACGTCATTGGTGATGATGAGTCTTTTTGTATTGGTATCTCCATTGCTTATGGTAAGCGTTGAAGAAGCACTCGATCCGAGAGAGAGGGAGTTGATGGTTACGGGTCCGGAGGTAAGATCAAGAGTCGGTTGGTTGGTGCCTCCGTTTACCACAACATCATCACCACTTTGGGGAGTAGTGGAGGCACAACTATTCCAGTTGGAAGAAACAGCCCAGCTTGTTGAAGTGGCTCCTGTCCAGGTACAGGTACTTGCAAAAACAGAGGAAACATTAAAATTCGAAGAAGATTCGTTCGAGTAGAATTGTAGCATGAAAACGGGGATAGAAGAAGATGGGGAAAACAAAACCCAGCCTGGGAGGCTGGGTTTTGGGGAAAACCATCTTTATCACTTTTTTTCTCGTTGCTCGCGCAAAAACCGATCAGTAATTATAGCAAAGGGGATCTTGTTTGGAAAGAAGTGGTAGTGCGTGGATTTGTCGGAAGGATCGCCCATCATGCCACCAAAACTATAGAGCATTGCCGATGATATCCTTTCCTCTTGATCAGTCGAATTTTCCAAAGAAGAGGGATGTTGGATGCAATAATTTTCCTTCTCTTGTCTATCCCCACCCCTACCCCCCTGAAAAGCATCTTCCAAGATCAAATGATCCTTGACCAAGTAAAGCATTGAAAATCTCTCCGGATAACGCGCGATCAACCTTACCGAACGACTAAAACGTGCCCTGATCTTTTTTACCTCCCTCTCTTCCAAATATGCATACATCCCCCCTTGATCTTCAAGATACCGCTCATATTCACTTTCCTCAAATCCACTCACCGCATTTACAAATGCAATAAACTTTCTTTTTTCTTTTAATTCTTCACTTCCCTCTTCAGTAAGATCCCGGGATCTTTTTCCCTCTATCTTTGCAAGAACACTTGCCATAAAAGCAACTGAAAGCCCCTGTTGAGAAGAAAGACCGTCAAGATTACCATCTAGGTAAGCATTGGTTATAAAACCTTTTGCTAGATGAGCAGTCGCTATATCATTCTTGCTCAGTTCATTTTCAGCAGAATTCTTAAGATACCGTTCAAAATATCGAGCCAACCGTGTTGCGTTTTTGGCCAATGCGGGGTTTTCCCGATTCTCTCCAGAGACCGTTTGGCATGCCCTCAAAAACTCATGTGACGTGATCCAACGTTGGAGAGGTTCTCCTGCACTTTCCCAAAAGTCACCAAGATCCAATTCATTTTGATGATCCTCTTTCAGTGCTGTCACGGCGGCGTCCGTTACTCGACCCTTTTCTAAAGAATCTTGCATAGGTGTCTAAAAATATTACGTGTAGATATATAATATACCTTTCTCCAAGAAATCCAAATTCTTATATATTTACTTTCCTCTTGAGGGGCGATATACTTATGTTTCTACTACTTACCAATACATTTTTATGTCAAAACCAATCAGTCCATTCGTGCTTATTATCCTTGATGGCTGGGGCCACCTCGAAGCAAAAGAGAATAATGCTATCGCCAAAGCGAACACCCCCAATTTTGACCATCTCTGGAATACACATCCCCACAGCGTCCTCGACGCCTCAGCAGGATCGGTCGGACTCCCAGAAGGACAAATGGGAAATAGCGAAGTGGGTCATATGACCCTCGGTGCTGGAACGATCATCGATACCGACCTCGTACGTATTGGGAAAGCCATCCAAAACAATGAATTTGTCACCAACCCAGCCTTCGTGAAACTTTTTAACCACGTCAAGAAGCATAACTCTACTCTACACATCAAGGGACTTCTCTCTCCTGGTGGCGTTCACAGCCACAGCGCTCATCTCTACGCTTTTCTCAATGCAGCAAAACAAATGGGTATTGAGCGAGTAGCTCTTCACACATTCCTCGACGGACGTGATACCGCACCAACCAGCGCCGCCGAATATCTTGCGGAACTAGAGGATCTTCTTGATGATATTGGTATTGGTCGCATCGCCACCATATCCGGGCGATTTTACGCCATGGATCGAGACAATAATTGGGATCGCGTAAAAAAAGTAGAGCAAGCGATCTTTGAATCCAATGCGCCCAAGAAGATACGAGATATTCGCCCTTCGGAGATCGTGAGGAACCTCTATGCTGAAGGAATTGTTGATGAACTCCTAGAGCCTGTTGTGTTTCTCGATTCCGAAGAAAATTCCTATCCGATACGTGAAAATGATGGGGTATTCTTTTTTAATTTTCGAGCTGATCGCGCGCGACAACTCTCTGCAAAGGTTGTACAATATGCCGAATCAAGAAATATTTGTTTTGTTACACTTACCGAATATGATACTCGCATATCTTCACTTGTGGCATTTCCCCCAATTCCTATCACTTCTACGTGCGCCGATATAGTATCCAGCGCAGGACTCACACAAGCCCACATCGCTGAAACAGAGAAATATGCGCACGTTACCTATTATTTCAATGGCGGAAAGGAACTCCCACACAAAAACGAGCAGCATATTCTTATCGAAAGTCGAAAAGATATTTTGACACACGACCAAGCCCCAGAAATGCGTGCCAAAGAAATTGCTGACGCTACCATTTCTGAGATCGAGAAAGGAACAAATTTTATTTTCCTCAATTTCGCCAACGCCGATATGGTAGGTCATACGGGAAATGTAGAAGCGCTTCAGACCGCTATCGAGACGATCGATACACAACTTGGACGTATTATGGAAGCACTCAAAAAAAAGAACGGCACTGCTTTCATAACCGCCGACCATGGAAATGCCGAAACAAATATTTCCACTGAAACGGGGGAAAGACACACTGCCCATACCACCAATCCCGTTCCAGCAATACTTACCGTGCCAAATGGAACACTTCAAAATGGTACACTCGCTGATGTCACCCCCACCATTCTTCCCCTCATGGGACTCACCGCTTCCAAATCAATGAGAGGAAAAAATATTTTTAGCACGCAATAAAAAGGAGGTTTCTTCTCACGTGAAATCTACGTGTTCTAGTCACTCGTCACCTCTATAGGAGTCCTTGATACTGATCCATCATCACATTGAGAAACCACGGAATAGCGAACATAACTCCAATGAGTGGGAGCACAAATGCTACCAATGTTCCGATCATCGTCCAGAGAAAATATTTTCTCGTCTTCTCCACACTTACGTATATTGCATCGATCTTCTGCTCCATGATCTGGAGCTTTTGTTGTGTTTCGTCCATATGCATACTTAAATTTTTAAACTCAAAATATCACTCCAGTCCCAGTATACACCCTCCTAAACAATAAAAAAACGACTTATGCGAAAGCCGGTTCCTTGTGTGGGTCGACCGACAGAGATCGAAGCGATGCTTCGTTCCCTGCCAGCTGACCCACGAGTCCATCATTCTCCACTGCCCCACCTTCTTTTCTGCTCCTTCAGAAGGTACTTGGCGAATCCTTTGTTCCGAGGAGACATCCCCCATATCACCTCGACCCAAATGTTTACGATCCTCATAAGTTCCTTATATGAGATCGGGCTCGCGATCCTCAAGGCCTCGTTCAGTCCATGGAATCCGTCCTCGCGATCCGCTCTCCCCTGAATGAGCGCGCGGACCGTCTTTTCCCCCTGCCCATCCTGAGCCAGAACATCGATAATTCCCAGATCATACAACTCCCGGGCCGAGCGAAGCCGTCCGTCATTCACTATCCTGCGGGTAACGGAGCAGGATGAGCGACGTGTGAGTAGGCTCACCGCTCCCATTCCTGGGAACGTGCCAAAGAGTACTTCCGGGAACCCGAACGTGGCACTCTCTTCTGCCACGATGATCTGGTTGGCAAGTGCCGCTTCAAAGCCACCACCCAGCGCCTGCCCTTGCACTAGAGCAATGGTGGTGAGTGGGAGTCCATACCCCGTCACCGACTTGTAGACGATCTCAATGCACTGACGGGCGTACGCCTCGATCGCCTGTCGATCTCCCTGATCGACCCGATCCAAGAAGTATTCCAGATCGCCACCCAGGCAAAAGACACCTGAAACACCAGATGTCATCACTTGGTAGACGATTCGATTGGGATCATTCCTTTGAAACCCATCGCGTGCACGAGTCTCGATCATCCCTTGCGCCCGAGCAAAATCCGCTACGAGCCCCGGGCTCATGCACGGTATCCCTTCGGGCCGCATATCGACCCAAGCCACTTTTCCCCCGTCCTCAAATCGGAGGGAAAGCTGCCCTACTTTTAAAGAACTCATGTTCAACCTCCGAGTTTTCGTGGGTACCAGGCTACACCTAGCTTGGCTTTACTATAAAGAAGTACAAGAAATATTGCAATAAATCTCATCCGTTCGTTCTTCACGACACTATAAAAAATCGACCTTTATTAAGAGTCGTTTTTGTTGTGGGCCGGCCGACAAGGAAAACGATCTTCCCTGCCGACCAACCCGTCCACTTGTCAGCCGTTGTTGCGCATCGCCGCCTCCAAACGGCTCCATGCGTGTTTGGGCTTCCAGACAACGTTGCCATCCGCAATCGCCCGCACCACGATTGGATCATCCTGCCGATACTGCGGGATCTCACGATCGACGACACCGATGACGGGAATGTCCCGGTATGTTCTCACCGCCGGCGAGGAACGATTGATGGCGCAAGTCACTGCCACGACCTGCCCACCGGCCACCTCACACAGACCAATAATCTTTCCGGTCGTGCTGAGATTATTGACTAACTCCTCACCGACAATCACCAAGTCGCCAGATCCAATCGCGCCCTCGTAGCGACCGAGAGCAATCTCTTCGATCGGCTTATCAGTGGCGCTGTCCCACCCCACCACCTTCTTCTCGGCGAAGATGTGCCGACAGCCAAGGAGACGTGCGACCTCCTGGGAGAACTTGATGCCGGCCCACGGTCCGCCGATGATCACATCGGGAATCTTGTCATGGGCGACCAAGCGGTTCACCATCTCCCTGGCGAAGTACGTCAGCACCGCCGGCCATTGATCGGCCATGGAGAAGTTGAGATAGTCCAAGCCGACCCAGTGCTTCTTGGGCCCGTCGTCGGCATCGTAGGTTCCGGCGTATCCAACGACCGGACCTAAGGGCATCCCGTCCGAATCCACCGGACAGGAGTAATACCCCCCGCAGTTCCGAAGTGTCTCCAGAAATCCATTTGGAGAGATACGCTGACTTCCATCATCGATACTATGACGCATATAAACCTCCGCAAAAAGTTATGGCGGGTTCGATTATCCTCCCCCGCCGATGATGGGCTTACGCCCGGATAGCACTCACCACGGCATACGTCCGAGCTTGTGCTCAATGGCCGTGTTTAGAGCGTGTGTTCCCGCTTCGACAGCTCCCAGGGTCGCGACAGCGTAGTTGCGACCATCGCCGTTTCCGCCGAATTTGGAATGCCAGGCGAAGTTCGTCCCACGGGAGTCGTTGCAGACAGCTCCAAAGCCGTCGTTGTTGACACAGATGACCGCATCATCCGGCCTCCCTCCCTGACCCTTCCCGAACCCGGGAACGAGCTTGGTGGACTTAGGAAGTAACTGTTGCATCAGTCGCGCCTCTTCCGGATACGTCGCACCCATCACCACACCAACCAGCGAATACCCGCTCTTCCCAACCATGCCCTCGCTCTCGCTCAGATCCCTGACCTGTTCGGTCAGATGGACCCACGCGGGCTGTCCATCCACGAGGACATCCTGCAAACGCGATGCCGGCTTGAAGGACGTCTTGTCGACGACGAAGATGCCGGCGTTATTTTCCTTGGCCGTCATAGCGAACGTCTCGATGTTCGGTCCATCGATCCATGGCGTGATCGTGATCGCATCCACCCTGCACGAGGGACGGATCAACACGATCTCACCCGATTCATCAAGCGTCTCGGTTATGCCGAGGTAAGCGGACGCGTAGGCCTGGGATGTATCGCCACCGTCCTCACGCTTGGCATCGAGGATGACGATAGCGTCCAGAGACCCAAGGTACGCCAAGATGCGTTCAAGGGCACGGATGCCGTGCGATCCAAACTTCTCGAAGAACGCGATCTGGGGCTTGTACCCCAGGACCTTCCCGAAGGTCACATTGATGATCGTGATATAGTACAGCACGATCACTTCTTCCACGGCCTTCATGCCGGGTCCGAACTGTTGCACTGCCCACCGCAGGATATGCGGGGGCATGTACCTGAGCTGCGGATCAATCCCGCAGATCAGAATAGTCCCTTTCTCCCGGATCCCTTCAATCAGTCTGTCAGCGAAATGCATGACTTTTCTCCGAAAAAAATTTCAAGCAACTTGTTTCACCGAAAAAGCACTGCTTTTCGGCTTGTCTCTACCCTAACAGACTTTGCTTAAAAATCAAGAATGTTTCAACACAAAGTTGTATGTGTCAGCAACTACTTGTCCGATACGCGTGGTAGTAAATCCAGCGTCATGCGCTTCGTATTCGACCCCTTCAACACCAGTTGGGGTCACTCCTGCTTCACTAAGAAGTGCGTCAATTTCGATAAGGAGTTTTTGAGAGAGATCGTTATCTACCAAAAATTCTCGCGTTATCTCCTTGACCTTCCCTTCTTGAAGAGAGATCTCGGCTTTGTGTGATGTGAGTGCGATATGAAGTTTCATATTCATCCCTACTTAATAATTTAAGAAAATAGTACCCATTCTATTTCTTGATCTTGCTCCAATCTATATTCCATGGATCGGTCTTCCTCCCTGGAGCGATATCGCTATGTCCCAGAACATATTTGATAGTATATCGCTTCTTAATGTCAGTGATCAGCTTATTTACGGCATCGTATTGCTTGTCAGTATACTTATCGCTCTTATCATCATTGATCATTTCAATACCAATAGAAACAGAGTTTACATTCGTTTCTCCATCGGGGAGACGACTTACACCTGCATGGTATGCAATATTCTTCTCCTCCACGAGTTGATATATCTTTCCCTCACGATCGATAATGTAGTGTGGGCTCACCTCGTATGTCTTATATATCTCTATTATGGCATTCACATCATATTTATCTCCTTCGAGCGCATTGTAAGAAGAATGGAGTATTATCGCATCAACACTACGGTCTTCACTCTGAGAAAATCCCCAAGAGACCAGCTTCTTTACTACTGAAAAATTTGGAGAAGTGTTTGGTAAACTCTCCTTGGTAACGCTTTGTGTTTCTGTAACCGGTTCTACTTTATTACTTGGAGCTACTGGCGTTTGTGGTTGTCGCATTCGGCCTCGCATAGCATTAATACAAGCGTTAAGCTCTGGCGTCATCGTCCATCCGCACTGCCCATCTGATTGCGGCTCACACTTTGCCTCTTTATAACACCCAAATTCTTCTTGCCAAATACAGTTTGTGACCCCTCTACTTTCCGCACTTTTTTCATCTATGCAGAGCTGTCCGCTACAACCAGATACAACACATTGCACCGCCTGAGATGGTATGATCGCAGCATCTTTTTGACCACCATCAACAAGCACACCCTGATCATCAGTCACAACGAATGTTTTTGGTCGAGTAACCAAAAAATACACACCAGCACTTATAGTAGCACCGAGAAGAATGATCCCGATACTCCAAAACAACATTTTCTTCATAGCATTTATTTATTTTTTACCAAAAAAGCAAACATGATCCCCATCCCCAGAAGAGAGGCCCACACGATTCCCCAGAATGCTCCGGGGATATCCGCAAAAGGCAAGGAAACATTCATTCCATACAGTGACCCCAACACCATCGGAACGCTCAAAACAATCGTAAATATCGTAAGCAAACGGATAGATTGATTCAAACGGTGACTCATAATAACAGAGGACGCCTCACGAATGTTCACAATATGTTTGTGCGTTGACTCCGACACCTCGATCAACTGCCGGATCCCAAGAAAAAGATCTTCCACCCACTCTTTATCCTCTTCGCTGAGAGAAAGACGCTTATTAGAGAGAATTGTTTGTAGGATAGCACGCATAGGAACAAGCGCTGCCAAAAAATCGTTGACCGTTTTTTCAAAAACAACAAATCGCGTCAGATCTTCCACCTGAACACCTTCCACGTCACCACTGACCACACGAATCTCTTTTGCCATTTTTGTAAGGTGCCGATTGTACTCCTCATTCAAAGACGAAAGAAATTGGATGAACGCCTGCACCCTTTGTGTCGTAAAAAATTCTCGTTTACCAGAGAAAAATTTTTCCAAAAAGTCCAGCTGCCGTTGAGCTACCGTGAGAACAAAACCCTCTCCTAATACAACTAAGATGGGCTGCGTACCCGCACCACCGGAACGTTCACGATACGGTACCTCAAGAAAGATGTATATCTGACCATCCTCTTGCTCCAGTCGCGAAACCTCAAATGGATCAAGTGCATCCCGTAACAAATCCTCATCCACAGAAAACTTTTGGATAAGTTCTTGTAGATCCTCTTCAGATGGCTTAGTGCTATGAACCCACACACCCTCCTTTGGACCATCTATTTCTTGGATCTTTGGATCTTTTGGATCGTTATAGTAAAAAGTCAGCATACATTATTTTACTTTTTTTAGAAATTTTTGAACCGAAGGACAAATATCTTGAAGTACACATTCTCCACATTTTGGAATACGAGGTGTACAAATCGCTCGTCCATGCGTGATGAGATACTCATTCACATTCAGATACTCTTTTGGAGGAAATAATCTTTCCAGATCCCTTGCCATAGCATCTCGTGATCCTGTCTTTGCAAGTCCGAGACGAGGTGCTACACGAAATACATGGGTATCGACCGCTACCCCATAAAATTTCCCAAATGCTTTAGCGGCAATAATACAGGCGCTCTTCTTGGATATCCCTGGAAGTTGCACAAGCTCTTCAAATGCTTCTGGAACCTCACCGTGGAATTTCTGAACCAAAATAGTACCCATCTTTTTGAGGTATCTCGCCTTGCTTCTATAGTACCCTGTACTATATACCATATTTTCCAGATCAGAAACCCGTGCAGACGAAAAATCACCTGCATTCTTATATTTTTTAAATAACTCTTTGGAGACACTATTTACTCGTTCATCAGTACATTGCGCAGAAAGCATCGTAACAACCGCAAGCTGTAAGGGATTCTTCCACTCGGCAAACGGCCCCGGCTTTTTATACTGTTTCTGGAGTCTTTCTAAGATCTCCTTTGCTCGGTCTGTCTTTTTCATGTGCGCGCAAGTTTTCGCGAGTCATTCAAACTTAACCTCACCTAATTTTTTCCAATTATTTTCATCATACGAAACGATCCCATCCTGTCCAATCATAAACCATGTTGTGCCGATATACACAGCACGTTTTATTTGTATTCCACTCACCGCATGCACCAACTTTATCTCATCACCAGTATAAGAATAAATATATCCTCCCTGGCTCCCAGGTAAGAAAAATACCTGCTCTTCCTGTTTAACCGTAAATGCATGATGTGTATTGAGAACATCTGACCAATATTCACTCAAAAATACCGTAGACAATTCTTTCGGATCCTGTGGATCTGTAACATCAAACAATGTAACCTTCACCTTATTATCTTCCTTACCGATACCAAGAACCCTGTTATTTTCAAGAGGATGTAAATACGAAGAATATCCGGGAATTTTAAGCTCTCCAGAGACCCTAGGAGCTTGAGGATTCGATAGATCCAGTACATAGAATGGGTCTGTTTGCTTGAAGGTTACTATATATCCCCGATCTCCCACAAAACGAGTTGCGTAAATACGCTCCCCTTTTCCGATGCCCTCTACTGACCCCTGCACATCCAAATTCCCATCAAGGCTATACATATCATTTTCTTCATCTGGAGCATTTCCGAAGTATCCCGAATATGTACCGATCGTGGTTGCCACTCGAAGTGTTCCCTGATACTCATCAACTGAGAACTGATTGTGAATAATACCCGGAACGGAACCACTTTCCTCTACTTCCAGCGTAATTAGATCCAACTTAAATATATGTGTTTGGGTCAATTCTCGCTTATGCACATCAAGGTACCCAGACATGGCATTCTCCAGATCGTTCTGAAACTTTAAACGGCTATCAGCATCAAGTGTTACTTGATACTTTTCTATTTCATAAAAAAGCTCTTGCGTCTTAGATTGGTCGCTAATATCGTATTCACGGAGTTTTTCTAGTCGCAAAAAAAATACTTGTGAGATCAAAGAGTTATTTGTGCGGAAAAAATCATACATAACATCTAATGCATTCTTGTATTCCGGGTACCAGGTATATAGCCCGCCACTAAAAAGTGTCATGGCAACATCATACGAACCAACGATCGATTTCTTCTTCTCGATAAGTCCTGTTTCGGGATTTATCCGCATAACTGTATAGATCGTTTCTGCGGGAATCGGATAATACGGATGATAAATGTCGGAACAAGCTATTTCTACCTCTTTTGTCCCCTGAGCAACCGGAACGAAAGGACATGGCGTCTCACGTTTTATGTATGACCTCTGCACAAGATATAGCCGATCCTTCAACAATCGCGCATCAATGACCTCTCCGTCTCGCACATCAATATTCCAATTCTTTATTGGGTTCCCAGGGTCTTTGATGTCATACCCGAACACCCCCTTTGGATCAAGCACCATGAGAGCCCCTCCGCTCAAAAGAATGTTTCCTGATCGACCGACTATTTTTCCTACTTCAGACAAGTTTTCGGATGATTGCGCTTCCACGATATGTATATTGCCCAAAGGTAAAGGGTTGGGAAGTATTCTTTTTTCCGAACCTGCACCCATCAATGGCTGCACACTATCATACATGACACCAAGCGCAGGTTCTTGAGAAACAAACAGCGATTCACCGTTTGTTTTTACTATATCCGGCTCATCAACCCCTAAAACCTGAACATTCGTTTGAGAAAAATCAAAAGGTGTTTTACCTACAACATTTGCCTCCACGGCTGTATTTGCTTTATCTGTAGAAGTAGCTGATCCTCGAGGAGAAGTTCCGTTCTTAACAAACAAAACGTTGTTTTGAATGCTTCCTTTAACAATATAGTCTTTCATTTCCTCCGGGGAACTGAACGATTGCAGATCTTTATCTTTTCGTATAGAGGGAGGTAAAAGCCAATTTATCCCTCCTTCAAAGACCAATTCCTTTTTCGAAAAATACCCATTCCAACCAACAACAAATACCGCAATGATAACAACGGCGAATGCTCCAGCGATCGACTCTTTGGAAAGACGCATAAAAGAAAAATTAAGAGTTACACAACTAAAAACTAGAGCCCACAAAACCACTAAGTATAATACGTAAGAACACCAAATATTGCCAACTCTGTAGGTCCTGTGTTTAACGGATCATATAAACCGCTTTTATTATACCTCTTTCTCTATACATTACCACCTTCCGATATCTCCTTTTTGTATATTATTCCTTTCGGTCCATCCACACTGCACCTCCAAAACATATTGAGCGGGGCTGGATGGAACAAATACCTTCGGATAAGAAGTCGGATCAAGACATTGTTGTATATCCACTACATGTTTCTGTTCATTCATCCAAATAATATCAATTGGGTAATTCATTTCTTTCATCCAAAACCCATACGTTTGCGCAATGGGAAAGATAAAGAGCATACCTTCACTCTCCTGCAACGCTATCGTCCCGGAAAGACCCTTTTCTTGTTTTTCCACGCTATCGGCAATACGCGCCTGCACAGAAGAGTCTCCAAAAGAAACTTGTTTGCAATTTTTACAACGCTGTCCGTACTTATTAAAAAGCGCTTTTGCTTCATCCCAAACCGCATTGTATGACTGTTTGTCCTTCAGCCAATACCACCACTCCGCACCCCACAAATAGATTCGAGGAAATCCGACACGCTGAGCATATTGTAGCGTGTCCTGCAACCTATTTTCATTCATTGTCTTAAATTGCTCTTCAAGAGGCATGCTCCCTATCCATCCAGGACCCCACGGCTCTCCCTGAAGTTCGATCACAAAAAAATTCTTCTGACCGGTAAGAAGTCGGACGATCCACTCCTTGAACTTAAAAAAGTTTGGCCCTATGGGATAGCGATAATACCCAAAACCTGGCTTGTACACATCACGGTACATCGTTGTCCCAAATATATCTCCCCGACTTGCCGCAGATATCCAGGTACTTAGCTCACCACTATCACTCATAAGCACTGGGCGAGTTGGATCAATAGAGCGAACCATGGCGATCTCACTATCCAAAACTGATACATCTAGAACAGGACACACCCCAAAGAACGGCAGGAACGCTTCATTCTCAACCTGCCATATCTCTATCTCCGGATGATCCTTATACCTTTCAACAGTTTGTTGTACAAATGAAACAAGCTTTTGTTTTCGTAGATCGTCGTTTGAACTTGCCCACTCCGGAATATGACACTCTGGCCATCTTGGTACTCGCTGACCAACAGTGAGAATGATATGAGCGCCGCGTTTCCTCGCCTCAGAGAGTTGCCAGTCCACATCACTGTAATCATAAGTTCCTTGATTCTGTTCCACTAGATCCCAATATACCGGGATACGAATCTCTCTCACGATCATATCATCTAGAAGCGAGATGAATACTTGCTTCCAATCAAGTCCCAATGCCTCGGCCTGACGATGCGAAAAAGTGATCCCCAAAAGCACATCTTGTCGAACGGTTTGTCCGGGAAGGTTAAAAAAGATAAAAATACCAAAAAGAAACAAAAGAATCGATCCAAAGAATATACCAAATGCCTTAAAAAATATCTTCCAAGGATGCTTCTTTTTTTTCGCATCATCTTTGTCTATTTGCATATTTTTTTCAACTATACGATCTAATGAGAAACACTTTATTTCTATATAAATATTTTTTCTCCACCAAGCACGGCTAGGATCGTTCCTGCAGCAATAAGAAGCAATGCGATTCCAACCTGAAACCCAAAATACCGACCTATGCGAACACGAAATATCTCAGGAAATAGAACTGTGGCAACAGCCCCCAATACTATCACAAACGCATATTGTATACTTGCTAAGGCCTGAACTATCGTGACCGACCCAAGAGTTACAGCTAAACTCAAACAGAGATACCCAACACCCCCCAATCCCTTATTTACAACAAATATAATGACCGTAGTCCATTGTTGTTTCTTTTTTTCGCGCTCCTCTCGACGAAACATAGGTAGGATATCTCGACGAAGTGGCCCATACAAAAGGAGGGATAATGCACCGCACACCATCCCAATCCTTGACCAAACAAAAACACTCACAAAATTCTGCGACCCAGATGAAATCTTGAACCCCATAAAGAATACAGCAAAGAATATCGCTGCAGGTATCGAGTATCGAAAACCACGAAAAAATATTCGAGACTGGAACGGAAGTCGAACTGAAAGTGATAATCCTCCAAGAATCAGTAATACTATCGCCCATAATTCAGTTGCTCCAAGTACCTCCCGGCCCAATATGCATCCACACCAAGTAAATATCAAAATGACCGCTGGTGTCATTGAACCTACCAAAGGAGCCACGCGAGTAATTTCGCTCATACGTATAGCGCTGTAAAGTGCTACTAGTCCATACACAAAAAGCATCCCAGAAAAAACTGCAAGTGCCGTGACCTCCCACCCAAAAAATCCAAACCCAAAAGGGATCGCACCCAATGCAAATATACTAAAAAGACCAACAAAATAGGCATACACGGCCGGTTTAGGAATCCGCTCTTTCAATATATATCGATCCAGCACAAAAACCAAAGCCGAAAGAAGATATCCAAATATTGCAAGAAAAAGAGATGTCATTGCTAAATTTTTTATACTTACTATTTTCTACCTTATTTTCACTCCAAAGCACTGACAAGCACGATCCCACCCCAGAGTCCAGAATCATCTCCCAGTTCTGAATAAATAACATCGGGTATTCCAGCAAACATATTTAGATTTTCCTCAAGATATCCATTAACCACGTCTAGAGATATCTTTTGTGAAACTGAACCCCCTACAACCACAACATCAGGAGACCAAAAAAGAATGACGTTAAAAATTCCTACAGCAAACGTCTCTGATCTTTCTTTCCAAAAGCTCTCATCTATTATTTCCAGTGGATCTTTCCCCGTATTTTTCTTGATCGATCCACCCGATATGGAAAGTTCTTGTATCTTTCTGTCAACAGAAATAATCTGGTGGCCCGGTTCGAAACCCCAAGTACTTTCATCAATCTTTTTGTTGACGATCCGCGTTCCACCTACACCTGTTCCTACCGTCATATAGGCAACAATCCCCTTTTCACGACCCGCGCCATATACTGCTTCACCAAGTCCTGCCAATTCTGCATCGTTTCTAAGTATCACCGGCACCTGCAATACTTGTTCCAGCCCCCTTGCAAGTTCCTTTCCATTCCATGACGGAAGATGTGGTGCTCGATATATTCTTCGTCTCTCTCTATCAAGCGTTGCTGCAATGCCCACCACAGCACCCTCTCTCGTTTCCCCCTGTAAGACTTTTTCCGCCATTTCTTTACACATCAAGATCCCATCTTCAAATGTTTTTGGCGTTGGAAATTTCTCCTTCCGAATAATTTTTTTTTCGAGAACACCTGCACATCGCATGAATGTCCCACCAATGTCAAAAATAAGATACATAACAGAGAAGATTTAAGAAATAAAATTTTATTTATTAAAAAATTGGGTGTTTTCTCGAGCAAGATTGACCTGCTCCAAACACTCTCCCCCAATCACACCTGATTCGATCCGAACCTCTCCCTTACAAAAGTTTTTTAATTGAAAAACATCGATCTTTGGCACCAATGTCTCGTCCTCCGCACAACCATACAAAAAATAGGTGATCCCACTCCGAATAGCTGCCGAAAAACACATCGGGCACGACTGTGCATTGCTCACAAGACACAAACCTGATAGCCTCTTTTTTTTAAGTCTTTTGGCTACTTGTCGGATAACGTTCATCTCCGCATGTGCCGTCGGATCATTGTCTGTCACTGTAGTATTGTGAGCTTTACCAATAACATTCCCCTCCATATCAACAAGCACAGCTCCAAAAGGTGAGTTACCCTCGGTAATAGCGGTGCCCGCTTCTTTCATGGCTATTCTCATTAACTTTTCCCTCAAAAAATTGTCCATAGTCAGATAAAAATCAATTCCTCTCACTTTGTGTGCCGAGAACTTGTGATTTCCTTTCCATAAAATCATCGTAATACCAATCCACATCGCTGATCCATTTCTGAACCGACCCTGAAATGTCTTGACTGCAAGAACTTCCACATTTCCATACCACCATTTCTCTCGGTGTATCCCGGTCATACGTATATACAAGTTCTCGAATCCTTTTTCCCACTTGACGAACGGCTTGCTCAGGACTTGTAAAGCAAGTGTGCCCTCCCGACCCCAGTGTATTATCTGGGTCACGAAACCCCCAATAGTTATAGCAATCCCTCCCATCTAAAACTGGGACTCGTTCCCCCCAACTACTCTCTTTTTTAGCGATACTCACAAGAAATCCAGCGGTTTTTTCATCAAAACGAGCAATATACTCACTCATCCCTTCGATCGGATACCCATGCGTCATTTCCCGTACCCTTGTGGCTATATCCTTATCATAAGGAATAACCCAATCAGGAACTGGTGGCGTTGCCAGAAGATCCAACACAATACTATGAAATACAAAAAATAGCAGAATAAACCATATAGTAAACCCTCCCAATAGCCACTGATATAAACGCTTTGATCGTGTTGGATCAGATAATCTGAATCTTCGCATTTCCTTTAATCTTCTTCTCATCATATACGTAAAGATATTGCATTTACCCCTATCACAACTATACAACTACTAGATAGCTTTTTATTAAGATTGATCAACCTCATCGGAAAGTGCATCCTCTGCTGGGACAGTTTCTTGTAAATCTTGTTGGTCCTCGTTCAAAAACTCGTTAGGATCCACCTCTTGTTCTTGCAATAATATATCATTTTGCGTCTGATCATTCGGCATATTTACCTCTACAACACTACTAGGTTTATTCTCAATATTTGCCATCATCTCCTCCACTCGTGATCGAACATCACTACTCACCCCATCCGGGAGAAGATCGAGTACGATTTGATATTCAAAAAGTGCTTCATCATTCCTGTTAGTTTTTTCATACAACAAACCAAGACTAAAATGTGTATTGATCTCACTGTCATTTATACTGATGATCTGTTTAAAAATAACTTCTGCGATCTTATTGTCCTCTTCTCCTCCTCTCGCCTGATAAAGACGAGCGAGATTAAACATAAAATTCACATTTTTTGGATCCAAATACTGAGCTATTCCCATATTTTTAATAGCCCCTTCCAGATCACCAAGACCTTCTTTTGCCAAAGCAAGTTGATAATATGCTGGTGAATAATCCTTCTTTTCTGCTACTGCGCTCTCTAGTATTTTATTTGCCTCTTCCAAGATAGCTTTTTGTTCGTCCTTTCCCTTGTACATCGCAGCTGTTTCCAAGCGAAGTTGTCCTAACTTAACTTGTAGCTGTGGACTGTGTGGATCTAAGTTCAGCGCCTTCTTGTAAGACTCCACAGCGAGAGCTCTCGAATCAGGAATATATAATGCCGCGTTCTCATAAATCTGTCCGAGTGCCTCCATGGCAACAACATCATTCGGCATCATCTTTGTTCCCTGTGTTGCAAGAGCAATAGAGTTGTCTAAATATCCACGAATGAGATCTGTATTTCGATCCTTCTCTTGCTTTAATGCCTCCGTGTTTGCAAGAACCATATATTGTTGTCCGATATTCGTAAAATAACGGCCTTCCTGCCCGTAGAGACGGATGGCGTGAGTCATTGATTGTACAGACCCTTCCTTTGTAACCTCCTCTGATCTGTCTGCTTGACCAGCCAACACATCTGCCACCAGCACCTTCCCGAGAAATACGCCAGAAAATATAACCCCGGACATGATCACTATAAAAATAAAAGCTACTGTAAGAGCAAACTTCGGAGAAGCTTTTAGAGGAATCGTAATAGAACTTTCAGCCACCTCTCCCATCGTTCGAAATGACACAAAAAATAATGCGGGAAGCAAAAAAGCGAGGATAAGTATTGTGTTATC
Source organism: Minisyncoccia bacterium (assembly GCA_041738235.1). Classification (GTDB taxonomy): domain Bacteria; phylum Patescibacteriota; class Minisyncoccia; order Moranbacterales; genus JBGSQF01. The sequence continues at coordinate 17,740 of JBGSQF010000011.1, forward strand.
ACTACGCACCAAAAGAATATTGGCAAAGGCAATAAGCGCCGATGAAAATATTCCCAGTGGCACAATATTACTTTTCTCATGCTGGCACAGAAGGAGGTAAATGCCAACTCCCACAAACGTTACTACCACAAGCAAAAGCGCAAGAGTCCCAAGTATACCCATTGTTGATAACGTCTCAAACAAGAGGCCTGTGCCCTGATAAAAACGTAAATAAAAAAACTGATTTTCATTAAAATTTTGAGGATGAAACTGCGAGAACGCGTAACCAAAAGTTGCAGGACCTGTTCCAAAAAGTAAATGTTTCTGCATCGTCTCACGCGCAATATCCCATGAAAATCCATATTCTGGAGATATCTCAACTGGCAACTGAACACGCGCGATCGAATTATTACCGATCATAAGCAAAACCAATATAACCGTAAATTGTACAACTGGCAGCCACGTCCAACCATTCGAAGGACGGATGATACGCGCAAGTATGTAAACCAAAAAACAACCCACTCCAACGAGAAGCCCGATCCATGGGACAAAAGCGTAGGTGGTCAGAAAAATAAACGCATGCATTACAAGAACGAGCATAAAGCTCGTAATCACAGCTCTTCGCTTCCAAGTGGGTATCTTTTTATTTGCTTGCACCACGAATATTACCATCATAAGAAGCGGCGTCATTATACTCACAAATGCGCCCAAACCAGAAAGAGAACCCAATAAAGAAAGTGGAACAAACTGCTTGACAGCACTTGAAAAAAACGGGACATCCACTAATCTCAAAAAAGCCCAGACGGATATAAATATGTCTGCAATAAGAAGACCCCCGATCATCATACTCATTCCACGAAGTGTCGCGTAGTTTTGTATAAGTTTGTACCCCAGGATCATGGCTATAAGTCCGACCAAGCCGTGCGAAGGATCACCAAAAAATCCCCAAACACTATGCCATCGATCTACTGAAAATGCCACACTGAGAATAGTTACCCCAAGAAGAATAAGTAAAGGATAATCCAAAGCGCTACGTATAATACGCATTTCTCCCTGCAAGACACTTTTGATCACCCAGGACACCAGGCCGACCAAGATCCAACCATAAAAGTAGATCTGTTTTTCAAATGCAATACCTTGTAATGTAAGTCCCAAAAAAAATATTGGAAGCCCAAAAAAAATCGCCACAAGACTGACAGTAATGATGCCTTCTAAAAATCGTACTAGCAAGACATGTCCATTCTCTCGATGATCCTCCTTTCTTCCAATTCGACTCAATCCATCCGTCGTAACATGAGCAATAACCTTTCTATTCAATACCACCTGTTGCTTAGATCGATCGCGCTTAAGATCCATACTTAGAATTACTATGTCAAATGGATTACATCCTTCATTATATTAGACTATTCCTGATTTGTCATATATAAACAAAAAACGCTACATTCAGAGCGTCAAAAATCCCCAAATCCCACGAAATATCAACAGTAAAACATCGACACTACCAAACTCCCCTACTGTTCGTTTTCATTAACGATCCACCAATCAAATGAAACGTCGCTCGCAACCGGATCGGACAGTTCCACAGTAAACGATTGTCCCTTCTTTTTCTCAGCAATAAAATAGTTACGCCCTTCAAGATCACTCGTAAATGACACAAACACCTTACTTCCACTCCTCACCCCCGCTGTTTCAACTACAACCTCTTGCTTGCCAGCAGGAACAGTTGCTTGCCCAATAGTAGGAGACTTGGTTCCCGATTGAGCCTGAACAGTAAAGGCTTCGGCTGAAACCCCTTTTGCCTCTATCTGCGCATCAGGAAGACGAAGGTCACCACTAACATCCTTGTAAAGAAGCGTATCAGAATTGACTGCTAACAGGAAATCCGTAATGCTCTGATTCTGTTCCTTCATAAGGGTCATCTGGTCTTGAAGAGTGCCCAATAATAAACCTTGTTCTCTTTGGATGCCCTCTGCTATATCCATTCTTTCTTTCAGAGCGTCTACATCCTTTCCTTGAGAAGAGAGTGTGTTTATTGTGTTGTTTAGAGTGTTAGAAACTCCATCAACTACATTCTTTGTAGAAAGGGCATTGTCCATCGAAGATTCCAGCCCATCAAGAGCTGAGGTGTTTTTGTTTGTCTTGAGAACGAGAGAAGTGATCTTATTCTCCCCAGAAAACAGCTGTGCCCCGTTTTCAAAGACATATCCCCCACCAAGTATCTGGTCAATATCCTTCATCAACGCTTCCATACTGATCTCAAGAGTCTTACCCGTCTTGGTGTTTTCAGAATAATAGTACCAAAGACCGTCCTGGTCATGTGGGGATATCTGAGTTGCATTTCCTGCTGCATCATAAGCGTATAACTCGCCTCCACTCGCATAGAGAAGAGCCGCATTGGTGAGTGCTGTTGTTGGGTTTACTGCTGCGTTCCCAAAGGCCAAAACACCCGATCCAGAGCCAAACTGCGAAGTAGTTCGAATGCCGATGTTTCCTCCGTCAAGGATAGAAAAGACCTGCGTATGTCCATCAAAAAAACTTGCGATACTTCCCGTAGAATCCTGTTGAACGCGAAGCGCTGTTGTGCCAACGGCTGCGGTATTATCATTTACGATATCCACCAGACTTCGTGAACTGGGATCAAGAGAGTCACTTGAAAATAATGCTGCACTTCCAGTGGAAAGGGCATCAGCATATATCCTCATAACATCCATTGTTTCTGTATCTGCATCAATGCGAAGCGCGGATGCGGCCACTGAATGACTACTAATGTTTACCGTAGCCCCTGTTCCAGCAGGGTTAAGCTGTTCAACAAAAAGAGTCCGAGAAGTATCCACAACAGTTCCCGAGGTTTCCACAACTTCATTTTTAACATGAAGGATATTTCCTTTCTTTGTATATGTACCCCCATCGTCAACCGTAAGTTTGTTGGCAATAAAAGCCGATGCAAATTCTACATCACTATTAGTAAATATTTTTCCCGACCAAAAACCAATAGCATTTGATCCTCCATTCACAGACAATGCAATTGTGTTAGGGTCGGGATCGCTCGTCATCAAAAGATTCCCATTCAAGTTCAAACCTCCGGTTGAAGTAAAATTCGACCCCGAACTCCCAATATTTGTCACAACATTATGACCCATATCCAGGTCACCATTGTTCGTAGTACCCCCAGACACTGTAAGACTTTTGACGGTAATCTTTGCATTTTTAGAAATATCCTTTCCTGTGATAGTGCCGTCTCGGATGATCTTCCCCGTAACGGTGTTAGCATCAATATCGTCAGCTTCTATTGCACCACTTTTGATCTGTTTAGAGTCAACAGTATTTCGAGCGATACGCAATGTATTATTTTCGATCAAAATATCCCCACTCTGCAAGAGACCACTACCATCAGGGGCAGTCTCAAAATTAAAAAGTGAAAAATATTTGTCGGAAGTGTTTGCTATAGATGTAGGAGGCATTACGGCCTCAGGAGCCATCTGTGCCCCCGCGTTAGCTGTGGTATCCTGATCACTTGACCGCACTTGCTCCTCACCAAACACAAGAGGGGTACGCGCATTTTCCGGAGATTCGGAAAGAAAAATTCCCACAGTCGTAGCGGAAAGAACCAACACACTAACCACAAATGACATTACGGAAGAAAAACGTTTTTTTCTAAAAATAAAGAAAGAGATTACCAGCAGAACACAAACCTCCACCACAAGAAAAGTGGGGAGAATGGAAAAGTGCAAGGATCGAAACAAATCAGAACTTCCTAAGAATGGAAAAGCAATTCCTGAAAAAGAAATTGTAGAAGGAGTCATTCTTGAAAAGGGTCCTGCTTCCTTTGTACGTTGAATATTCAACATGCCCAGAAAAAGTTAAAAGCCATTATATGTGACATCTTTCTTTATCGCCAAGAAATCTCGTAAAAAATATTTATCTATCCTGCGTAAAAGTATACCACAAGATGGAGAATATAAAAAGACGCGAATCTCAAAAAACGCTATGTAGGCTGATCTAGATAAAAAGTAATCAGTGGCCTATTTTAGACACAATAAAAGCGCGCTTACGCCCGCTTTTACAAAATATTTATCCCTTTTTTCTCTTTGCCTTCACTCGATCATTCTCTGTCAAATACTGTTTTCTGAGACGCACTGAATGGGGAGTTACTTCAAGATACTCATCATCGCTCATTACCTCAAGTCCTCGCTCTATTGAAAGCAAAAAAGGAGGAGTTAACGTAATTGCCTCATCAGCACCGCTCGAGCGCATATTGCTCATCTGCTTTCCTTTGATAGGGTTAACGGTCATTTCTTCCCCCTTAGAAGTATTACCGATCACTTGCCCCTCATATACTTCCGTATTCGCAGGAATATACAATGTTCCTCTATCCTGCAGATTATAGAGAGCATATCCAAGCGCCTTACCTGAAAAACCTGAGATCATTGATCCCGCTTCACGCTGCTTGATCTCACCAGCATATGGACGAAATCCAATAACACGCGAGCATAAGATCCCCTCTCCCTTCGTGGCCACAGTAAACTGTCCACGATAGCCCAAAAGTCCTCTTGTAGGAATCTCAAAAAGCATCCTCGTTTGACTTCCATGCGACTGCATATCGGTCATAACCCCTTTTCGCTTTCCAAGATGTTCGATTACTGTCCCAGAAGATTCGGTTGGTACATCAATGGTCACTTCTTCAAATGGTTCACTTTTCACACCATCCACATCCTTAATGATAACGTGTGGTTGTGACACCTGCATCTCATACCCCTCTCGTCGCATATTCTCTAGAAGGACCGCCACATGAAGCTCTCCCCGACCATACACCATCGCATAATCTGAAGTGGAAAAGTCGATCTTAAGTCCCACATTCACCTCAAGTTCTTTTTTCAAACGATCTCTAACCTGTTGGTTTGTGACAAATTTTCCATCACGTCCAGCAAAAGGAGAATCATTTACCAAAAATCGTAAAGAAATAGTTGGCTCGTCCACATGGATCGCTGGAAGCCCCTCCTGATCAGCGCTCTCACACATTGTCTCTCCGATATCGATCGTCGGAAATCCAGCCACCATGACAATATCCCCTGCTTGAGCTTCTGAGACCTCTTTTCTCTCTGTTCCGTGAAAGGTAAACAATTTTGTCACACGTCCCGTTTCCGTTGTGCCATCAAGCTTGCGTACCGTAAGGGTCTGCCCACTCTTGATCACCCCCTCATAAATTCTCCCAACCGCCAACCGTCCAAGAAAATCATCATATCCAAGATTGAAAGGTTGAAAACGTAATGGCTTCGTTATATCGGAAGATGCTGGAGCCACACGGAGTAGTATCATGTCAAGCAAGGGCGAAAGATCATGAGAGTTATCACTCAAATGCTCTTTAGCGATCCCCTCTCGACCTATGGCATAGATCGTCGTAAAGTCCAGTTGCTCATCCGTCGCCCCCAGATCCAGAAACAATTCAAAGACCTGTTCTTGAACGATCTCCGGTTGAGCGGCCGGCTTGTCGATCTTATTTATCACGACCAAAGGCTTGATCCCTAGTTCCAAAGATTTTTTGAGAACAAATCGGGTTTGAGGCATCGGACCCTCCTGTGCGTCTACTACCAAAACCACCGAGTCGATCGAACGCAAAACTCGCTCTACCTCACTCCCAAAGTCCGCATGTCCCGGTGTGTCTACAATATTGATCTTCGTGTCGCGATAATCAACTGATGTGTTCTTTGCGTAAATAGTAATTCCGCGCTCTTGTTCAAGTGCGTTACTGTCCATTGTTGTCCCCTCCTTGCTCATTCCCGTCTGACGCATGATCGCATCCGTAAGTGTGGTTTTCCCATGGTCCACGTGTGCAATAATGGCAATGTTTCTGATCTCCATACAATTAAAATTACAAATTTATCAGCATCTCTACTATAAGCTTCTCTATAAAAAAACGACTCTCGCGAGTCCATGCCTATGTTTTTACTTCGTTATACTACAACATAAACCGTTTCTTGGCAAGAAAAGGGTATACCACAAAAACCGCCCCTACCCCAGGACGGTTTTGTTTGTTTGCTTTTTCTTGTATTTCTTCTTTCTCCCCCCCCCCTACACTCTGAAGTCCTTTCTCAGTATCCCCTCTACTATCCAGGCCTTCTTCTCTATCTGGAAGGGTTGGGATTGAGCGGTGCCTGAGATGACGAGTTGTTGATGTCCATTCTCAGAGAGAAGGTAGTAGCGTCCA
>JBGSQF010000019.1:0-1937 GCA_041738235.1 Minisyncoccia bacterium
CTCAAGGCGTAATACTTATGAGACTACGTGCCAACGACGCAGTCACAACTATCACCCTCATTCTCGAGGACATAGAAGAACTTCCTCCCCACTGCTAATCCTACGTTAAATAGACATTTCTTATTACGCAACTCGTACCAAATACGTAGCTAATATGGATTCCATTTCATCTACATACCCACTACTATGTACCTAGTCTAGATAAGTAATTCTAGATAACCCATGCTAATAACCACTCACGTTACTAACAGCATAATTCTTCCGGTACTGCTTACCACAAACTTCATTGATAACTGCCTGCCGTTACAAAATTAAGTACAACTATGTTTACCTTCTTCAAAATAATTATAAATACCACACTCATTATTTGTTTAGCCATCGTCTTCGCCGCATTTATGAGTAGGAATCTCCCCACCAAAGCCAAAGCCTTCTCTCCCTACGTTCCCGAATCTCCACTCAACGCAGCAAATTAAAAGAATAAAAAACACGTTAATCACCGAGTAGAGTAGGGGAGAGTACCCTATTTTACTTCCTCACCTTCAGTTGCTGAGTAGCCATGGAACGCATGATGTACCTGTTTTAATTGCTTATTAGTCACATGTGTATAAATCTGAGTCGTCGAAATATGTTGATGACCAAGCATTTCCTGCACACTTTGAATATCAGCCCCAGCTTGCAATAAATCAGTTGCAAATGAATGCCGCATAACATGTGGCGTCACCTCAATCGGTAACTTGGCCTTCTTCGCATATGCCTTAACGATTCGCTGCACACTACGAGAAGTCAAACGCCTTCGTTTACCATACTCGACGTCAAATTTCTTCATTTCATCACCCTCTTCATCATCATCACCTGATACCGAACCTCGAAAATTAATAAACAGTGGTTCCCAATAGTCATCACGTGCCGATAAATACCGCTCAATCCAATGCCCAGCTCGCTTACTCAAAAACACCACTCTAACCTTACCCCCCTTACCCTTTACCCCAAATTCTCCTCGGTCCAAGTTTATCTGCTCTCGATCCAAACCAACCAATTCAGAGACCCGTAATCCTGTACTAAACAACATCTCAAGTATAGCTTTATCCCGTAAGCCCGACACATCCGAGACCGTCGGCATATCCAACAACCGCTCCACCTCATCCGCACTCAAGAACTCTAATCTTCGATCTCGTTGCTTTGGTAGCTCAAGTGCATCCGGAGCTAACACCTCATATCGCTGCTTTATCAACCATTTCAAAAATGAGCGAATTGCTATCACATGATATCCTTGCGTCACAGGCTTAATTTGATCACCAATTTCCGTTTCAATCGTCGACAACCATACTCGGTACTTGCTAATTAAAGAACCATCCAAATCTTCCACATTAACTGAATCTATATGATGCACATTATGTAACCAATAAACAAACCGCTCTAGATAATGACGATAATTTCGAATCGTTAACTTTGACATCTGCTTTTCAACCGTCAAATAATCAAAAAACTCCTCAATCAAACCCAATAAATTTCCTTGTAACGGTACTGATTTCACCTGTACTTTTTCCTCAATCATTACAATCACCGTACCATAACCCCGCCACGAAATCACCCCTTTGCATATATTCTTTACCGATAGGGGAGGGGGAGAGAAGTGGTCACACGACACAACATGATTGTGCGACATATTGTATTGCCATTTTTACCCACAAATAGAATAGGTCAATATGTGTACAGCAATTAAAAGTTAACCTAAATCAGAGACACATATGACTAAATACCGCAGTCACAGGCGTTAATAACTACTAAATATCCGACATGTACAAGCAATAATCCTACTCAAATAATCGCTCCTATACCAAGCCCATCAGATCGATTTTAAAATCATAAACCGTAATAAGTAACTACTTAAATTGACATTTTCGATAAAATTTTTCAATAATCATCGCAATTTCCGC
>JBGSQF010000004.1:0-108871 GCA_041738235.1 Minisyncoccia bacterium
TTTGAATTCCCGTCCCCAAAAAGAAGCCCGCGCGGATTCCTCCCCAGACCCCTCCTCCGCGCGGACAAAATTCAAAAACAAATTAGTCTCGGTTTTGCGAAAATCCGAATCCCCAGAAAATAGTTTTCGCAAAACCGAGTCCGAATTGAAGCCCCGCCACACTGCCCGAATACTTGGAGGGCAGAACCCAAAAAAGAAAAATGTCCTTTCCATTTTAGAAAAAATCCACCCCCGCGAAAATCAAAAGAGCAAGAGACATTTTTTCTTTTTGGGGTTGCCGAGTGAAGCGAGGCGGTGGCGGGGCTTTCGTGGAGCGTACGATTTAGTTTAGAGCCACCACGCGCTTCGCGCGTGCGATTACCTCACTTTGTTTTGAAAATAGGTTCTAACTTGGTACAATAGAGACACAAAGAAAAACAGGTTGAATTTCTCAAAGAACTCAACCTGTTTTTTTGATCCGGATCTTCTACGCTTCGATCTTAGAAAAAAGCCAACCACCAAGAAAGAGAAGAACAATGGATCCGCCTATTAAAACGACCGCATCCAGTGAATATGAAAAATGCGCCACGCCAGTAAGAGCCCCACGAATCCCATCTACGCCATAGGAAAGCGGGTTGATATGGGTAACTATGGTAAGTGCTTTGGGTAGCTGATTCATAGGAAACAATGCTCCCGAAAGAAAAAATATCGGCATAATAAGAAAGTTCATAACCAATGGAAATGCCTGGAGATCGTCAATGCGGGTAGCGATTGCGGTTCCCAAGGCGGTAAAAAAGAGCGCGGTAAGAAAAGCAAAAATGATCGCCACAAGCGAGACCATAACACCCTCGGGACGAAACCCCACAAAAAGTGTAAAGCAAAAAACGATCATTCCCTGAATCATTGCAACGGTAGCACCCCCAAGTGTCCGACCTAGCATAATAATACTTCGTGGAACTGGCGCCACAAGGGTTTCCTTCAGAAATCCGAACTGTTTATCCCAGATGATCTCAATGCCGGAAAAAACAGCCGTAAAAAGAATGCTCATCGATATGACCCCCGGAGCAAGAAATTCAATATAATTTCCCCCACCCGCTCTCGCATAGATAGGTCCGAAACCAAAACCAAGTGCCACGAGAAATAACATAGGTTGCACAATGGAAGAGATCATGCGTGCCCGCGAACGAATGTGCCGCTTGATCTGCCGGATCCACAAGATACGAATGACGCGGATCATATTTTGTGTCGGAAGCACACTTTTCATAGCAATGCTAAAAATAAATATATTATCGTCCCCACGCACGATTACGAAGTCTTCGCTGATCCATATCAGAACTCTCATCATGGATCTTTTTCCCCGTCAACGTAAGAAATGCGTCTTCTAAAGTAGCCGATCCGGTCTGATCCTTTATTACCTTGGGGGAACCTTCAAGAAGGATCTTCCCATTATTAATGATAGCAATACGATCCGCCGCACGATCCGCCTCTTCCATATAATGCGTCGTAAAAAATACTGTCAGCTTTTCTTTTTCATTCAATCGCTTCACATACTCCCACATCAAATTTCTCGTCTGCGGATCAAGTCCCAGTGTCGGCTCGTCAAGGAAGAGGATCCTTGGATGATGCAAAAGACCACGCGCGATCTCCAACCGCCGCTTCATTCCACCGGAAAAGTTCTTTACAAGATCCTTCCTACGATCCCACAACTCAACCAATATCATTAATTCCTGAATGCGTTCTTTAGCGAGAGCTTTTGGCATTCCATAGAGTACACTGTGAAAATACATATTCTCTTCAGCGGTCAGCTCAGTGTCCACGCTCGAATCCTGAAAGACGATCCCGAAGGAACGTCGCACATCATCCGGGTTCTTTACGATGTCAAAACCGTTGAGAAGTGCACTCCCCGAGGTCGGGGTAAGAAGCGTGGTCAGCATCTTTATGAGTGTTGTTTTTCCAGCACCATTTGGCCCAAGAAAAGCAAAGATCTCACCCTCTTCCACAAAAAAGGAAACATCTTTCACCGCTTTTACAGAACCGAATGTTTTGACAATGTTTTTTACCTCAATGGCGTATTTCATGAGTAGAGTATATCACGAGGAGGTAAAAATAGAAAAATTGTTCGTTCTGTGATACCGTAGAGGAAATGGTTTTTATAAATAATCTTTTTTTCGATTTTTATCACCACACAGAGCTTATGAACATTCTCTTTGTTACCGATGCGTGGGATCCCCAAATAAACGGTGTGGTAACCGCTACCAAAAAAACCATCGCTCACCTCAAAGATCATGATGTACATTCAACGGTGCTCCATCCCGGAATGTTTCGGACTATTCCTCTTCCCTTCTACCCGGAGATCCGTATCGCACTTTTTCCCAAAAAGATCCTTCGAAAGAGCATCCTGGACGCACATCCCGACGCGATTCACATCGTCACCGAAGGTCCTCTCGGAATGGCCACACGAAATTTTTGCAAACAAAAAAATATTCCTTTTACCACAGCCTACCATACCCACTTTGCACTCTATCTCAAAAAACGAACCTTCCTCCCAGAGTCTTTCTTATTTCCCTATCTTCGATGGTTTCACAACGCTTCCACCCGGACGATCGTCTCTACGCAAACGCTTGCTGATACGCTCACTGCTCTCGGATTCCACCATCTCGCCATTGCACCGCTGGGAGTAGATACAAAACTCTTTTCATGCCCGACACCTATCATACCATTTCCTCACAAAAGACCGATCTTTGTCTACTTGGGGCGCATTGCCACCGAAAAGAACGTAACCGATTTTCTGAATATAAAATTACCGGGAACGAAGATTCTTATTGGCGATGGACCGGACCGAAAAAGACTCGAAAAAAAATATCCCAACGCCATTTTTCTCGGTTATCTGAAAGGGAAAGATATCGTTGAAGTACTATGCAAATGCGACGTGATGGTCATGCCCTCACAAACGGAAACATTCGGATTGGTCGTACTTGAAGGACTCGCTTGCGGTCTTCCCGTTGCGGCCTATCCCGTCATGGGACCCAAAGATATTCTTACCAGCGGCATTGACGGATACCTCGATCTCGATCTTACCCAAGCTACTCAACAGTGTCTTTCCCTTGACCGTTCCAAATGCCGAGAAACGGCCCTGCGTTACGATTGGGCGAAGGCAACAGAGATATTTTTGTCCCAACTGACGATCATTAGAAAATAGTTTTCTCTTATGTACCCTTCTTAAAAACCATCGATCGAAAAAATGATGGTTTTTGAGTTTTCATAATCTTGACGCATTTTCTCGATAGGTGTATCTTTGTAAAGCAATTGGTTTCCGTGCCACCCAACCGCCACTCGCGGGGTCTCCGCCAACGGCGTGACCCAGAGTGCCCCTAGGCACAAAACTCCGGCGAAAAACCTTACGGAGGAACTCGCCATGACCGCACGCAAGATCCGCACGTCCCCCTCTATCGCCTGTACCGTCGCGGCCTGCCATATCCCGGTCTTCACCTCCCCGGCGGCCCAAGTCCACGACTTCAAGATCAACGGCATGACCGACGCGGGCTACCACCGCCACATCATCGGCTTCGAGGCCTAGGTCCCAGGCGGCGACCAGCAGGGACGCACCCTCACCAGAAGGACATCGTCCACCTACGAGCCCCGCTCGGAATTCTGTGAAGCAACGTCTTCAACAAAACAGAATATCCGACGGGGCTCGCATCACATTCAAAACCCCTCTGGGGATTTTTTTATTTTCTGGTTTTCATTTTGGACATTCTATCAATACAATAGAAAAAACCTTCACGTTTCGGATGAAATGCGAGACGCGTTTGAGGAACGGAGAAAGCCGTACAGAAATGTACGGCGCCCCTGTACCAGAAAACGCAACGAAGCAGTTCGCCGAAAATGGAAGTTTTTTCAAAAATCCCAGCCACCTTTCAGTGATGACGACTGCGTATAATTGATCACGGTCGTTTCAAAGAAATTCCCCTTATCGGCATTCACGTCCTGAAGTCGGTCGAGGTGCTTGTAAGGATTGTCGATCGCTTCGTTGTAGAGCGGAGCGATATTTAAGGTCGCGAGACGCTTGTTGGCCAGCCAATGGGTATACTTTTCCGTTGTAACAGCATTGAGTCCCGGAATACGATCCCCCAAAATGTGTGTCCCCCACTCGATCTCCTGTTCCACCGCCGTTTTCATCATCGTTGTGATCGTCTTTTCATTGTAGATCTTCGGAAATTCTTTACGGATCTCACGGATGATATTGGCAAATATCGACACATGTGTGAGTTCATCCCGGCGAATATACGCGATCATCCTCCCGGTAGCAAGCATCTTTTGACGGTCCACGAGCGTATCGAAGAAGGCAAATCCATTGTAAAAATAGATCGACTCCAAAAGGTAATTCGCTATAATACCTCGAAAGAACGTCGTGTCATTTGGCTGATTAATAAAGTCCTGATAGATCTGTCCGATATAGGTATTTCGCTTGAGCAGAAGTTCGTCGGTTCGCCAGAAATAATAGATCTCTTCTCGCTCACAACTCTCAACGACCGATTCAAGGATCGTTGCATACGACTGCGAATGGATCGCCTCCTGGTATGCCTGGATCGAGAGAATAAGGTTCACCTCAGGACTCGTGATGTAGTCGTTGAAGTTTGGAAGGTTCACTGTCTGGATCGAATCCAAGAAGATCAAGAATGAAAGTATCCCCTTATACGCCTGTTTCTCTTCCAAAGAAAGTTCTGTCTCGAACATCTTTGCATCGTCCTTGAGGCCCGAAACTTTTTCCGGAACCCAGAAGTTACCGATCATTACCTGATACAAGGACTTCGCCCACGGATACTTCGTTGCATTGAGGTTGAAGAGTCCCGTCGTATTCCCCTTGATAATAGTTCGCTCCGACACATCGTCATTCCCGGAAGGATTGAAGATGAGATTTTTTTGCATCTTATCTATCATATGTATATGTTAGACTATTTGATCAAATAGGTCTGAATCAGCCCGAACAACTCACACAATCATCCTTTACCTCTCCAGACAAACTTCGAACATAATAGACGGTCTTGATCCCCTGCTCCCACGCCTTAACGTAGTACCCAAAAAGTTGCGCTGGCGAAACCCGGGCTGGATCGATCATCCACTCAAAACTAATCGATTGATCCACCCACTGATACACCACACTCATCATATCGATCACCTCGCCCATATCCATATTGACATACTCCTTGTAATACCAGAAGTTCTCCTTGCTCAGTTTCGGAGCCACACGGATCGTCGGCGCAGAAAGATTGGTCTCCACAAAATATTTTTTGTAGATCGGAAGGAGTGCCGCCGTCGTACCTACCACGCCAGCCGTCGACGTGTTGGGAGCAGGAGCGGTGTGATACGCAAATCGTACGCCGTGTTTTTTCATATCGGTAAACAGTTTCTTCCACTCTTCCTTATGTCCCGTGTGCTTTTCATACCAAGTCTCACTACGACCCAGCAGAATTCCCTTGTCATATTCACTTCCCTTGTACAATTCATAAGCACCACGCTCTTTGGCAATATCGACCGATGATCGATACGTAGCGTATGCATAGCGCTCAAAGAGCCGCCCCACTTCCTTTCGCGCCTCTGCACTTTCATAAGCGAGTTTTCGCGTTGCCAAGTATTCCGCAAGACCCAAGTACCCAAGTCCCACACTGCGATACCGCTGAGCAGTTCGTTCTGCTTCCTTGATCGGATAGTAATTCAATGTGATAACATTATCCAAAACACGCATCACAACCGGAAACACTTGTTTGATCATTTTGTCCTCAAACACTTTTGCAACATTGATAGAGGCAAGATTACATACCACCAGATCTCCAGGCTCATAACGGATCACGATCTTTCCCTCCTCGATCGTTTCTTCCACAAACTTTGAAGGAGAGGTGTTTTGGCATATCTCGGTACAGAGCTGCGTCGAATAAATGTTCCCTGCGTGCTTATTGGGATTGAGACGATTGACCGTATCGCGGAAAAAAACATAGGGCATTCCCGTTTCCACCGTCGTTTTGAGGAATTTTTTGAATAATTACTTTGCGGATACCGTTCGCTTCACCTTAAGGAGTTTATCCTTCTCGAGCGTCTCATACATCTCTTCAAAAGACTTGTCAAAGCTATCCTGGAGTCTCTTTCCGTATTTCTTCTCCACTTCGTGTGGATCAAATAGTGTCCAATCACCGTTTTCTTGCAAACGCTTCATAAAAAGATCCGGAATGGAGATCGCTGGAAAGATATCAAATGCCTTAGAACGAATGTCCCCTGTTTCTGTCTGAAGGTCGAGAAAATCATAAATATCGTGGTGCCAAATATCAAGCGTGACAGAGATCGCCCCCAATCGTGCACCCAACTGATTCACTGCTGTTGCGGTATTGTTGATAACCTTCACCCACGGATTGATCCCGCCAGAAGCCCCTTCCACCCCACGGATCGATGCACCCCGAGCACGAATATTTCCAAGATAGACTCCGATCCCACCACCAAACTTCGAGATCTGCGCCATATTCTCAAAACCATGATAGATAGCTCGAAGATCATCGTCAATGTTGATCTTGAAACAACTCGAAAGCTGATGGTAATTCGTTCGGGCGTTAATGAGCGTTGGGGTCGGTAGAGAGATACGCTGATTGGAACAGTGCTCATAGATCTCAAGAGCAAACTTCAAACGACTTTCTTTCTTCTCCGGGATCGCCAAAAATAATGCCACAGACATATACATTTCCTGCGGAAGCTCCTTGACCACCCCATTAGGATTGAGCAGGTATCGTTTTGCCAAAGAAAGATTAGTGGTATACTCGTACGCTTCATCAAGCTCTTTGTTGAGGTGTTTCCCCGCTTCCAGGATGTCTTTTTCAGAATAGTAGTCGTAGAATTTTTTGTAGTACAAACCCTTCTCAACATATTCATCAAACAAGGCTTTATATGTCTCTGGGGTATAGATCTCATCCATCATAATTCCGCGGTTCTTGACCGCCTTCTTATAGAGATTGCCCAAAAATATGCGGGCTGCCACATACTGCCATGTAATGTTTTCAACGCTCACGAGGTCGATACACGTTTTGACCAACAGTTTGTTAATGTCAGAGGTCTTAATGTCCTCCACAATATTGTTTTTGAAAGCCTCCACCATATCCTCAAAACGACAAGATTCCTCATATCCCTGTACACAACGATCGAATACTGCCTTGATCTTGGTAAGATCGAACACCTCCTTCGATCCGTCATTTTTGATCACCTTCAAAGACTTTTGTTCAAACTGTTCTATAAGCTGTTCTTTCCTTTCCGCGCGCTCTTTACGATGTTCCTCACGATACAAAATATACGCTTTCGCCACATCAAAGCGTTCTACACGCATAAGTTCCAACTCCACAGCATCTTGGATCTTTTCTACAGATGGAATAGGAGAGTGGATCTCGTGCTCACAGTGTCGTTCGAGTTCTAGAACGATCTCGTCAACCAAGGAAGGAATGAATCCTTGGTCCTTCTCCCCCACTGAATCACATGCTTGTGCGATCGCCTTTTCTATCCTTGCGCGATCAAAAGGAAATATCTCACCATTTCGCTTTTGGATTTGAGTAATGGTCATGACTTTAATATTTACTATTTAGTATCAAATTATATTCTTTTATCTTTTAGCTACTATTTTAAAAAAACATCCTCAGAAACAAAACTAATTGACAAACACCGTATTTCCCTCAATACTCTCATTGTCCATACAAGTGGGCTTTTCTCCCTTTGTAAAAAAGAGGGTACCATGTTGCTCCGAGAGATTCTTGAACATGTCGACACGGGGAAGCTCAAGAGGACACTACTCATCCAATGGATGGGAGTTGTCCCAGGCCATCTGATGGTGCTCGGGGAAGCATTGATCCACGTCCTCCCCCCCACCACAGAGATCTCTTTGAAAAACAAGACATTTCATGCCCGCCTACCAAACCGGATAGTCGTAGTCTCCCCGGACCTGGAGAAGGCTCAATTCATGGATGAACACGGTTACAGATGGGCAGACTTCGAGGTCACAAGAGAATTCGACTGAACCTCCCTATCCCCGCCGTACTCCGCTTATCCCCTGAGGGTACATCGCTATGTACCCTCCTTTTCTTTACCCCTTTTAATGAACTGAATGTTGTTGGGGGTGAAAAAGCACCGTCTTTTCAGACAGTGCCCTACACTTTGCATGTATTTTATTGTAAACGCTTCTCCACAACACTCCAGTCGATACCCTTCATAAACGCTTCAATATACTCTATCTTCTTGAGCCCATAATCCAATACGAATGCATGTTCAAACACATCCATAACAAGAAGTGGTGTTGCCCCAGCCAAATGTCCGCCATCATGTTCATTGATCCAAACATTGAAGAGTCGTCCCGAAACCGCATCATAATATAACACCACCCAGCCGATCCCACGCATCGATCCCATTGATCGAAAATCTTTCTCCCACATATCAAGACTCCCCCACTCCTTCTCTAGACTCTCTTTGAGTGATCCGCTCCCAAGGGCTACTCCTGTTTTTGTAAGATTCCCAAAATACAATTCGTGAAGTCTCATGCCGTTAAATTCCCATCCAAAACGTCGATTCATCTCAGCAAATTCCGGCGTGGCAAATTTATCGCTTTTTTCTAACTCTACAAGAGCGTCATTGAGCTTATTGGTATTTGCAACATACCCCTCATACAAAGCAAAGTGATTGGTCAGCAATGCGTCACTAAGCCCCGGAAAGCCGAGAAGGTACTTAAAGTCTTTTGCAACGTACATATTTTTGATTTTAGAGTTTACCTGTCACGTTTTACTTATTACACGTCACTTTTAGATCTTTCCCACCAAGTTCACACCAGGCTTTAAAGTCTTTGCTCCGGGCCTCCACGATGCAGGACAGACTTCATTTTTGTGTTTTGCCACATGCTGCGCTGCCTCGATCTTTCGAAGAAGCTCCTCAGCATTTCGCCCAATAGAATTATCATTTACTTCGTACGCCTTGAGTATCATCTTTGGATCGATAACGAACGTTCCACGAAGCGCCAATCCTTCCTCGGGGATGTATACACCGCAGTATTTCGTCAATCGTCCTGTTGGATCAGCAGCCATTGGATATTTCACCTTTCCGATCGCAGGGGAATTATCATGCCATGCCTTATGCACAAACGCAGTGTCAGTACTCACGCTCACGATCTCTACGCCCAATTTCTGAAACTTTCCATAATTCTCAGCAAGTTCCTCCAACTCCGTCGGACACACGAACGTAAAATCGGCTGGGTAGAAAAACAACACCACCCACTTATCTTTGAGATCGGAAAGTTTCATTTTCTTTATACGGTTTTGATGAAAAACTTCCACCTCAAAGTCCTGAAATTTCTTACCGATCACCGCCCGCTCGAACATATCATCGTCGAAATATACTTCTTCCATACTCTTTGTTGCCGATTCCCGCCAAGATGATGTTTCTTGTTCGAGTCACGGATATTATTGTTATATATTTAACTACATTTAAAGTTGAAATTTCTTTCTAAGACTACGACACTTTTTAGAAGTTCTCCTCCTCTCGAACGTTGGGTCATTATATCGCAAGCACACCACCCATGTCAAATATAAAACAAACAAAGGCACAATATATTGTGCCTTTTGCCTATAATAAAACACAAATGCGATCATTCACCCAATCCCGCTATTGCCTGTTTTAACGCTTCGGCTGATCGCTGAAGAAGCTCCAATTCAGAGTCAGAGAACACTACGCACATATGTCCCGCAATACCCTCTTTTCCCACCACCGCAGGGACACTCAAACAGACATCCGATATACCAAACTCACCCTCCATCAGATGCGATACTGGCAAGATCACACGCTTATCATTGATGATGGCACTGCACAAATGTGCCACTCCGGCACCGATAGCATAATACGTCGCTTGCTTTCCCTTGATGATAGCGTATGCAGCATTCTTTGCCTGATCAAAGATCTCATCTTTTTCTGGCTGACTGAGTATCCGACACTCATTAATGCTCATCGATCCTGTCATAGCCGTCGACCAGAAAGGCAATTCGCTGTCTCCATGTTCCCCCACAATATAAGCGTGAATACTTCGAGGGTTGATACGCAACTTTTCTCCAAGAAGATGGCGAAAACGAGCACTATCCAACATTGTTCCCGTTCCCAAGATCTGACGCTTTTTTTCAGGAAACATTTTGATCGCCAAATAGGTCAACGCATCCACCGGATTGGTTACCATAATAAGGATCGCATCGGGATTACGAGAAAATATCTCCGGAACGATCGCTTGAACGATCTTGGAATTATTTTTAATAAGATCGAGTCGCGTTTGTCCCTCCTTCTGCGCCGATCCAGCACAAAATACTACCACGCGACTATCTCGAAAATCTTCATAGGTTCCTACCTTAACCTGGGTAGAACCAAAAAAAGGCACACTATGCTGCAAGTCCATTACCTGAGCCTTTGCGAGGTCCTCATTTACATCAATGATCGCCACCTCCTGCACAATATCCTTGGCAACGATACTATAGGCACTTGTTGCCCCCACCATTCCAGCACCAACTACTGTGATCTTATCCATAGAGAAAGCATTTACACTTTAAGGATTACCCATTACAGTAGAATTATACCATATTCTTTATGAATACTCCCAACACCTTCACCGTCACTTCTCAAGAGGCAGGTGCGCGCCTCGATGTTTTTTTGCACATACACTTTCCGCAACACTCACGGTCCACACTCGCAAAACACGTCATGCAAGGCAATGTCCTTTTAAACAAGAAACAAAAAAAGCCTAGCTCTATCCTAAAAGATGGTGACCAAGTAGAAGTGTTTTTACCAGAAGAACAGGTTGATGCTCTCCTACCAAACAACACTTTACAAATTCCCGCTCTCTACGAAGATAACAATATTTTGGTTATCAATAAACCGGCGGGGATCCAGACACACCCCTCCGCCACAGAAGAACAAAAGACCGTGGTCAATTGGCTCATCGCCAAATATCCAAAGATTGCTTCTATTGGTGAAGATCCGACCCGACCCGGCATCGTTCACCGCCTTGATAAGGATACTTCAGGCGTGCTTGTTATTGCCAAAACCCAAGAAAGTTTTAAAAAGCTCAAAGAACTTTTTGGCTCACGTGAGATCGAAAAAGCATACGTCGCGCTTGTTCATGGCATACCATCACCATCAATAGGAACTATCGATAAACCCATCGCTCGATCCGCATCCTTTCGAAAACAAGTCATTCCCGAAGGTCGAACAAAATTCAAAGGAACGCCACGAGAGGCTATCACAAAATATGAAGTGACAAAGACCTTTCCAGCTTCTGCTCCTCGCTATTCATTACTTTCTGTTAAACCACAAACAGGGAGAATGCATCAGATCCGCATTCATCTCTCCTCCATAGAACACCCCATTGTAGGAGATGCTCTTTATAGACGAAAAGAATTTCAAACACCTTCTATTGTCAAAAGACACCTCCTGCATGCACACCAGATCTCGTTCAATCTTTTCGGCAAGGCACACACTTTTAACGCGCCTTTACCAGACGATTTTGAAAGATTCCTAAAAACAGTAGAATGTTGACAATAACGATACTTTCGTTTACCATAGGAGAACTGGGTGATTCCACCCTTTTTTGTAATGAAAGACATATATATGCATAAAACAGTTATTGAGTTCAACCAGACCCAAAGAAACAAGGCCATTCCAGACATTCGTACAGGAGATACTGTGCGCATATTCCGAAAGATCGTAGAAGAAGGCAAGGAACGCATTCAGATCTTTGAAGGTCTTATTATAGCCAAAAAAGGTGGACAAAGCTCTTCTCCCACGATCACCGTACGAAAAACCTCTTTTGGCGTAGGCGTAGAGCTGGTTCTCCCCGTCTACTCCCCCACGATCGAAAAGATCGAATTGGTAAAACGCTCCAAAACACGACGATCAAAACTTTACTTCGTGCGCGACAAGGCTGATCGTGAACTTAAACGAAAACTCCGAGATATCCCCCTCTCTGAAGAAGAAAAACTTCCCAAAGAGCCAAAAAAAGAAATTGCTCCTGCCACTGCTGAGATGTCAGAAAAGTCAGAACCGGTAGAAACTGAAGAAGCTCCGGAAAAAACAGAAGTAGTTGCCGGCAAGGAAGAAGATAAGAAAGAAGTAAAATAGCCTTTTATATAAAGCTTTATCATAACATTCCCGCTCATGCGGGAATTTATGTATCGGCTCTGTACAAAAAGAAAAATATTTCCTATACTAAAAAACATGCCCAGGTGGCGGAATCCGGTATACGCGCTAGCTTGAGGTGCTAGTTCTCGCAAGGGATTGGAGGTTCAAATCCTCTCCTGGGCACAAGAACGGAGTGAGTGTGACAAGGAAGTAAGTCGACTGCTCGACTTACTCGAGGATTTGAAAGTCGGAGCGATGCGCAAGTTTGAGCAAAGCGAGAAGCGCGCGCCGCGAGACGGGGTCGAGAAATATTTTCGTCAGAAAATATATTCGTGACCAAATCCTCTCCTGGGCACAAAAATGATCAAGAACAAAGACGAATGCGCGATTAGCTCAGTTGGTTAGAGCATCTCGTTTACACCGAGAGGGTCGTAGGTTCGAGTCCTACATCGCGCACAAAAAATATCCGCCGAGGTAGCTCAGTGGTAGAGCAGAGGACTGAAAATCCTCGTGTCGGCAGTCCGATTCTGCCCCTCGGCACAAAATAGAAAGAGAGTAAGTGTATACCTGAGCCATGGGGCTGTAGCTCAGTGGTAGAGCGCGCGGCTCATAACCGCTTGGTCATAGGTTCGATCCCTATCAGCACCACACAAAAGTAATAGCGGGTATCGTATAGTGGCTATTATACGTCCTTGCCAAGGACGAGAGACGGGTTCGATTCCCGTTACCCGCTCAGATTATAAAGAACGGCTTGAATAAGCTGTTTTTTGTATTACAACAAGTAGCGATATATCGATAATATATATCACAATATTGACTTTATGATATATTATGATAAGATGTATTTATCAATAGTAGTTAAATAAATATATGGGAAAAATTAAATTTAATCATCCAAAACATTTACCAATAAAACTTGATTATGGTAAATTTGCTTTGGAATTAGCAGCGGCTCAATATGAATTAGGTGTTCTTCAGGGTTCGCATAAGAATTTGCGTAATCCACTTTTGCTCATTGCTCCTCTTACAGCGAAGGAAGCTTCGGTTAGCTCAAAAATTGAAGGAACACAAAGTTCTCCAAGAGATGTTTTTGTGTATGAGGCTGGAGGGAAATCAGCATATGAGGATACTCCTGAAGTTGCAAATTATAGAAGAGCTATGTACTTTGCCTTGGACGAACTTAAAAAAGGAAGAAAAATTAGTTCACATTTAATAAAATCACTCCAGGAAATTTTATTGAAAAATAGTCGTCATGATGGCAAGCTTGGAGCCTACAGGGAAAAAACGGTATATATTGCAGAAAAAAGAAGTGACCCAATTGAGAAAGCGTTGTATGTACCACCAGAACACTTTCTTGTTCCTGAATATGTGGATAACCTGATAGAATTTTTAAAAAGCGAAGAGGATCTGCTGATTAAAGCGGGCATAATTCATTATCAATTTGAGGCTATTCATCCATTTGAAGACGGCAATGGAAGAATAGGCAGACTGTTGATACCATTGTTTCTTTTCCAAGAGAAGAAGGTGTCATTGCCAATAATTTACGTAAGTGGTTATCTGGAAAGTAATCGATCGGAATATAGAAATGCGTTACATAAGGTAGATGAAACTGGAAATTACGAGCCATGGCTTAAAGTGTTTTTTAAGGCAATAGCTATGCAGGCAAAGGAAACAAGTGATACTGTGGGCAAAATTAATGATTTATATGATTCAACCAGAGATCTAGTTAAGAAAGTTAAGTCTCCATATATAATCCCTACAATTGATTTTATCTTTGAACAGCCAATATTTTCAACAACCCAGCTTATGAATAAGTTAAATACTTCTGCATGGCTGACAGGCTCAAGGCAAGTGGAAATATTAAAAAAGAACAAGTTAATTGAAGAGTTGCCTGCCGATTTTAGTGATGACAAAAGAGAAAAGCTTTACATCTTTCATAAGCTACTTTCCTTGTTGTAAGAAAGATGCATTTGCGAACCCAGTCCGAACTGCCTGCACTTCCCCGCTCCGCAAATAAAAGAAAATTCCCACAAATGGGAATTTTCTTTTATTATAGGAAAACTTCAACAAAGGGGGGGTTTTATTTCTCTCAATCTTCGCTATACTAAATACCATGCAAAGAATACTTAACCTTTTCCTCATTGGACTTGTTGCCACCGCAGCGATCTTCGGAAGTGTTTTTGCTTTCCTGCACAGGGAAGAACTCGTTTCTCCCTGCCTGCCCCCACTTCACTATTCGATCGGCACTGTTGATCCACAATTTCAAATATCACGCGAAAAATTCACCTCGATCGTCTTTCAGGCTGAACAAATGTGGGAGACCGCTCTTGAAAAAGATGTCTTTCAGTACGACCCGAGCGCACCTTTTACAGTAAACCTTCTCTATGATGAACGTCAATCCAAAACAAACAAAAGCATTCAACTTGAAAAAGAGATCGATTCAAAAAAAGAAACGTATGATCAGCTGACGGAAAAACTTGATGCGGACACAAAAACCTACGAGGCGCTCATGACTGAATATAATATACTCTCGAAAAAGTACGAGGCAGACGCCACTGCATACAATACAACTGTTGCCTCCTGGAACAAAAAAGGCGGTGCGCCCCCAAAAGAATACAAACAACTCCAAGAAGACCTCAAGACCATCGAGGAAGAACAATCCAAACTCAACACACTCATAAGCCAGATCAATGCGCTTGCAAAATCCTCCGAATATCTCGTATCTACCATAAATAACACCGCTGACAACATCAACTCGACAGTAGATATACACAACAACCTTTTTGAGCAAGGCGAGGAATTCAATAAGGGAATATTCAATAGAGACCGAATTGACATCTACCAGTTTATAAGTCCAGAAGATCTCCTTCTTACCCTCACTCACGAGATGGGACACTCCCTTTATATTACCGAACACACGCAAGATCCCAAATCGATCATGTATTATCTTATGCAAGAGCAACCCACGGATCCCGTTGCACTCACCCAACAAGACATCGATGCCGCCGTTCATACGTGCCGTTTCGATATCCGTACCACAAAAGACTACCTCGATGCTCTGTATAACTATTTTGCCCACCTCAATCTTCAATCACTCTACTGGCAGAAGTAATCTGTTCTTCAACAAGATTGACAAACATCCAGTTTCGTGCTTCACTAGAGAGTTCTTACTTATAAGAACTCTTTTGTTTTGTAACCGCTCCTTGTCATCTCCTCTTGGATCAAAATGACTTGCTCGAAAAAATCTTTCGGGCCAGTCAAATGGCCCGAGATATTGATTTTTTCTCGGGGTTCCCCCAACCAAGTTAGGAGAAACTTCCCATGAGCAGACTGCTCGCTATGCTCCTCGTCCTGTCTTCATTTGTCTCCGGCGCCCATGCCGGATTCGACTGGGGCTCGACGTCGATGCCAAGCTTCCGCGTCCCGACTACCAGTCCCATCCTTTACGGAGCTACAGCGATCCATGAGGGATCGCCCACCGCAACACTAAAGAGGTATCACCTCAACGGGACAGTCCTCGTGACCACAACCCTTGCGGTTGGCACCTACTCGGGAGGCTCAACCCCTCCCAGTGGAACCCTCGTAGATGGGGGATCTCGCCTCGGAGGGGTCTATGGCTCCCCCGTCGTTGGGTCCGCTTGGATAACCTCTGCCGTTGGCATTCCCAACGGAGGGGTCTACTTTGCCGGCTGGGACTGCACCTCCGCATGGGTGTGCCAGTACGGCATCTATCGCATCCAATGCAGAGATATCGCCTGCACGGGGTACACGAGCGTCAAACGAGTCAAGGGGTTCGCCAACCCCGTATCGACACGCACGGCGTGGATTGACCTCCTGGCGCCCTCGTCCAACGGGAATGTCCTTGCCTTCCGACGGGTGGAACAAGACACGGACGGTGCCAACACCGTGGCCGAGATATGGACGCTAGCAACCAATACCTTGGTCGCCACAAAAACAGCGACAAACCTCGCCGCAGGAATTCCAATTATCGGTGACCTTCAGATCCTCCCAGGAATGGGGGCGCAGATCACCTTGGTGAAGCCCGCGACCACGGCGCTCCCCCTAGGATCGGGAGCACTGTACAAGCCAGGGGTGGGGTGGAAACTAATCCGGTAGCCCCCTTGCCCGCCACAGGAACCTTGCAAAGAGAACTTGCAAGGCTCCTGTGGACACTTAGAACCTGCCCAAAATATTTCAACTGACAAATGCAAATATTTTTACTTTGAGATATTCTGAACCAGTTTTAAACTATTTGATTTTTCTCCCGAAGATGTTACCATTTGGATATTCAATCTGCTTTATTTTTCTTTGTGAAACCATTTAACCTTTTTATTCTTTCCGGTCCTTCCGGAGCTGGAGAAGATTCTATCATTGAAGGACTTAAAAAACACCTCCCCATAGAACGCGTCGTCACTTCCACCACACGAGAACCTCGCACCGGTGAATCGCAAGGAAATCCCTACTATTTTCTTTCCCGCGAAAACTTTCAACAAAAGATAGATGCGGGAGAAATGGTGGAGTATGCTCAAGAATATAACAACAACTACTACGGGGTGACGAAAACGGAAATAGAACGTGTTCTGGCCTCTGGAAGGGTCGGCATCTGGAAGATCGAATGGAAAGGCGTGATTACTGCCAAAAAACTGTATCCAAACATCTGTGCCATATTTCTTATGACAGAAAGCCTTGAGGTACTCGAACAGCGCATACGACGACGCGATTCGAATATTTCCGAAGAATACATACAAGAACGCATGAACTACACGAAAGAATGGCTCAAACACGAAGATATTTATGACTACACCGTTATCAACAAAGAAAACCATCTTGAAGAGGCGATCAACGAAGTTAAGGACATCATCCAAAAAACCTTCGACCGCGCCACTTAAACGTGTTCAGAATTGGGCCCATACGCACAATCTTTGGGTACAAAACGATACAATCCTTGTGGGTATATCCGGAGGACCTGACAGTGTTTGTCTTCTGCATATCCTTTCCCGTATCGCGAAACGATCAGATCTAACTTTATACGCAACACACGTCAACTATCGTCTGCGCGGAGATGAGTCGGATGGCGATGAACGATTTGTTCGCGAACTTTGCACAAAACTAGCAATTCCGCTTTTTGTGTATGCTCCAAGGATCCCGAAAAAAAGATCAGAAGATGTACTACGGGTCTTGCGCTATAAACGATTTGAGATACTTCGTAGGCGACTCGGGTGTTCCGTGGTTGCGGTGGGACATAACAAGAACGACCAAGCAGAGACACTCCTGCTCCATCTTTTTCGAGGATGTGGCGTCAACGGAATGAAAGGTATGAGCCCAAAAAGAAACAGCATTATTCGACCACTCCTTACTCTCACCAGAAAGGATGTCTTATCCTATCTCAAAGAAAACTCTCTTACTTATAGAAAAGACTCAACAAACAAAACCCTTCTCTACACCAGAAATATCGTCCGACACAAAGTAATTCCGTTGATCCAAAAAAGTATCCAGCCAAATATTATCAATCTGCTGGCACAAAGCGCTCTACTTTTTTCCGATGAAGCAGAAATTTTAGAATCCCTAGATCCCCTCCCTTACCAGATCGAAAACGGTATCTATACATTCAGTCAGAAAGGATTTATTCGTCTTTCTCCTTCTCTTCAAAATCGGTTTTTGAGAATGCTACTCTCCAAATTACAAGATTCCAGCGAAAACATCTCATTTAGGAACATTTACGAAATAAGAAAAGCCCTTAGAAGTAAGAAGAGCAAAGGTCAGCATGTAACATTCCTCGGCTTGATATACGAAAGAAAGAATGATACAGTGTCTATACGAAAAATCTGAAATATAAGAATTTTATCAGCAAGACCCCCCTCTAAATAAATTACCTCTCTTAAAAACCACTATGGAAAAATTACTTAAGAACCTCTTTTCAATTCTGTCTGTTTTTCTTCTTATTGCAGCAATTCTCATACTCCTACAACCAAAGGCGAAGAACCCAGAGAACATTTCACTCAACACACTCGTCAATAATATTAACGACGAGAAAGTTCAAAAAATAACCGTTGATGGAGAAAATCTCTCCGTGGAGCTCAAAGACAAGACTGAACAAAAGGCCGTAAAGGAAACAGAAAGTTCTCTCACAGAAACACTGGCAAATCTCGGAGCAGATCCAAACAAGCTACAATCTGTTGAGATCGAAATAAAAGGAATCTCAAGTTTTGCCTTTTGTGCAGGAACCGTTCTCCCATTTCTGCTTCCTGTGATCCTGATCGCTCTTTTTATCTGGTTTATGTTTCGTCAAGCACAACGAGGAAACTCTCAAGCACTTTCCTTTGGCCTGAGTCGCGCACGCATCATTGACCCCAAGGACAAGCGCAAGCGAATCACTTTTAAAGATGTTGCTGGAGAAACAGAGGCCAAAGAAGAGCTCATGGAAGTAGTTGAATTCTTAAAAGATCCAAAAAAGTTCCTTATTATGGGAGCAAAAATCCCAAAGGGAGTCCTTCTCATGGGCCCTCCAGGAACAGGAAAAACACTTCTCGCAAAGGCCGTTGCAGGAGAGGCGGGTGTTCCTTTCTTTAACATCAGCGGATCAGAATTCGTTGAAATGTTTGTGGGAGTAGGCGCAAGTCGCGTGAGGGACCTTTTTAAGCAGGCAAAGAAACAAGCCCCCGCAATCGTATTTATTGATGAGATCGATGCCGTGGGTCGTCATCGAGGAGCAGGATTGGGAGGTGGTCATGATGAACGTGAACAAACCCTCAATCAGATACTAGTAGAAATGGATGGATTCGAAACGGAGACGAACGTTATCGTCTTAGCCTCTACTAACCGTCCAGATGTTTTGGATCCAGCGCTTCTTCGACCAGGACGATTTGATCGTCGTGTAACACTTGACCTACCTGATATTGCAGAAAGAGGTCAGATACTAGCTATTCACGCACAAAACAAACCTATCTCCAAAAAAGCAGATATGAATGTGATCGCGCAACGAACGCCAGGGTTTTCAGGAGCTGACCTTGCCAATCTTCTGAACGAAGCCTCTATCCTGGCGGCACGAAGAGAAAAAAAGGTGGTTCGCATGGAGGAGCTCACCGAAGCTATTGAAAAAGTTATTCTTGGGCCCGCAAGAAAAAGTCGAATTATTAATGTCGAAGAAAAAAAGATCGTAGCCTACCATGAGGCAGGACATGCGCTCGTTGGAGCATCCCTCCCTAACGCAGATCCGGTACAAAAAGTATCCATTATATCCAGAGGTCATGCAGGCGGATATACCCTTTCTGTGCCCACTGAAGATCGTCATCTACGGTCCCGCGCATACTATGTTGATGAGTTGGCGGTACTTCTTGGTGGCTACACAAGTGAAAAACTTACATTCGGTGATATAACGACTGGTGCATCAAATGACCTCGAAAAGGCCACCCATATTGCAAGAAGCATGGTGACCCGTTATGGAATGAGCGATCTTGGACCACGTACATTTGGCAAAAAAGAAGAGCTTGTATTCTTGGGGAGAGAGATTTCCGAAGAACGCGACTACTCCAATGAAACAGCCCAAGCTATTGACAAAGAAGTTTCCGATCTCATACATGGCGCATTTGAAACCGCCCAAAAGGTCCTCACTGAAAAGAAAGATGTCCTTGCAAAGATCGCGCAGACACTTCTTGAGAAAGAAACTCTTGAGAAAGACGCTTTTGATGCTATCGTACAGGGAATCGCTGAAAAATCCCCCTCGACCCAAACAGTCTGAAGACTGTCACTATGACCAAGACAATCCTATCCATTACACAAAAATCACTCTTCTTTCTCCTAAAAAACCCTAGATATCTTTTCTTAGGAATGGTTTTTACTATTGGTAACTGGTTTCCCATCCCCATCCAATGGGAAAACCAAGACCCAATGAATCCATCCATCGCAGAGATCCCTTTCATCAAGGGACTTTTTTCCCACTTTACATCTCTATCAGATACTTTACTCTTTATCTTTCTCACCGTTTTTTTCTTCTGGATAGGCAAAATAATACTCCTCTCACTTCTCTACCTTAGTGTCTACTCAAAACAAAAGAAGGGAGGAGAAATGCCAATCCTAAAAATAGTAGGGGTGGCTTTGGTCACGCTGCCTGCTATCATAGTATTACACATACTACTAAGCCTATCATTGCTTGTCTTATTTTTCTTTCTTGGGCTTCCGGTTGCATCTCTTCTCAGTGCAGGATCTCTTTACACTGGTGGGTTTCTTGGCGCTCTTGCAATCGTTATTTTCATCTCCGTATCCATCACCGCCTTCGGCATATTTTTATTCTCACATTTCTTCATCCTCTTTAGCCGACTTTCCCTCAAAAACTCCCTTGACACAAGCGCTCGCCTCTACCAAAGAAAGGGAAAGGTATCGGTATTCTTTCTCCTCTTCTTTCTTATAATATTTCTCCTTCTACAAACCCTTATAGCACTACTTCCCGGATTCTACTTCTCTGAAGATTCACTGGTGCCTTTGTATGCACAATTACCAGTGCTTGTTAATATCATCGGTTTTATTATTTCCTTTTTTCTCCTCGCTCTTTACTTTACACTCCTCCCAACCGCATCAGTGCTCTTCTTTTTGCATATTGCCAAACAGCCCCCCCAAAAAAAATCAGCCGCTAACGTAGTGGATCCCGCGCTTGCCCCACTCTTTAGAAAAGGATCAGAAACACTCCGAGGCGTAGAAGAAGATTGATATTGCTTGCGCCGCCTGCTACATTCATGTTAGGATACCCCTGAACGAATCACGGGTGTATAGCTCAGTTGGTTAGAGCGCCACATTGACATTGTGGAGGTCTCTGGTTCGAGTCCAGATATACCCACCAAAAAACTACCCTGTAAGGAGGTAGTTTTATTTTTTTACCCTTGGTTAAAGTATTTTTAATTTGTACCCAACGTCCATTTGTAAACCGTATTACTTGCCGCATTGGTAAGATCACTACTAATGCGTTGTACCGGAATAAATTCAGCAGCAGGCCCCAACTGACTCGTAACAGAACTAATTCCTTCATTGATCTTACTCTTAACCTCAGACTGTACCCGAGCCATCCCCTGTTGGAGCGCTTGTTGTAGCAAGCTATTTACAAAGGTTGAGGCTGTCATAGTTGCTATCTCAGCGGGATTTTTTGCTGACAAGGGAAGTCCTAATAAGTGACTGTTCATAGCAGCCTGAATTTGTCCAACTGTTGATCCTGGCGTAAGTGTATTCCCCGACTTATCCGTCACACCCTTATACCCCTGGTATGCAACTGCCTGAGTTTTAGCTATCTCTTGCTGTTTTTGTAACTCTGCCGCGTACACCCTTTGTGTCTCCAGAGCATATCCGTAAGGATTGTTCATGGGATTCTTGAAATACTCTCGAAAACAACGAGCGTCTGATGTTGAAAACATTGTTGATGGATCCGAGCAATACTTATCCAACGAATACGTCTTAGTTTCATCAGAGATGGTATTTTCTGCCTTCTTTTTCAAATACCCGGTCCAGCTTGTTGTAGAGGATGTGGACGTTGAACCAGTTGCCGACACATAGGTCGAACTGCTTGCCATACCCCTGAGACTGGTTGTGTAAAAGTCGTTGATAGTTATTTTTACTTTATTTTTGACATCCGCGTACAGAAATGATTCCCAATTCGTTATAAACTGGGTAGCAGCACTACTAGACAGACCGTTTCCCGATATGATCGAGCTAATCTGACTCGATATCGTCTGATAGGCAGCTATTTTTAACGATCCAAGAAGAGTTCCTTGAATATAATCATAGGCATTTTCAAGTTGTTGTTTTACAAAACCGGCTATAAGCGATGCTCCCCAGTAATCAGCGTTTGCCGCTTTTATTGGAGTAAAAAGTAGCATTACCACGAAAATAACTCCCACTATTGTTTTTTTTCTGTTTTGCATAAACACCTCAATTCGAAAAGTAAATAGAAGCATCATCAAGCCCGATCTCGTTGAGCCGGCTCTCTATGTCAGTAAAAAACTCTTGAGCAGAAACGATAAGCCCTTGTGCTAAAGCCAAGTTTGAGATACTCTCCAACGGGTCTCCCGACTCGGTCTTTATGTTGTTTTTTATTCCCTGGGCATAATTGGCAAATTGTATACCACGAATGTGCACATCCACAAACGTTTCAGGAACCTCTATATCATACAATTGTTCAACAGCCTTCTTCCCTGACTCAGATATCTTATCAATATCACCGAAATTTCCGGAAGAAAACGAGGTTATCATATTTGACACTAAACCTTCTGCAGCGATCTTTGGGTCGTCTTTATTACCGTCCGTTATTTGAGGAAATTGAACTGCAAAAACATATAGAACAGCTGATATATACTCTCGAGCGTCTTGTTTTATTTTCTCCTTTCGCTCATCATCAGATAACTTTTTATATGCTTGGTCTTTGATCTTTATCTTGCTCGTGTCAATATCCGGAAGTGCTGGAGCTTGGATGCTTTTTTCAACGGAATCCTGAACAATACGATCAACATCGGCAAGCGTAACACTCTCTCCCTCGCCCATGTTCGCAGCCATGATCCCAGCTAACTGTGTGGCCGCTCCCTCCGTAAGGTCAGTATTTTCCTTCGCGGTCTGAGTTGTAACATTACCAGATTTTTGCACAAGCTTGTCTCCTGGAGCCGGTTTTAGAGGGTCATATCCACCGCTTATCTCGGTATAATCAGAATATCCATCCCCATCAGTATCTGCCTTGTATGGATCTGTCCCATAGGCCATCTCTTCATCATTACTAAGTCCATCTTGATCAAAATCCAAGAAAAGGTTTTTCCCACTGTTAGAAGATTCTTGAGCGCGCCCCACAAACACAAAAGCAAATAGAACAAAAATTCCAAGAAGAGCTGCGACTTTGTGGAAAAAAGAAAGTTTCATATGAAGTGAGTATACCACATTTTTAAAATCAAGAAAACACTCTTATTCACAGAATGTTTCCTTTGCTCCGTCAACATTCTCTAGTTACAAATCTATATGATATACTAGCCCTATATGAACATAGAACCTCTTTTCAAAGAATTCCTTGATTTTCTTGAACTTGAGAAAGGAAGAAGTCAACTCACCCTTCGCAACTACTCTCATTCACTGCACGACTTTTTTCTTTCTACAAAAATACGAAGGGTATCAGACATCACCGTTTCTTCTATTACCCAATATCGAAAGGACCTCCACCGAAGGAAAAATCGCGATGGCGAACCCCTTGCCCTTTCTACACAAAGCTACGCCATTATCGCGATCCGAAGCTTCCTTAAATTTCTTGCATTCCGGGACATACCAGCCCTTTCTGTCGAGAAGCTCTCTGTCCCAAAGGTCCCCGAGCATGACGTAGAATTCCTCACCACCCCTGAAATGGAGCGCCTTCTCGATCAGCCCAACAAAAACACCCTGAAATCCCATAGAGACAAGGCTATCCTAGAACTCCTCTTCTCGGCGGGCCTCCGCGTTTCAGAGATCACCTCTCTCAACCGTGATCAGATCAATACAAAAACACAGGAATTGCGTGTTCGCGGAAAAGGCGGGAAAGTGCGAATCGTATTTGTTTCTGATACTGCCCGAAAAGCCATACACGAATACCTTGAAAAACGCACTGACATAGACGAAGCCTTATTTGTCCGACTCCCCTCAAAGGCAAATATCAAAAAGGACGGATCGCTCCGCCTTACCCCACGCTCCATCCAACGCCTGGTCAAAGACTACGCTGTTTCAGCCGGTATTGTAAAGGATGTCCATCCACACACACTTAGACACAGCTTTGCCACCGATCTCCTTAAAAACGGCGCTGACATACGGAGTGTCCAAACACTTCTCGGCCATTCCTCTATAACCACCACACAGATCTATACTCACATAACTAACGAACGCCTCCGGGAAGTGCATAAAAAGTTTCACCGAAAAAATCCTCAATAATGAGGATTTTTTACTACCGATCCACAACTCCTTCTACTCATTTTTCATAAACTTTTGAAGTACGCCTAACCCCCGTGCGATCTTTTTAATTCCCGCCTTCTGGAAAACGACCGTATAGAGTTCCGGGTTTTGACTCACAATAATCCCCCGCCCAAACACCTCATGCATCACCTTCTCCCCATCCGAAAAACTTTCATCCTTGCCTGACTTTCGGTCTTTGGTCTTCGGCTTTTGACTTGTGAGGTTATACCGTTTTACCATACGCCCTCCGTACGTTTCCGTTGAGTATTCCCGAAACTCGCCGTCGCTCTTTCTTTCAGCAAGCTGTTCCGGGATCTCATCCAAAAACCTCGATGGCGGATTGGCCTGAGTCGAACCAAACAAAAGTCGACGATTTGCGTGCACAAGATATAAAACCTTCTTTGCTCGCGTTACTCCCACATACATGAGTCTCCTCTCTTCTTCCAGCTCTGCGTAATTCATCACACTCCGTGAGTGAGGCAGTATTCCCTCCTCCAATCCTACAATAAAAACATAGGGGAACTCGAGTCCCTTAGCGCTATGCAATGTCATACAGTGCACAGCTTGCGCATCTTCCTCTATTTCATCGGTATCAGCAATAAGTGAAACATCTTCCAAAAACACCGGTATAGCTTCTTCCAGCGGAAGATCATCGTATCGTTTTGCCACAGAAAAAAGCTCAGCAATGTTTTCCCGACGCGCCTTTGATTCAGAATCATCTTCTTTCTCAAGCATTCTCGCATATCCCGTCTTCCAATACACACGTTCAAGGAACGCGGAAAGTTTTTCATCCTCTTCTGTTGATCCAAGATCTTCCATTATCCGGCAAAATTCACCGATCGCACGAACTTTAGAGCTTAGAATATGCGCCTCCCCTATACCCTCAGCGAGACCAGCAGACATACTATCCAGATCATTTTGAGATGCATACGATCGCCACTTGGAAAGCGTCTGTTTTCCAATACCGCGCTTCGGTTCATTGACCACACGCCCCAGCGCCAACCAATCCCTCGGGTTATTACGAAGCCGAACATACCCAATGATATCTTTTATCTCTTTACGATCGTAGAACCGTATACCTCCAACGATCCGATACGGAATATTTTCTCGCAAAAACCGCTCTTCCAAGGCGCGCGACTGTGCGTTGGTACGATAAAGTATGGCCATATCTGAGTAAGAAGCTTTTTCTTTTTTATGAAGTCGCTCGATCTCTCGTCCCACAAATCGGGCTTCACTAAGCTCATCAGATGCTTCATAAATGATAACTTTATTTCCCATTCCCTGGTCTGTCCAAAGTTTTTTCTCTTTACGATTTACATTATTAGCAATAATGTGATCCGCTGCGTCAAGGATAGTTTGAGTAGAACGATAATTCTGTTCCAAATACACCACATGTGCATCCGGATAGTCCTTCTCAAACTCCAAAATATTTCGAATATCCGCTCCGCGAAAGCGGTAGATCGACTGCGCGTCATCCCCCACCACACAAATATTTCGGTGTCCATTAGAAAGTTGCCGGATCAGTTGATACTGCGCCTTGTTCGTATCTTGGTACTCGTCAACCATTATATACCGAAATGTTTTTTGGTACTCTTCCGCAATCGGAGGAATATCAGAAAAAAGCTTGACCGTATAGCGCAAAATATCATCAAAATCCAAAGCATTGTTTTCTACAAGTTTCTGTTGATACCTCTCATATGCCTTAGCCACCATCTCTTCAAAATACCCCTGTGCGGAATTCGTAAATGAGGCTTCATCAATAAGCTCGTTCTTTGCTCCCGATATCGCCGCCAAAAAACTTACCGGCTTAAACTGTTGCGGATCAAGATCAAGCTCTTTGATCACCTCCGTCATAATGGTTCTCTGCTCTGAAGTGTCAAATATCTGAAATCCCGCATCTCGCCCCAATTTATCGATATCTTTTCTAAGAATTCGCACACACATGCTATGAAACGTTCCAACAAAAGGCAGATTACCAAATGACACTCCTCGATTTCCGTACCTCTGCCCTATTGATCCTCCTAGAAGCTGACCGATACGCTCCTTCATCTCTCCCGCTGCCTTATTGGTGAATGTCACCGCCAACACCTGCCCTGGCGACACTCCCTTCTCCCGGATCAAATAGGCTACACGATGGGTCAATGTTTTCGTCTTTCCCGATCCAGCCCCGGCCAGTATTAAAAGTGGCCCGTCGGTCCTTTCCACAGCCTCTCTTTGTTTATCATTAAGTGATGCCAAAATACCGGACATTGTTCTAGAGATATAAGATAAAATCAACTATTTCCTAAGTCCCGTCATTATAACATACCCGGCATAAAAGACCTTAAACCTTTCCTCAACTCCATGTGTTGTGTAGGTCGTATTCACACAACACCTGATCATTTGTCCTTGCGTGAAGCGCACCAAGAAAACCCGGCACATATACTACTTACTGTCAATATCGACGATTCCCTCCATTTAGGAGATAATGAAGCAACATCCTTTCAATACATGTATATGAAGCTACTAAACGTGCTGGTCTCCAAATTCATCCACACCCTTGAATCCTCTCCAACTGCCTTTCCGCTCTGGATAGGGACCTTTCTGACACTCATATTTACACGCCTCCTCATTGAGAGCTGGCTCGGAAACTTTAGCAACCATTCTCCCTCTTTCCTCTTTGCGGAATTCACTCACACATTTCTTTTTTTTCTTCTTTCCTACATTCTCTTTCTTTGGCTTCTTTCCGCAGCAATAAAAACCAGCCTTCCAAAGATCACCAATGTCCTCCTTGTAGGATTTTTGATCATTCTCACACCACCCCTGATCGACCACGTCATTTCCCATGGAGCCGGATTTTGGAGTTTCTATAAATTCGATGGTCTCCATGGCCTTTGGACCCGATTTATCACCTTCTTTGGGGATGCTCCAAATATTGGTATTACCTATGGCGTTCGCGTAGAAGTGGCCCTTTCTCTCATTTTTTTCTTTTCCTATATATTAGTTAAAACCAAAAAACTCTTCAGATCCCTTCTTTGGACACTTCTTGCCTATATCTTCTTTTTTATTCTTGGAACATTTCCTTCTTGGGTCACGCTTATCGTACGAGGATTTTCAGAGGGATTTCTCTCAATATCAGCAACCAATGTCGCACAGTTATTTCTCACTCCTGAAAAGATTCTTTCCCAAACACCAGGAGATCTTGTGAGCATTCTGAACGTAAAGATGAGTCTCATTTACGCTCTCGTCATCTCCGTTGGGGTGCCCGTCCTTAGCATCTACCTGTACCCCAAAAAAGCATTTGCCCTCATAAAAAATATGCGCCTCCCCCAATCGATCTACCACGGAGGACTCATCCTTGTTGGCGCAGGCCTGAGCATCCTTTTCGCAGAAAAACCCATCAATTTCTCCTTCTTTGATATTATTGCATTTTTTCTTCTGATCATTGCAGTTCAATACGCTTGGTTTGCCTCTGTTATTATTAATGATCTTTTTGACAGAAAAATAGATGCGATTACCAACACCGAAAGACCGCTTATTCGAAACATTTTCTCCGAATATGAATACAAGATCCTCGGGTGGATCTTCTTCTTCGCATCCCTCCTTCTCAGTGGAGTTGCTCTTCTCATCGCCCCAGTCTTTCTTCTCTGCTACCAGGCACTTGCATGGATCTACAGCGCGTGGCCACTGCGCCTGAAACGCGTTCCGATCATAGCCACCTTCATAAGCGCCGTAGCCTCGATCCTCCTTTTCTTCCTCGGATATATCACTCTATCTCCTACAGGGACACTTGCACACCTCCCTGGAAATATCATCACTCTTCTTCTTGTCTCCTACACACTCTCTCTCCCCATAAAGGACTTTAAAGATATCGCGGGGGATAAAAAAGATGGCATTTACACACTTCCTGTCCTATTCGGAGAAACAAAAGGACGACTCATCGTCGCCTCGGGGATATTTTTTTCCTTTATTCTAAGCATCTGGGCGCTCAACGACGCCTCGCTTACCTTCTGGGCCATTCTCTTTGGAGGACTCTCCTTTTGGACCGTCGCCACCTCCCACCAATGGAAACGTTTTAAACTCTCTCCTCGCCACCTCCCGCTTGTACTCCTCTTCTTTGTGACCCTCTACGGACTCGTTATCGCTTCAAAACTACTGACTTCTCTCTAGACACATTACCAGCTTCTTCCACCCCTCGATGCTCAGATCCTGAGCTCGCGCTTTGGTCGATACACCCGCATCCTCCAACAGCTCTGATACAAGAATTTTTTCCAAATGCAATCCATTTGCCAAGTTATTTTCGAGCGTTTTTCTTCTTGCCGAAAATCCGATCTTGACCATCCTAAAGAACTTTCTCGTTTCTTCTCCGTCCCCTGTGAACTGTCCTTTATTATTGGTCACTATCCTTATAAAAGCGCTTTCTACTTTCGGTATCGGATCAAACGATTCTTTTGGGACAACAAATAACATCTCGGGATCTGCATAATACTGTACCGCGACCGACAAAACACTCATCTTCCCCACCCCGGCGCAGATCCTTTCTCCCACCTCCTTTTGCACCATAAAAAACATCTCACTCGGTGCACACTCACTTTCCAAAAACTTCCGCACGATCGCCGACGTAATATAGTATGGTAAATTCCCTACGATCCGATAGCTCGAACCTTGCAACTCGCAACTTTTGAATACTTCTTTCATATTTACCTGAAGCACATCTTGATGCACAATACTCACATTCGGATAGTGCCGAAACCTCTCCTCTAAAACAGGGATAAGCCGATCATCCAGTTCGATCGCCACCACCCGCGCACCCCTTTCGGCCAACCGCTCCGTCAGCACGCCTTCCCCTGGGCCCACCTCCACGATCACCTCGCCTTCCCGCGCTGAAATATCGGAAATAATCTTTTCCACCACGCCTTCATCCCGCAAAAAGTTCTGTCCCAACGATTTCTTCGGTTGCATAAAATTTTTTTCAGAAAAAAAATTAAACATATCCGTCATATAGACCGTATGCACTTCCAAGAGCAAACACGGGGATGGGGAAACCCCCCACAAAAAAGCGTTCTCACTTCTCCCTCGGTGGCCTCACCCTCTTCCCCAACTTCCCGATTCTCAACCGATCAATCTCTTGTAAAACTTTTTCCCCAAACATTTCAATCCTTGCGCGATTCTCTCCGGACATCCCAGAAAATATTTCCGCCATCGTTTTGCCAAAGTCATTTTTAGTTCTCTGGTTGATCTCCTTCCAAGCAATGCCTTTGAGCGATTGTGCCACCAGCTCATCATACAGTAATACACCACTTACCATGAGAAAAGCAATTGCGGGATACCCAAGATATCCCACCCAGTACGATCCGTTATCATTCGCCATAATGGCATTCACGTCACGATTATACGACACGTCGTACCATTTTGATCCATCTGAGGACATAACACGCGCACTCCTTTTATTCGTCATATTCACTCGTCCATCAGCCACGGCCCCGAGAGCTTCATAGACCTTAATGCTAGGTGGGGTCTTCCAATACTCCATCATACCTCCTTATTTAATGAAAATATTTCGAAAATACCGTAAAAAATGGCCATACCTCTTACCCACAGCATATCAAAATTTGTACAATACACAAATTTTTGTTACCCTATTGACAGATTAACTACGCTAATCCTAATCTAAAAATATATGTGGTCACCAGAGATGAACACAAGCAGCGCTCAAAAAAGAAATACACCCCTAAACAAAGAAGCACAAAAAGAACACATACTCAGGCAAATGAGAAGTGAGTTAAGTGACATTCTCATCGGTAGCCACATCATTGGCGGAATACGTGAAGATGTTTATGATGAACCCAGCAATTTAGAAGAGACACTGTCCCAGGTTCAAGATCTGATCGACACTTCGGAAACGTTGCCGAGAAAGGAGTTTGCCAAAAAGCTAGCACAAATAAACGTAGTCTTTGATACTTACCAAGACTTACAAGACTTTAGACCACTTCACGAAGAGCAAGAGCCTCTTTACACGTTCGTCGACACAGAAAAAATAGAAAGTTTGATGTACGAATAGAAGAGAATTCCTTCTTCGTGCTTACTTTCTCATGATCATCTCCACCAATTCTAGAAACTCTTCCGCCTGGAAGTGTCCCTCAACATTTTCGATAACGTTGAACTGGGCGTTGGGGAGTTTCCGCATATACTTATAGCAGTGTTCGATCGGCACCACATCATCGTGAGGTGAAAAAAAGAAGTTTACATCACCACAGTTCTTCTCGACCATTGAGAGATCTCCTCGCAATGCAAATCCATTCACCAAATCCTCGTCCGGCAAAGAATTATCAAAAGGCGCCGCCACGAGATATACTGACCGGATCCGCACCGGAAATTTTTTCTTTGCCAAATACTTCACCAAAAATACCCCTCCTAGTGACTTACCCATTAACACCACTCCATCACACAAAAATGGCAGATAGCGCTCGAAATGAATTTCCCACTCTTTATACTGCGCATTGTCCGCCAAAGGCATTCTCGGACGAATGATTTCGAATCGCTTCCCTAACTGCTCGTCCAAGTATCCCTCACTCCACTTTACTCTTCGTTCTAAAGAAATCTCTCGAATTTTGAGCCATTTCATATACTCCCCCTTCGACCGAAACGTCATCCCCCCGTGAATACTCACCAACTGTGGTCTCATAAAAAAGCGATTTAGCATCTTAATAACTCCTCTACCCTCAAATTTCTCTTTGTTATTCCTCGCCACAATACAAGCAGAAGTCCAGACTTTTCTTAAGTGTGCCCCACCCCACCTTCACGAAGATGGCCCCACTGATCAATTTAACACCGGCTCCACAACAACATCAATCACTCCTGCACCGATCGATGCGATCTTCGTGAACGCCACTTTATCCAGATCAATAATACGGTTCTTCCCAAAAGGTCCGCGATCGTTGATTTTGACAATCACCGACTTGCCATTTCCTACATTCGTTACCTTGGCATAGCTTCCCATTGGAAGCCACGGACTTGCCGCCGCGAGTGTTCCTGTATAGGCGTACCACGTCCCCTGTCCGGTGTTCTTCTTTCCCAACTTCACATAGGTTCCTTGGATCACCTCCTCCGTTACAGGATCCTTTGTTATCTCGTTTGAGATCAGTATTTTTTTGACCATCTCCCCGTTGTGTGACACCACCTTGTATCGCTTCTCTCGCATCCCATTCTCCCCTTTCTGTGTTACCTTCTTTTCCCGCCAACCCATCTTGCCATCTTCCGTTACTTTTGTGGCAAAAGCAACAACCTCCTCTTCTGTGGTTTCCGTCACTACCACACGCACTACTGAAACCTCCAAGTTATCCTCAAGTAGAGTCTCAGCTGACGGCAAGATAAAATCATCCGCAGCCAATTCAACCCCTTGATCAATAACCGCATCCAGTGCAAATCCACGGGTGGTCTCGATCTCCCGCGCCTTTTCTTCGCCAACCGAAAGAAGAATCTTTTTAGTGCGCGCAATAGCAACCGTTTCACCCCCAAACAATTTTTGATCCATTGGAACGCTTATGTCATCTGTACGCTCTCGAAGAAGTTGTTTTTCCTTCAAAAATTCACCTACCGTTTTTTTGCCGGAGAAAGTATGCCGCACAAGTAATCCATCGTCATCTACCCACACAGAACGAAGGACCTCCTGATCATATCCCAACTCCCGCTTTTCTCCCCGAATCAAAAACATTCCCCCAAAGAATACTATAAGGAGAAGTGCAAAAAAGACGATACTTTTTCTCCCCTTATTTCTCATATCGTGTACGAATCGAATCCTTCTGCTTTTTACGCTGGACAGCCTCTCGCAATAACAAATCGACTAGTCGAGACCCCGTTATACCCTCCTGTGCCCAGAGCTTTGGATACATACTGATATCAGTAAATCCTGGAATAGTATTTATCTCATTGACATATATACGACCACGCATCGTAACAAAAAGATCTACCCGAGCCATCCCTTCACATTCTAAAGCCCGATAGGTTGCTAAGGCGATCTCCCGAACACGCTTTTTGACCGACGGCGCCAATTTTGCCGGCATGACGATCTCTGCACCCAACTCATCTAAATACTTCGCCTCATAAGAATAAAATGTATGTCCATTTCCCACCAAAACCTCGCCAGGAACCGATACCTGGGCTTCATGTACGCCCCCCATCACAGCACACTCGATCTCACGCCCAACCACCATCTCCTCAATAAGAATTTTGTCGTCATACAAAAATGCCGTTCGGATAGCGAAAAAGAACTCCCGCTCTGTACATATCTTTCGAACTCCCACTGAAGAGCCACATCGAGCAGGTTTTACAAAAAATGGGAGACCAAAACGCTTTTTATATTCTCGAAACACGTTTTTTTGAGAATCTCCTCGACACATCACTCCGTAAGGGGACGTCTCTATATGCGCCTCCTTGAGCACTCGCTTGGCCATCTCTTTATCCATACCTAGAGCACTCGCCAGTACTCCCGGTCCTACGTATGCCACATCCATCATCTCAAGAAGTCCTTGGATCGATCCATCCTCACCATATTTCCCATGAAGAACAGGGAAGACCACGTCAGCTCGAGCCAACACCCTTCCCGTTGTTATATCTATTACACGCATGCCCTTGCCCTCGTTGGGAGCACACATAACCTCGGTAAACTTGTTTTTACCCTTACTGAGCTCCCCTCCCTCTACCACATCATCAAATTCTTT
Organism: Minisyncoccia bacterium; assembly: GCA_041738235.1. Lineage (GTDB taxonomy): Bacteria > Patescibacteriota > Minisyncoccia > Moranbacterales > JBGSQF01. The sequence goes on from JBGSQF010000004.1 coordinate 32,784, forward strand.
CTTAGAAAGCAAAAACCATCCACCACACGCATCGATCACCACGATCACCACTTTATACTTTTTTTCCGAAATTGCCCCAACAACATTCCTCGCCGAAAGCAAAGAAACGCTATGTTCCGTCGATCTTCCCCCACACACCACCAGAATTGTTTTTGTATTCATATAAAAGTGTTATCTTTTTCAAAATAACCTTACCATATTTAAAAGAAAATACCAACCACTCCAAGACAACCCCTCTTTAGCTTATCTTTACTTCAGTTTTGAATCTTTCCAAGCCACTTGATACACTGGTTTATCCTTATAATCAAGAAAAATAGGCCTAACTCTCCCCTCATCATCCTTGACTATTACAAATTCATAATACCCAGGAAGAAATAGCATATCTCTTTCCTGTCCTTCATGTGGTACAGAAAGTAATGTCTGATACATTACCCTTCTCAGACCCTCATCCTCGAAAGAATAGCGAAATGATCCCGTATGTTCATCTTGTCCTATGAAAAATTCTGGGGTTGTTGATCCATTCGCGATCTCACTTGGTGATCCGGTCTTAAACTCTACATAGATTTGATTCTTTTCTGAGCCAATAATAATATTTCCACCAAAAAGATTTTCAAAATACTCTTGTATTATAAGATTATACTGATGAAATTTTTCAGCATCAATGTTTTTCTTTACAAAATCAACTACTTCTTCCCTTCCTATGCCCCACCTACTAAGCCTCCTCTCGTCTTTTTGTATTGGAATAAGTGTTATAAAATATTTTTTTCTCTCCAAATCCTTAAAATATTGCTCCTTGTTCACAAAGAAATCGGCGAGATTTACTTCTTGTCGAACATATCGGGGCAATCCCAACCTTTCAACCTCGCGAAATCCTTGTGCCCTATTTTCATCAAGAAACTCAGCTGAATCGGGCTGAACTCTATTCATTTCCCTGGCCCAATCATCAATATGTTCTCCCACCCCCTCTTGTCTAGGTCCTTTATTCATAGAAATAATCACTCAGTCAAGTAATTAATCTGATATTTCATTATAGCCACTCATCAGTCATACGTAAAACTAAAGATACGTCCCTCCTGATAAAAAAACACACACTACTCTTTCCGAAATCGATATTGTGCCGCTTCGGCGATATGGCTCTCGGCGATAATTTCAGACCCTTCCAAATCGGCAATGGTACGCGCCACTTTGATCAATCGAAAATAGCCACGGGCACTAAGAGAAAGTGAGGAGATAAGCCTTCGAAGAAGCGTTTGACACTCCTCGCTCAAAGTACAATATTGCTCAATATGTTTTCGACCCATCTCACTATTGGTAAGGATTGAATCTCCAGCAAAGCGACGGTACTGTCGCTCCCGAGCACTTTCCACGCGTTTTCGAATATTGGCACTTTTCTCTCCTTTCCGAACGTTTTGGAGATGCTCAACCTTCACTCTCGGGACTTCCACCTGCAGATCAATGCGATCCAGTAGCGGACCCGATATTTTTTTCTGGTAGTTAAGGATTTGATTGGGCGAGCACGAACACATGACTTCACTATCCCCATGATTCCCACAGGGACATGGATTCATCGCCGCAACTAACATACAGTTGGCCGGGAAGGTAAATGACCCTTTGGCACGAGACACCACGATCGTGCCTTCTTCTAAGGGTTGTCGCAATGTTTCGAGTACCGACCGTGAAAACTCCGCAAACTCATCGAGAAAAAGAACCCCCCGATGTGCCAAAGAGATCTCCCCCGGCTTGGGAACCGATCCCCCTCCCACAAGCGATACCGCACTGGCGCTATGATGAGGACTTCGGAAAGGTCGCGTATGAAGGAGTGCTGTATCTTTAGGAAGAAGCCCCGAGGCGGAAAATATTTTGGTGATCTCCAGCGACTCTTCCAAAGTAAGCCGTGGCAGTATTCCCGCACTTGCCCGCGCCAACATCGTTTTCCCACTACCGGGACTGCCAGCAAGAAGGATGTTGTGCCCGCCAGCCGCCGCTATCTCCAAAGCGCGTTTTGCCTGTTCTTGTCCGGCAACCTCTGCCATATCTTCTCCCTGAAAGTCTTCCTCGTACTCTCCATGCCCAGAAAATACGGCCGAATCGATCAGGTTCTTTTTTTCTAGGTGAAGAACGAGTTGTCTCAGAGAATCCACCGGAAACACCGAGATGCCCTTCACAACACTGCACTCCCGCACATTTTCTCGCGGAACATAAAGCTCCTCAAACCCTTTCTCTTTAGCCAAAAGCGCTAGCATCAACCCTCCGTGAATTGGTCGAACCGTACCGTCCAGCGACAACTCCCCGGCAAATAGTTTCCCACGATAATCAAAAGAAACCTGATCCGTGATCAACAAAAATCCCATCGCCATCGGCAAATCATAGACCGGACCTACCTTTGGCACATCGGCAGGAGCCAGGTTGACCGTTACCCGCCCCGAAAGATATGGGGGATTGAACCCGCTATTCTTTAGTGCTGCTTCTACACGATTTTTTGCCTCCTTTACTGCGGCATCGGGAAGCCCCGCCAATATCAGGTTTGGCATTCCACCACCCAAAACATCCGTCTCAACCTCGACCAACATCCCCTCAAGCCCCACCACAGCACCCGAATATACTTTAGATGGCATATTTCTGAGATAAAAAGGATAACACCCCACTCTACCAGACCCAGTCTGATCTTTCAAATTTACTTCATCTGCTTGTCCTTCCAAACAACTATCGACCACGCCATGCACAGCGCCCCCAAAAAAAGAAGCCCGTCAGAAATATTAAAGACAAACCATCCAAAAAAGTCAAATATATCCCTTACACAACCGTAATACATTCTATCCAAAATATTTGAGACCGCTCCGGCAAGAAACATCCCCAAACCCAGTAAAAAATATTGCCCTCCCCAGACTTCTCTCAAAAGAAAAGTGAAGTAGAAGAAGAGCAACAAACCAACTACCGTCAAAAATAACCCCCATCCAGCAAAAAAACCGAAGGAAATACCCCCGTTGCAAATCCCGGAAAAACCAAAAAAAGCGCTTTTTGCCAATCGGTCGACAAAAAACAAACAAGTCGACGCAAAAAAAGCAAAAACCGCTTTCTTTAACATACCGCCGATCAAAGATTAAACATCAGCGCAAGTCCGAGCCATTGGAAGAGCTTCTAATCGTTCTCTTGGGATCTCTCTTCCCGTTTTTTCGCAGATACCATAAGTTCCAGCGTCTATTTTTGCCAGTGCATCCAACGCATCCCTCAGATTAGCCTCCAAGGATCTCTCCAAAGATCGATTATTGTCATTGATCTCTGTTTCTGTCGCACTATCATCCATATCACTTCCCAGATTCTCCTCGATCGTCCTATATTCCCCTTCCTCTCCGAATGGTTTTGCAAAACGAGAAAGATCATTTTCAAGTGATTTCTTTTCTTCCAACAACCTTTCCCTCATATTTTCCAAAAATTCTTTATCGTATGCCATACACTTTTCTTAAAGATTATTGGACCCATTTCTAAACTACGCCTATTAGTATACAGAATATTCTCCCCTATGTCTACAAAAAAATATTCTTCAGATGTTTGATGTCTACGCTCCTCCCTTTTTCATAAGTAATACCAATAACATCAAAGCGATATTTCTCTCCCATTTTTTTATTTTCAGTTAAATAGCGAAATGAGCTTTGTTGTAAATGGGCGATCTTGTGCACATCTACAAACATCTCAGGCGGAAGATCATACTTTCCAAGGCGTTTTCTTGTCTTGACCTCCACAAAAACGATCTCTTGCTCATCCTGCGCTATAATATCGATCTCACCAACACGATACCCCCTCTTATTAACATAGTTTCTTTCCAAGATCCTATAGCCCAACTTCTTAAGAAACTGCTCTGCAATATCTTCCCCCTTTTGCCCCCATTTGTGAGAATTGCCCAATTTTTTTGGAAAAAATAGTTTAAACATGATCAAAAATCCATATTATTATCTTGCTGGTATACTAGTATACCAGATATTAAAAAACAAAAAAACGGCCTTTCGCCGAATCTCTTCTTCTCAATATGCTCAAAAAGTGTTTTGACACCGGGCGCTGAGGCCCAAAATATATAATATATGGCTAGCGCCCGATGCTGTTGTCGCGACAACATTTCGTTTCGGATGCCCGGGTGAGAGCATCTCTTTAAACTCAATGTTTTTTGTTCACGACTGGTTTAGTTCCCCATCCCCCGGTGATCCTATCACCTTTTTTAAAGAGCTAACTGTGCGCTTTTTTGTTTGTTTTTGTTTTGCGCTTTTTGGGAACTCCCACGCGCGAGAGTTTTTCTTTTCATTCGAGAAAATTTCCCGGGCGTGGAAGTCCACCGTATTTTGTTTTTGTTTTTTTTGTTTGTGTCGATGCATTGATCGACTTTTTTTGAGGGGTCAGCAGAACCGACTTGATCACATGAACTATATGATCAAATCGGTTCTGCCGAAAGGAAAACTATTTTTAAAGTACTCCACTGATATGCATAGTATAGCACACTTTTTACCCCGAGTCAAAACTTACTCCCTTTTTCTTTCATTTAAGACAACTCTCTACTAAAATTTGTGTACAAACCTTCTACTATTAACTCACCAAAAAAAGTAAGTTACTTTTTTACGGCATTGCTATTTTTCCGTCCAACGTATCCAAAACGGCACGCAATGAACCTTTGCTGGAGGAAATAAGCAATGTATCTCTTCGAAATGTATAATCAAGGGAAAGGTCGTTACCCAGATCTATATTATGGTAGCGAACAGCATACTCTCTATAGACTTGATCATTAAAAACCGCTTTTTCGGGATTACTTATAACCTTACCCATATAAATAGGCAAAAGGTCACTCACCATCTCTGGCTCAATAGCAAGAAGTCCTGCCAAAGCAGAATCGCGAGAAGTTGTTTCTAATGCAACTGCCACACGCACTTCCGCTCCTTTTTTATCCAAGTAAACCCTTCCCTCGCCAGTTTCTTTTAAGAGAGCCTTGATAGATTCCGGAAGAGTTATCCCCAATTTATCCACCAACGCTTTACTTGAAACCGTTGTTAAATTATTGAGATTGTCCACAAAGTAAAATTCCAAAACGCCTTCACCCTTATACAGAGAAAAGTCATTTATCGCTTTTTCAATCTCAGAAAGAGCGCTCTTTCCACCTTGGTCATCGATAATAATAGTATTGGCAATCTTCCAATCATATTTAAAGGGTACCTCATTGCTTGGAGGAGTGACGGGATTGTTATCCACAATAATAGGTAGCTGCTCTGGCGTAACCGGGGGCACCGCTCGACTCTTCCAATAGTAATAGCCTCCCCAAGCAATCAGCCCTATCAGCACGAACACCAGTACTACAAAAAATACTTGAAATCCCCTCCCGGGAGATCCTCCTCGAACCGCCTTTTTTGGCATCACATCCAACTCATTCCTCCCAGAGTAATTTTCAACTGGCAAAGATTTTGGTAGATCATCCCCCAAAGTCGTCATTCCCATGCCATCAATAGACCGCGTAGCTCCATTTTGTACATTTCCCTCAACCTCTTTAATCGATTCTTTAATGGGGGACCCCACTTGATCGATACTTTCTTTCTGTTCTACAAACACAGGAGTCTCTTTTGAGAAAGCCCCGGTATCAATACCAGCAACATCTTTTGTGACATTCACAGACTCCTCTGGAGAAACAGCCTGAACATCCCCCTTCAAACCAAAAAAAGGCGAATTCTCAGGAATTTCAACCGCTTCTGGTATAGGAAGGTCTTGGCCCTGGGAGAGATCGTGTTGAGCAAAGTCTTTTTGAAAAACCCGATTCCCTTCCTTTTTAGAACTGGTGTTTGGAACGATCCCATCATATTTGGGAGAAGACGGTATGAAAGTTCGGATATTTTTTGGATCAATAACAACGTCGTCCAAATCATTCACGTTCGCATCTTGTATTTTGTTTTGTTTTGCAAACATAGAAAATTTTTCAATTGATTGTATTGTACACCAATATCAAATGACTCGCAACACAACCCTATTTCTATGCAACCTTAGGCACATCTTTCATGGTCAAATTTATTCTTCCCTGCTTATCAATTTCCTTTACCTTGACAGAAACCATATCTCCTACATTCACAACATCCTCTACACGTTCCACCCGCCTATCGGAAAGTTCGGATATGTGAACCAACCCCTCTTGTCCCGGTAAAATCTCCACAAAAGCACCAAAGTTCATAATACGCTTTACTTGTCCCTGAAATACCTCGCCGGCTCGAACCTCACGGGTAATATTACGTACCCACTCCTCGGCTTTCTTAGCACTTATCTCGTCAGTTGACGTAATAAAAACCAATCCGTCATCTTCAATATCGATCTCAACTCCAGTCTCATCAATGATCTGATTTATCACCTTTCCTCCAGGGCCGATGACATCACGTATCTTTTCTGGGTTGATATGGATCGTAATGATCCTCGGTGCATATGGGGACATCTCCTTTCTCGGTCCAGAAAGCAAAGCCTCGATCATGTCCAAGATCTCCAGGCGGTTTACATGCGATTGTTTTAAGACAGCAGCTAACATCTCCGTATTTACTCCATCAACCTTTACATCCATCTGCAAAGCCGTCACACCTTCTCGAGTCCCAGCCACCTTGAAGTCCATATCCCCAAAGTGATCCTCCAAACCTTGAATATCTGTCAACACCTTAAACGCGGGAGCATTGCTCTCTTTATTCTGTGTGTCAATTATGATTCCCATAGCAATACCGCTCGCAGGAGCCTTAATAGGAACACCGGCGTCCATAAGAGCCAATGTAGACCCACATACCGACGCCATTGAAGAAGATCCGTTCGATTCCAATACCTCACTCACCACTCGAATTGCATAGGGAAAATTCTCCTTTGAAGGAATAAGTGGCTCAATAGCACGCTCTGCGAGCGCTCCATGACCGATCTCTCTTCTGCCTGGTCCACGCATTGGACGCACTTCACCAACCGAGAAAGCGGGAAAGTTATAATGGTGCATGTACCGCTTCTTGACATCTGTTTCTTCCATCGTATCGATCAACTGCTCCATGCCTGGTGCGCCTAGTGTGGCAACGCTTAACACTTGCGTCTCCCCTCGTGTGAACAACCCTGTTCCATGAGTTCTAGGTAGGACTCCTGCCTGACAGTTAATAGGTCGGAGCTGTGTTAATGTTCTGTGATCTGGACGCAATTCTTGTTCAAGAACGTTTTTGTGAACCAATTCGTCGGCCACTGTATCGATAATGATCTCTGCTGCCTCCTTCATCTTACCTCGATTCTCTTCTGGAACACTCTCTTTTACAAAGGTAAAAACGGCATCTCGTATCATTGACAATCTCTCGTATTTTTTAGCCTTTTCTTCTTGACTATACAAAGCATCTTCATATTCCTTTTCTTCCAATATAGACCGTATGCTCTTCTCAAAATCCTCCTCCCAAGAAACCATGATCGGTGTTGCCTTCTCTTTTCCAGCTTCCAAACGAATACCTTCGACAAAATCCACGATCTTCTCGATCGCTTGTTGTCCAAACGCAAATGCCTCTACCACTTTTTCCTCAGAAACTTCCTTTGCCCCCGCTTCCACCATGTTTATCTTATTCTTCGTTCCAGATATTGCTAGATCCAAAATACTTTCCTCTCGCTCGCTTTGTATGGGATTAAGAATAAATCCTTCACCATTCATCCCCACTCGAACAGCTGCAACTGGTCCACTCCACGGAATATCAGAGAGATGAAGCGCCGTAGAGGCGGCAACGATAGCAACAATATCTGGATCATTTTCTTGGTCAATGGACAGCACGGTCACAACAACCTGCACATCATTTCGCATGCGCATATCAAAGAGCGGTCGAATTGTTCGATCTACCAAGCGCCCCGTCAATACTGCTTCATCCGTTGGGCGCCCTTCTCGTTTTACAAAACGACTCCCTTTGATCTTGCCAGATGCATAAAAACGCTCCTCATAATCCACCATAAGTGGAAAATATCCCGAAACAAAGGAAGCGCCCCTGCTCATCGTTGCAGTTGCCAACACCACTGTATCACCATAGCTCACTCTCACCGAACCATTTGCCTGCTTAGCAAGCATTCCCGTTTCAATAACCAGGTCTCTTCCTCCAATTTGGAGCGTCCATTTTTTTACCTCTTGCATAAAACGCCTTGGTCCTGAGAATACCGTAATATACACGTCTCAGAGCGCAAACAACGATCTGGGATGTGCCTACAACGACACTTCTCAGGGATACTTAACAAATAAAAAAACTCACTTCTTCTTGTGAAACTTTCTCTCAGCCACAAGATACTTCGACTTGTCCGCGGAAAGGTCGATAAAATCATCCACCGCCTCACGCAACTTTGCACTTGTGGACTCCCCGAAGGCAATTGCCTCCACACGACAACCGGCCGTATTCTGCAAATATTCCACCAAAGGAACATAGTCTCCGTCGCCCGAGACCAGGACTATAACATCAAGACTTTTTGAGAGTTTAACAGCATCCACTGTAATACCTACGTCCCAATCACCTTTTTTTGCCCCACCGGGGAATATCTGAAGATCCTTGGTCTTCATCTCGTAACCACTCTTTTCCATAGCCTCAAAGAAGGGTTCTTCAGACCCCTCTTCTGTTTTGATGCCATACGCAATAGCGCGAATCAACTTTCTCTCGCTTACGGCATCTTCCAATACCTGCTTAAAATTCACTTTTTTCCCATACAAAACACGGGCGCTATAATACAAGTTCTGTATATCCACCAATACGCCAACGCGTTGTTCTATAAATTTTGCCATACTTTGTTTTCAAAAACAGAAAAACCTTTCAACAAGATAGCTCTATTTCTTCAAACCAAGCTTCTTGATCACCTTCTTATACGTCTTTTCATCTGTCTTTTCAAGATAGGTAAGCATTCTTCGTCTCTTTGAGACCATCCCCAATAAACCCCGTCTTGAGTGATTATCATTCTTGTTCTTTTTGAGATGAAGTGTCAACCTTCGAATCTCCTCAGTAAAAAGACCGATCTGATATTCCGGGGATCCAGTATCAGAATCGTGTCTCTGAAATGTCTTTGTAACCTTCTTCTTTTGCGCAGTTGAGAGTGCCATAAGTGGTACTTCAGCAAAGTATGCGTTCTGCCAATCAGCAAACCCACACCCGCTATACTCTAAAAATTAATACCCTCACAATAACAGACTATTCCTTATATTGCAAGCAGACTCTACAATATCGTTGCAGCAGAAAGCTGATCCTTTGTTTTTGGTCGCATAATACGCACACCTTGAGTAGCCCGCCCCAACAAAGGCACGCTTTTAAGAGGAATACGAATAACCTGTCCCCTCTCAGTAATGACGATCATGTCTTCTTGCTGCGTTTCATCAGTGCTTACCAGCTTCGCCCAGACGAGATCCCCAGTTTTCGGCGTTACTTTGGCCGTCTTTATCCCTGAGCCTCCACGATTTTGCACTTTATAGAACTTAAGTGCCGATCGCTTACCATATCCATTTTGGGCGAGAGCTAAAAGCTCAATTCCCTTCTGTCCTTTGGCAACAACGTCCATACCCACCAAAATATCATCTTTTTTCATCCGTATTCCCCATACTCCAGCGGCCGTTCTTCCCATAGATCGAACATTGGACTCTTTAAATCGTATAGATTGACCTTTTTTGGTCACTAAAACTATCTCATCGCTTCCTACCGTCGGCTTTACCCAACCTAAAGAGTCTTTTTCATCCAACTTTATAGCAAATAAACCACTCCTTCGTACTTTGAGAAACTCCTCGATCTTTGTCTTTTTGACCACGCCCTGGGTTGTCGCCATACAGAGAAATTTGTAATCGTCGTCCTTATTAAAAGCAATGATCTCCGTTATCTTCTCTTCGGGGGCGAGCTGTAGAAAATTCACCGCGCTATTCCCCTTTGATGTTCGAGTTGACTCTGGTATCTCATAAGCCTTCAACTGAAAAACCTTCCCAAAATTAGTAAAGAAGAGAAGATCATCGTGCGTCATAACGGCACGAAACAACATGACCACATCATCTTCACGAGTGCTTGCACCAATAACACCCTTCCCCCCTCGTTTTTGTACCCGATACGCTGAAGGATTCATCCTCTTTATATAACCCCCTCGCGTGAGAGATATCACCGCCTCTTCGTTGGGAATCACATCTTCCTGTCGAAACGTGCCCACCTCAGACAAAACGACTGCTGTTTTTCTTCCATTTCCATACTTCTTCTTCATCTCCTGCAACTCTGACTTAATAAGCGCCAGCATCTTATCCTTGTGCCGAAGAAGATCTTGCAAAAATGCAATGATCTTCTTTTTCTCCGCCAATTCATCCTCAATTTTTCTTCGCTCAAGCCCGGCAAGTGTCTGAAGGCGCATTTCCAAAATAGCAGTCGCTTGTATGTCCGAGAATTTGAACTTATCACGCAAATTCTTGTGAGCTGTTTCCTTTGTTTGTGATCGCTTAATGGTCTCGATCACCTCATTGATGTGATCCAATGCTTTCGAAAGACCTTCAAGTATATGAGCGCGTTCTTTCGCTTTTCGAAGATCGTACTCGGCTCGTCGTCTTACAACCTCGACACGATGTGCCACATAATACTCCAACATAGCCTTAAGATTGAGCACTTGGGGCTCGATCCCATCGACCAATGCCAACATATTTACATTGAAGTTCTTTTGTAGGTCCGTAGTGGCATATAACTTGTTGAGCACCTTCTGTGGATAAGCATCTTTTTTGAGTTCTATTACGACACGCACACCATCTTTATCCGATTCATCACGAAGATCTCGTATACCTTGTACCTTTCCATCACGAACCAAACATGCGATCTTTTCCAACATATCCGCCTTATTGGTGGCATACGTCATTTCTGTCACAATAATATGAAATACTCCCTCTTTTACCTCAATAATATCCGCCTTTGCCCGTGTCACGATCTTTCCGCGCCCAGTAGCATACGCCTCACGAATATCCTTCTTATTAAAAATGATCCCACCTGTAGGAAAATCAGGTCCCTTCACATATTTTAAAAGATCATCGACCGTAGCATCAGGATGATCGATAAGGTACGATATCCCCTCCACCAACTCTTCCAGGTTGTGTGGTGGTATGTTCGTCGCCATTCCAACCGCAATTCCCACCGTTCCATTCAGGAGTAACTGAGGGAGTTTTGATGGGAGCACCGTTGGCTCCTTGTGAACACCATCAAAATTCGGCACAAAATCTACCGTTTCCTTGTCGATATCAAGAAGCATTTCTTCCGCTATAGGACGCAATTTTGCCTCAGTATAACGATATGCCGCAGCGCTATCGCCATCCATAGAACCAAAGTTTCCCTGCCCCCAAACAAGTGGATATCGCAAAGAAAAATCCTGTGCCATTCTCACCATGGAATCATACACAGCAACATCACCATGTGGGTGATACTTTCCCAATACTTCTCCGACTACCGTAGCCGACTTTCGAAATTTTGCCGTTGATCGAAGTCCACTCCCCCACATTGCGTACAATATCCTACGGTGTACCGGCTTAAGACCGTCACGAACGTCCGGCAAAGCGCGAGACACGATCACGCTCATCGCATAGTCAAGATACGACTGTTGAATTTCCTCTGTAATAGCGCGATCACGAATAATTCCACCCATTTCTTGTTTCTGCTCCATATTGATCAACTGTCAAACAATTATTTTTATACTCCCGGAACCGATTGCGACTGAGAACCATTATTCATGAGAGAATCTTTTTGATCTTTTAATTCTTTTACCGCATTATCGAATGAATTGTTATTTGTAGCGTTCTGCATAAGCGGACTCTCCTTAATGTGCTCAAAATTCTGCTTTAAGGAAACAAACCAAACCACAAAAACAAAGATCATGGAAATGACCACACAGCCAATAACATAACGCATGCGAATGTGTTCCGGCTGTTTTTTAATCTCTTCCAATTTTTCTTGAATGCTCATAATGCCTATTTATCTCTGCGAAGTAAGCAAGACCACTTCCATCCCCTTTTCCGAAATATCCTTCTTTTTACACACAAGCTTATCGGTTGGTTTTAATGAATCAGCACCCATTTCACTCAAAAACTTTTTTACATCCTCTAGTTCGTAAGGAATTCCTGGGATCTTATACATCATCGGGATCACAATCTTTGGCTCTACCTTTCGAACGATCTCAGCTGCAGTTTTTGCATCCATAAACTTATTTCCTCCCACGGGAACAAATAAGATATCTATCTCTTCAAAAAGCTCCAACTGTTTTTCTCCCAATGCTTTGTGAGCCCTCCCGAGATGCCCCACTCGAATATCCTCGCTCTCAAATATAAAGGGAATATTCACACCCTCCCCATTCGATGCATGAACACCAAAAACATTGATACCTTGAACCGCATATTCCCCAGGGAGATCAAAGATCTTCGTGTCTCCCTTAAACATTTCTGTGGAACAGTTATTTTCACCCTGCGAACAAAGTATTATATCCCCCTTTCCATATACTGATCGAACTCCTTTCTCATTTAAGGGATCTATGTACAAAACAACATCTTCCGTCGCTCGTCCACCAGGCTTTGTCAAAAACCGAAAACAGCTCAATCCATAATACGATATTTGCATACAGAAAGTAGTAAATTTTATTTACTCAATACTATCATAGACGATCCTTTTTTTCAAGACTCCCAGCATTCTTTTCTCAAACACCCCCCTACCCAAACGATGCCCTTTTTACCTAGTAACAAAGGTTGCCAAAAAACAAATAGCACGATATAATACATTTGTCAATATTACAGAGTTTGTATCCCCTCTTGTTCCACGTGGAACATAAGAAAAATGATCTAAACATCACCCCTAGAAATATTTCTTGTACCTATAAACAAAGATCTCCTAAATGTTCCACGTGAAACATTTATACACCCCACAAAAAAAGTACTCTCTAGCAAGATCATCATTAGTTGAAAAACAAAAAAATCTCCAGAAGCTTAGGAGGAAAAACTTTCTTTTATGTTCCACGTGGAACATAAAAGAAAGAGATTCTATAAAAAACACTCACAAACAGCTATTAAAAAAAGTAACCTTGCAAACTCACACCAAAAGATAATATGCGACAAAAAATCCTTTTGGTTATATAAAAATGGTAAAAAATAGCTAGATCTTGTAAAAAGGGACCCAACTGTTCCACGTGGAACATAAAAAATGACGAAAAAAAACTTAAAGGAAAGACTCTTTGTAAGAGAGCCCACTAAGAGTGTTTTAGCCCAACAACGTAAACCAGCGATAGCTATGTTCCACGTGGAACATAAAAAACCTAAAAACCAGACTTTGATGATCCATTGCTCTTACTTAAGATTTTTACCCAATTACAACAAACACACATAACCCAATAATTAACACTTCGCAAATAGTACCATCCTAGAAATCTTATAAAGATACCTTAATAGAAAAGATACATGTTCCACGTGGAACATGTATCTGTATTATAGCGAAGGTACTAGCGACACACTACTTAAAAATCGATTCTCAATAAAGATTCACCCTAGATCAAAGATTGTTAACAGTCTATTTGTTCCACGTGGAACAACGAATACAAAGGGTTGACCAAAAAAATATAAAATTCAACATGTTCCACGTGGAACACTATAGCAATGAGAGACAAGAAGCACATCTATTACACAACATTATTTTAACAATTTGTCAATACTTCTTGACTCTTTATCTTCTATTCGGTATTATTTGCTGGCGTTCCCTTGTGTAATGGGCCGTTAGCTCATCTGGTAGAGCGCATCCATGGCATGGATGAGGTGAGCGGTTCGAGTCCGCTACGGTCCACTCAATAAAAAATAGTCAGACGACCCCAAAAGAGAGCACGGGTATTTCAGTTAACTTTCCCTTTAATAAAAAGTTTTTTCGGTTTTTCCACACATTATACACCGCCCCGATAGTTCAATGGATAGAACGGCTCACTCCTAACGAGCAAATTCAGGTTCGACTCCTGGTCGGGGCACTAAGTCCATCCTATGCCAAAACGAATTGATAAAATAAATCCACTCATACAGGATATTTTATCCAAGCTTATAGCAAAAGAAATTTCCTTAAAGCCAGCCGTGTTCATAACAGTTGCAAAAGTTGACACATCAAGAGATCTCCGGTATGCTCGAGTGTTTGTGAGCGTCTTTCCAGACACTGAAAGGGATTATGCGTTTCAAACCATACTACATGAGCGATCTAAACTGCAAAAATTACTCCATCAAGAATTATCTACCAAAATACTCCCAAAAATCTCCTTTATTTTAGATGAAACAGAGTCTCGAGCAGATGAGATCGAACGCCTCTTTCAGGAAATAAAGGAAGAATAATAGGGGACCACTCCTATGAAAAAGTTTATACAAGAATTTTCTTCACTCAACTACGTTCTCAAAAATTCTGACTCCACACTTCTTATTGCACACAACAATCCTGATGCTGATAGCGTTGGTGCAACGATTGCTCTTCAAGAAATCCTTTTATTGCAAGGAAAGAAGGTGGACATTGTATGCAATGATCCTTTTCCAATAACATTGAGCTCCGTTGTTACGACAAATTTCATATCTCCAAAAGAACTCCTTCTAGAGAAATACGATGCTGTTATTGCTTGTGATAGCGTAGACAGGGGACCCTTCCGAGAAATTCAAAAGAACCTCTCTGAAAAACAGGTAACGGTTCTTATAGATCACCATCCAGATATTGCCGTAACTGCGGATATCGTTCTTATTGACGCAAAACGATCCTCAACCTGCGAGCTACTCTACGAGTTTTTTTTCAAACAAAAGATCTCGATCAATACAAGAATGGCCACTGCACTTCTTCTGGGTCTTTTGTTCGACACTGGAAACTTTCAACATCCCTGTACATCTACCCGCGTTCTTGAAATAGCCTCGGATCTTCTTAAAAGAGGAGCCCCTCTGCAAAAGATAATTCAAGTCGTTTCTTCAAATAAAAAAATATCTACTCTACACCTTTGGGGAAAAGCCTTTGATAAGATGAAGGTTGTGAAAGAGACTGGGATGGCAGTCACCGGACTCACAAAAGACGATCTGGATGAATGTGGCTCAGAACAACAGGAAACCTCACAAATAGCCCAGATACTTTCTACCATACCAGGTATTCGTTACGGACTTGTGCTTTATCAAAAGGATAAAGATACGGTCCGAGGAAGTTTTCGAGCCCAAGAATCTGCCGATGTTGATGTCTGCGCGCTAGCAAAAAAACTTGGGGGTGGGGGACACGTACTTGCCAGCGGCTTTGAAATACCCGGTCTTCTTCAAGAAAAGGGGGGTAATTGGGTTATTGAATAAAGAAAAATAAAGAGTTTTCCACTTGTTATCCACACAAAAATATGCAAAATACAACAAATATCTCATTCAAAACCCTTTCCCAAAAAATTTCTACTTGCAAAAAGTGTATACTGAGATCATCGTGCTCGCAGGTTGTAGTCGGTTCAGGGTCAGAAAGATCAGAAATACTCTTCATAGGAGAAGCACCTGGAAAAAAAGAGGACGAAATTGGAATGCCCTTTGTGGGAGCCTCTGGAAAACTCCTCCAGGAAATGCTTGCTTCAATTGGAATGAACCGAGAATCTGTCTACATCACTAATATCGTAAAATGTCGCCCCCCTAACAATCGAGATCCTCTTCCAGAGGAGATCGCTCTCTGCACACCGTGGCTTACTGCACAAATTGAACGAATGGATCCAAAGCTCATTATAACCCTAGGACGTCACTCAATGAACTTCTTTCTTCCAGAATTGAAGATCTCAACCTCTCACGGACACATCTATCGGGCACAACCCACATCCTTTACAAAACCTTTTGTTTTTTTCACATTGTATCATCCTGCAGCAGCCCTCTATAATGGAGGACTAAGAGACTCGCTTTTCAAAGATTTTTCTAAAATCCCAAAAATACTCAAAGAAATAAAAAAGAATTGACGCTACGACCCCGCTCCTGTACACTAACGATATGTTTTTGGTCCGGTGGCCGAGCGGTTAGGCAGGGGTCTGCAAAACCCCGTACAGCAGTTCAAATCTGCTCCGGACCTCCCTTATTAACAGCCGCGGTGGCGGAATTGGTAGACGCAAGGGACTTAAAATCCCTCGAATTAAACACTCGTGCGAGTTCGAGTCTCGCCCGCGGCACAAAAAAGCCCCGATTCTCATCGGGGCTTTTCTTACTCTAACACAACCTTTGCTAATAAATTCTTTCTTCCGAAAGCAAAGGCATCCGATTTGGTTTGCATATAGATATCGAAGTGATTGCCCTTGATCGCACCTCCACGATCTTCACAGGTATATACGCCCATTCCCTCGATCTCGATCTTAGCCCCAAAAGGATATTGCGCGGGACAAGCAAGTGTTCTCTTTTCTGTAACCTTCACTCCCGACGCTGTGACACCATCCGATTTCCCACATTCATCGGCCGCTGCAGTATAAGCGGAAGCATTAATGATAAAGGAATCGGACTTAAGGTTATTCCACAATCCACTTTGCTTTACTTTCCATTGATCCATGATCCTCTGATAGCGAAAAGCGTATACAGCCTCTTCGGAATAAACGACAGGAAACCCTTCACTTGAGAGATTGACTATTTTTATTTGGATATTGGGGTCTTCGCTGATCTGCGCACATCCTATATTAGGCAGTATAAGCGCAAATATGAGAGCAAAAGCACCAAGTTTCCACATAAGGTATCGCTAATAATTAGCTACCTTTGTTTTAAAAAACTTTTATTTTAACCGTCAATTATAGCATTTTTAAACAATTTTGTCAATATCTAGGCCAGCCTATTTATCTCTACATTTGTAGACCCTTCTCTCCATCAATAAAACCCCTTCTAAAAGGGGTTTTATTGATTATCCACAGTTTTTCCACACTACTCCACAACAACCCTATTTCTTCAAGAGAGTCAGTCCCATTCTGTGACTTCTCGCCTCTATAGAGAGGATCTTCCAACGGTAGGACTCCCCAGGAACAAGCATTTCTTCCATTGTTTTCCCTGGGTGAGCGTTCTTAAACTCGCTAATATGTGCCAATCCATGAATATCCTTATCCAGATAGACGAATGCGCCAAAGGGGTTGATCTTATCAACCTTTCCCTGTACTTCCTGCCCCACCTGGTATCGTTCATGCACCTCGGTCCACGGATCCTTCTGAAGCGATTTCATAGAAAGGGAAATACGTGTTTCATCGATACCAATGATCTTTGCTTGAACCGTATCCCCAACCTTTACGATCTCTCGTGGATCATCGATAAGCTGCCATGCCAGCTCTGAAATATGGACCAATCCCTCCAACTTCTCTTCAGCGGCACCGACATCCTTGCGAGAAGGGGGAAAGAACTTCACGAAAGCACCGAAATCCACTACACCACTCACATCTCCTTCAACAATATCCCCAACCTTCAATTCTGATATAGCGGTCATTTCTTTCTCGCTTTGAGCCGCTTTTTCGCTGACGATCAACTTTTCTGTTTCTTTATCACAATCCAAGATCCGAACACGCAGATCTTGCCCCACTAACTTCTTCAAAAGTTCCAATATTCTATTTTTATCCCCGTTCTCCACCCGAGGATAGTTTGCATTGGATAACTGTGAAACAGGCAAAAATCCAGTGATCCCGTTGAGCTCTACGAGCAATCCCCCCTTGTTGGCATCCAATATGCGCGTTGGCATAGATTCCTTCTTCTCCTTCTTTTCTTCAAGGTCTTCCCACGCACGATTGTATGATGCCTGACGAACAGAAAGCTCAAGGTAACCCTCTTCATTCTCGATATCTGTCAAAGTAGCTTTAACCTTATCACCGACGGAAAGAGCACTTGTTATCCCCATTCCATCTTTTAACTCCGCCCCATAAACGATCCCTGTCCCAATCGGACCAAGATCCAAAAGCATGCTATTTGAGGTCTTTTCTAACACGGTTCCCTCCAAAATATCGCCCACAACAGGGATATGAAGATCTACTGAGGACAGAAGACCTTCCATAGGAGAAACCTCTGCCTGTTCCTCTTCTTGCTGAATAACCTTATTCATATATATACATTGCGAAAAACGAGGGCAACGCTCTTCTTAGTTAATTTTTAAATACCCTTCCCCACTAGAAATAACAAAAAACGGCACCATACCGCATAATCGCACAGACCTAGGAGATTACAACATCTCCCTCTTCAATTGTTTATGGATTATCGGTATGAAAGAGTATAGAATAAGTAGGAAAAAAAATCAAGGTTGACAAAAAAATATACCCCTCCTATAATGGGAACACTAATTTCTAAGGTTTTTGAAGGGATGGGCTATTGGTCGGTTCTTGTTTGGCCACTGCTCTTACCTCAAAGCCATCGAAAGGGAACAGCGTATCCGCACAGAAACGCCAGTTCAAAAAAAATCTTCCTCGTTCCTCACAGCAATGTACTTCATTTCGAACATCCGGACTTTCGGATCCGTTCGAGGCATTCACTCATTCCGGAAATATTCAGCACTCGCAGTCGTTCTTGCGAGCGCTCTTTTTGTTTCCATTCATAACATTGAATTGCGCAATCCAGGCAAAAGCACTCTCCCTCTCAACAGCCAGGACGATCAAACGAAACCAAATGCCTTTAAATTCGCATCTGAGCGCTATACGGAAGTAGCCTCACTTCCTTATGTAAAATCAGCTAATTTGGAAAACGTGACCAAAGAAGAGGAACTGGCTGAGATCATGCCTATCCAAAGAGATAACCCAGGCACGCATCTCCAAGTACAATCACTGATCGCTACTGCCAACGCAATGGAAAAAGACCCTGAAGATGGTGGTGTGAAGCTCTACACCGTAAAAGAAGGGGACACACTAAGCTCTATTGCCAAGCAAAACAATATAACCGTCAATACTATCCTCTGGGCAAATACCATTGATGATGAGGATTCAATTGCTCCCGGAGATGAAATATTCATCTTGCCCGTTGCGGGACTCAAACACATTATAAAAAATGGTGAGACACTTGATGCTATCGCAAAAGACTACAAGGCCGACAAGGATCAGATCATCGCCTTCAATAATATGCCTGCCAACGGCTCTGTAGAAGTGGGAGCGGAGATCATCATCCCCGGAGGGGAAAAAGAGCTTCCCAAGAAAGAAACAACCACACCCCTCCTTGGAAAACGAACATATGTTGCAAGTGAACCGGGTGGAGGGACACAAACAGTTTCCAAGCGACATGATAAACCAAATACCTTTCCTTATGGGTACTGTACTTGGTATGTGGCTCAGGTAAAATACATTCCTTGGCGGGGAAATGCTGGGGCATGGCTGTATAACGCAAAAGCAATGGGTTACAAGACGGGAAAGACCGCGCGAGTTGGAGCGATCATTGTAACGACAGACAACACCTACTATGGACACGTAGCTATTGTAGAAAAAGTTTCAGGCGACACCATCACCGTAAGTGAAATGAACTACAAAGCCTGGGGAAAGAGTAATACTCGTGTGATATCAATAAATGACAGAAAGATCCGCGGATACATCTATTAAAGATCACAACCTACCTCTTTAAGAGAAAGCCTCTCCAACCACGAGAGGCTTTCTTGTACAAAGAACAAAAATTTTTCAGTAGTAAAGACTCCTCACACAGACAAAATATTATCCACAAACATTCTTGGATAAAAGTAGCGTGTTTTACTTTTTTAGTGTATCCTATAAGAAGATATGTTTACACCTTTTATGTTTGCAAAAAAAAATAAAAAGATCGTTCTTTTGTTTTGCCTTTTTTCTGTTGCATTCTTTCTTCTCCCGATATCTTTTCCGGGAGATTTGTCTTTTTCTCATGGGGACGTTTTACTTACCGCATCCGCTGATAACACCGGAAGCACGGGCACGAACGAGTACAAAGCGGAGTGGACTAGTCCAACGACCTGGATGATTAATTTCCTTTTGATGATCCAAGGATTCTTAGCCTACTTTCTCGATGGAGCCGTTTCACTCCTGACCAAATTCATAGACGCCACCCAAGTAAGATCATTTCTCAATAACTCCATACTCACCGATGTTTGGAAAGCTGTTCGTGATGTGTGCAACCTCGCGTTTATTCTCACGCTTCTTTTTTCCGCGTTCGCCACGATATTTCATGTAGAGAAATACCACATCAAGACCATTATCGTGAAGTTGGTATTGATGGCCCTTCTTATTAACTTCAGCCTCCCCATCACGCGATTTATCACCGATACCGGGAATGTCCCCATGTACTATATGGCACAGGTCCTCTTTGGAAGCTCCTCCACCACTAATGTCGGGCAACAAATAGAACAACAATCCAACATTGTTTGTGCCATCGTGCCCTATTACGATGACTGCTATCAAAGAACACAAATATCGGAGGCACAATATGGGACATCCCAACAAGATGACTCTTCCGTACTTTTCGCTTCGATCGCACTCTTATTCCTCTTCACTATCACCATGTTCGTCCTGGCGATGCTTTTTTGCATACGAACAGTAGCGCTCGGAATTCTCATTATCTTTTCTCCACTAGGATTTATAGGAGTGGCTGTCCCGGCACTCAATAAATATTCCAGTGAGTTCTGGGAGTCCCTTATCAAATATACGTTCTTCGGTCCAGTGATGCTCTTCGTACTGGCAGTGTCAGTAAAGCTCATGTCCGCTATGACCGCCCAAGCTCTGGATAACAAACTTTCTACCACCGGATTTACCGGTATCGTCAGCGCTATCGAAGCTGTCGCTACCCCGATCGTTATCCTCTGGATGGGTATGATGATAGCCCAAAAGGCCAATGTTGCCGGTGCCGGTGCCATCATCGGTATGGCCCAAAAAGTGGCGAAGATGCCGGTAAACTTTGCAGGGAAGATGGCAAAGGGCATTCCTATGAGCGTGGGGAGATTTGCAGACAGAAGACTTGCCAAAACGGGGCAACGCTGGTCTGAGAGTGGTAACAGACTCGTAAGAGGTCTAGGTATCGGTATGCGAACACTCAGCCCAACAGCGACCAAAAATGCCTTCAAGGCAATGGGGGAGAAAAGAGATAGAGAAGCCTTTGGTCGCGCATCCGCAGGAGCTGAAGATCTCTTTACTAGCATTCGAGATCATACCATAAGCGCTATTAATCCTTATGCTTACTGGAAAGGTGTCCAGGGCGCTAAAGGTGCTGGCGCAGGTGAAAAATGGAAAGGATTCAAAAAAGGTCTCTTCTACAATGTAGACAGAAATGATAGCCTCTACGAAGCAACGGAAAAAGAAGCGAGTGATGAATCAAAAAGCCTGCCTATGCAAAAATTTGATTATGTCTACAACGAATTTCAAAACGCGATGGATCGTGGGCAAGTACCGCGTGTTCACGGTATGTTACGCGCAATGACAGAAAATAATGACCTGGTCAATGAATTTGTATTAAAACATGGAGCAGAGTTTGATGGTGGAAACAACGAAGTCAGCCCTGAAAACGTCCGTCATGTACTTGACGAAGCGTATAAAAAAGCTGGTGTTCACGACGCCGAACAAAGAGCTAAATACATAATGACGCTAGGCGAGATCGGAACATCTAAAGGAAACTTTGCGCTCACCGGAATGACCGATGTAGACAAAGATGGCAAGTTCTTTACATACGGTCAAGATCAAAGAAGCAAGGAAAATCAGGCAAAAGCTGCAGCCGGAAAACTTATAAACATGGAGTCACAAGCACGAGCACGAACCATGCACCCCGATATTTTCTTCAATTATACCATGGTGCCAGACCCAAGTGATCCAACAAAAGAAATGAAAAAATTCTCAGGAATATCTGAGGTCGGAAAAGAGATCTTAAAAAATCTCAAGGGAGATGACCTTCAGCAAATGGATAGAACCCGTGGAGACCTTAAAAAGATCATGGAGCAGTATGTGACACAAATATCTACATCTTCTAATCAAGCGGATAGGGACGATTTCAATGCCCTACCCAAGCTTCAGAGAGAGTACATCGTCGCAATGAGCCACATGTCACAAGGTAAACAAAAGGGTGACGCTATGACAGCTGCAACAAGCAGTTCTACCTTATAAAAAACTAGAGACGTACAAATTCTATGTTAGCCACTCCTCAAAATATTTCTTTTGCTTTGGAATTTGCTGATTCTGACTTGGCAATGAAAATCCTCAAAGAAACTCACTTTGGGGAATCTCTCCCAGTTGTTAACGGAATCGTAAATCACCGGTCTAAACTCCTTGCCACAGCATTTCCCGAACTGCCCGACAATCTCGCCACAGAAGTCATGCAAAGACACCTTCTTGAGTTCTATCGACTCGGAATATCCTTTCGCGATCACCTCACCAATCGATATCTTTTTCAAGGACGAGTAGTAAAGAATGAGCAACAGGCAATACTCCTCAAATCTATCCGACAAAATAGTGAGGTACTCGCAGGAAAAACGATAGGGGAGTGGGTTCACCTTTTTGATCAAATTTATCCCCCAGAAGAACGCACTCAGGAAGAGATCCTTCCATTTTGTACAAAGATACTCAAAGACTCGTCTCAGTCAGAGCAACAGATCGCTGTTCTCAAAGATATTTTGGGTGTTTATGAAACACTTTTAACCACTCAACTCATAGACATCATCGATACAACCCTTGCACTAAAAAACATACGAAGGGAAAAAGGTACCCCAGAACAAGATCTCCCCAACGTTCTTAGAAGGACCCCCTCAACACAAACTAAAAACTTAAATAACGATCTACCCCAATCTAGAGCGGAGACCCAGCAAAAAAATATGGTTCGACTCTCTCTCAAAAAAGCGGTTGAAAAGTATCCGAGGATCATGAACGAACGGGTTACGGATAGCGATATCGTTTTTCGAGGATCCGACGGACCCGTTATTCCGAGCGTAAAGAACTGGATCACGGCGTACCACCAAGAAATGGGGTCGGGGACACACGAACCCTATGAACGTAGTGAATTTTTGTTTCACAATAAAAGCGCAATGTCCCTTTCTCAGCGAGAACGCACTGTTTTGTCCGAAGTCCTTCGCTCCCTCGATGAAGAAAGCGAGCTTCCCATCAATCCAGAAACTCAGTCAATTGACCTTCTCCAACTAGAACAGCTTACTGTATCATCAACAAATACCTCCTCCCGACAGCTCTCAAAGCAAGAAGTTATTCTCCCTTCTGCTTCTAGCCAAAACATCCCAGCAGCGGAAAGATCGGCTGCTTCCCTCTATACGAGAGAGCCCATCGATGACCGAAAAGACGCCTGGCACACAGCTGACACACAAAACGCAACACCTCGATCTTCGAAGTACCTACAAAACACCTCCTTTTCGCAAAACCTTACTGGTGGAATCGACCCACGGTCTCGCCAGAACCCAAGTCAGACACTGCAACGACCATCTGCCGAAAATACCGCTCAAAATTGGCAGGATGCCAATGTAAAAAAACCTACAATAACCAACCCCAACCTGAAAAGCATTCAGATGGAAGAGAAACAGAAAGAGTGGGAAGCTCCCAGATCATTCCCCGCTCAGCCCCAAGTACCCCCCTTACAGGCAAGCCACCAACACGGACCGATCAACCCCACTGCCAGGATGCAGCAAACACCTCGCTCAGCCACACCCCTCCCTCAAACAGATCATTTGGACTACACCGACTATTATCCTATTCCCAAAGAACCGAAGCGCCCCACACAAAGCATCCCCTCAAATCTTTCCTTTTCGTCGCCACATACTTTCCCCGTAGAAAAAATAGAGAAACAGTCCCTTGCAGCAAGTGCGGTTTCTCGCGCAAGCCAACAGAACATCCCGAACAACCGTCCGCAACAACCCCAAAGACAGCCACTCTCCACAGCAAAAAATTCACAAAATCCCACACAAAACCTATCTCAGAAACAACAGCCGAAGCGAATGATCATTGGATAGCGATGCGAAACTTCTGTTTTGAACGTGAAACAAAATAATACGCAACTTTTTATGTTTTCGTTCGAGTTTCTTCTGCTATAAATCGTAATTCTTTGCGTATGCACGCTGATGTCCCACAATTTATCGATGTAGAAGATAAGATCGCCGGCCCACTTACCTGGAAACAACTCCTCTGGATGATCGGACTACTCGTTCTTCTTATCATTCTCTACAACATCTTTACAGCTGGAGCCTTTATCATGATCGCTATCCCCGTATCTCTTATTTTTGTGGCCTTTGCATTCATTAAGCCTTATGGACAACCCATGACAACATTTGTCTATTACGGGGTTATGCATCTCTTCGGACCAAAAATATATGTCTGGAAAAGAGAAGTTCGAACGATCGCAAAACCGGTACAAAAGCCCACCAACACAACAAAAAAAGGAAATGCAGTTTCAGCTCTCACCCTCGAAGACATAGAATCCCTCGCACAAAGACTTGATAGAAAATAACAACCCTGACAAAATATTTTAGAAATGCTATACTGTGTGCACATTCGGTAAGCCTATGTGAATTTGTTTTGTTACGTGATATACAAATATATTTTACGCCATCTCCACACAATAATTAAGTTTCTTATTCCATGGAATCACTTCATTCATCAAAACTCGTAGAGGGAGGTAGTAAGCAACCAAGCACACTGCGATTCGTTGACGTCTCTGAGATCAGAGATGGTGTTGTTATGCTTCGCAATGGCTCTCTTCGAGCCATTCTGGGAGTTTCCTCTATTAACTTCGACCTCAAATCGACCGACGAACAGGAAGGTATTATCCTTCAATTCCAGGGATTTCTTAACTCTCTCGATTTCCCAGCACAATTTCTCATCACATCAAGACGTCTCAATATACAGCCATACCTAGAAACGCTCACCAAGCACGAATCAGGACAAACGAACGAACTTCTACGCATCCAGATCGCTGAATATAAAGATTTTATAGAGAACCTCACGAAAGTCAGTAACATCATGTCCAAACGATTTTACGTTGTTGTTCCCTTTTTCCCCATTGAAGCCAGTAAGAAAAGCTTTTTTGACACTTTGTCCGCCGTTGTCAACCCGCAAAAGACGATCATCTATAAACAGGAGCTCTTCGAAACATATAAAAATCAGCTCTTCCAACGAGTGGAGCATATCTCTTCAGGACTTTCAGGAACCGGGCTCCGAATGATACTCCTAAAAACAGAAGAGGTTATCGAACTCCTTCACAACTCCTACAACCCAAACCTTTTTGCCACCGATATATTAAAAGGTCTCGAAAATGTAGATGTAAAGATGTAAAAAACAAAAGATCCTCGAGTGAGGAAGTCCTAAAAGATACTTTTTCATTGTCAAAAACAATCCTATGTTTTTTAAGAAAAAAACCAACGATCAAAAAATACCCAAAGATCCTATTATGGCGAGCCACGCAGACTATGAAGCCGGTATGGAAACGGTACGAAGCTTCATTGCCCCCTCAGCTATAGAATTTTCTCCAAACTACGTGCAAATAGGGGAGGTGTTTTCCAGAACACTCTTTGTGACCGCTTATCCAAAATACCTCAGCACAGGCTGGTTCTCTCCGATCATCAATATCGACTTTTCTATGGACATTGCGATGTTCGCAAGTCCTATGGAAACGACCGAGGTTCTCAAAAAACTTCGAGACTCAGCGGCACAGCTTAACTCACAGATACGAATCGAGCAAGAATCGGGACAAGTACGAGACCCCGTCAAAGAGTCAGCCCTCGAAAACGTTGAGCGTCTCCGCGATGGACTTCAGGAAGGAACAGAGCGCTTCTTTCGTTTTGGTCTCTATATCACTCTCTATGGAAAGACCAAAGAAGAACTTGATGAGATCACAAGGAAACTTGACGCCATATTGGAAGCCCAGATGGTCTACGTAAAACCGACCGTCCTTCGCATGAACCAGGGATTTTCGTCAACGCTGCCTCTCGGAAACGATGAACTCAACCTCTGCAATAACCTTAATACCACACCGCTTTCCACCACATTTCCCTTTATTTCCTCAGAACTTTCTTCCAATGAAGGAATTTTGTACGGCATAAACCGACACAATAATAGTTTGGTCCTTTTTGACCGTTTCAACCTGGAAAATGCGAATATGACCATATTCGCCAAATCTGGAGCGGGAAAAAGCTATGCCGTCAAACTAGAACTTCTCCGATCTATGATGCTCGGCACGAATATCTGCATCATCGACCCGGAAAACGAATATAAACACCTTTGCGAGGCCGTAGGAGGAAGTTTTATCTCCATCTCCCTTAACTCCAGAAGTCATATCAATCCATTCGATCTCCCTAAAATAAGCGACGAGACCGACCCTGCCGACATGTTTCGAAGCCATATCGCTACACTCATTGGCCTCCTTCACCTTATGTTAGGCCGTGTGACGCCTGAGGAAGATTCGATCCTTGACCGAGCTATACGTGAAACATACGCCATACGAGACATAACCCCAGAATCCAACCTCAAAGCCATTGGTACCGAACAAGTCCCAACCATAACCGACCTATACAATGTTTTACAAAACATCGAAGGAGCAGAGTCCCTCTCAGCAAGACTTGAGAAGTTTACCGAAGGGGTTTTTTCTGGGTTTCTCAATCACCCCACAAACGTAAGTTTTGAAAATCAAATGATCGTTTTTAATATCCGCGACCTTGAAGAGGAGTTAAGACCGATCGCTATGTATGCCGTTTTGCAGATCATCTGGAATGCGATGCGATCAGAGCTCAAAAAACGCCTTTTGGTCGTAGACGAAGCATGGGTCATGATGCAAAATGAGGACGCTGCCTCATTTCTCTATGGGATAGCCAAACGCTGTCGAAAATATTACACAGGCCTCACCACTATCACCCAGGATATTTCCGACTTTATGAACTCTCGCTATGGAAAGCCGATCGTCAACAACTCTTCCCTCCAGATACTTCTCAAACAATCCCCCTCATCGGTAAATGTCATTGCGGATACCTTTTATCTCACAGATCAAGAAAAATTTTTGCTCTTGGAGTGCAATGTGGGAGAGGGAATATTCTTTGCTGGAGCCAAACATGTGGCCATAAAAGTCATTGCTTCTTATTCCGAAGATCAGATCATCACCTCAGATCCAAGACAGCTTCTCGAGATCGAAGAGGCCAAAAAAGAGCTTGAGGGATAGATGATCCATCTTCATGCTGAACAAGATTTTCACCAAAATGTGTTTTTATGCGCGATGCCGCTCAACAAATGGTCGCGAGTCGGCTCCAGCAGGCAAGATCCGACTCGCTTAATGCCTCACAAGAAAGCGCCTCCCAAACAGGGGCGGTTCAAGCCGCCGAAGAAACTGCCACAGAAGTAGTAAAAGCAGGTAGAAAAGGTCCTATCGCGATAGCAAAAGCTGCCGCCACACTTGCTTTTCGGCATAGAAAAAAAATTCGAGATGGTGAGCTTGGGGTGTTTATCGTACCTCTTACTTTTGCGATCTCAAAAGATGGCGTTCTCGATCTTATTCCCATCTTTGGAAAAGTGTTCGGGCTTTTTATAACATTTTACCTTTTCGTTTTTCTCTGGGGACGCGGAACATGGAAATGGAAGGTGCTTCGCACAATACTTCTTCTCTTCGATGCCTTTGTCCCCTTTTTGAGCATTCTTCCCTTCACAACTTTCTGCGTCGCCATAACCTACGGACACGCGAAAGCAGATGCAGAAAAAGCAAAAAATGAGCTCAAACGCCTTGGAGTGACCACTTAAAACACTCGATGAGAAGGAATCCTTTCTGCACACGCTTCTTTTGTTTTTCCTCTTCTCGAATACACAAAAATGCTCTATACTAGATGTATATGTTACAACAAAAAACAAAAAACATTTTTCTTGGGTCGATAGCGCTTATAAGTATTGCCGGGGCATTCCTTTTTCCTGCACACGATCTCTTTCAAACATTCCTTGCGGGAATTGCTTTCCTGATCATCTTCCCTTATTTAACAATAAAGTTCGTTCTCAAAGAATCTGTTAAGCAATACGGCCTCACATTTCCCCAATTTAACAAAAAACTCTTTCTCCAATTTGGTTCACTCTTTCTCATATCTCTGGGTCTTTTCTTTATACTCTTCTCTTATACACCACTTGGAAAGCACTATTTTCCACCAACGTTCCTCACACAAAGATTTTTTTTCTTCTTTCTGTACAGCATTCTCGTTGGGGGAACCTTTTCTCTTATTTTTAGCGCTTTTTTTCAGGGATTTCTTCTCTTTTACTTTGAACGACTATGCAAAGAATGGGCCATCCTTCTTCAATGGTTTTGCTTTATGCTCTTTCTTTTTATAGCAGGTGATTGGGGATGGAACATGACCCTCTACATATACATCTCCTTATTTTCTGGAGCGCTGGCCTACATCTCACGATCATTTCTCACGAGTTTTATCTTTACCTGGATCTTTGTTATACTAGCAGATATGTTTCTTTTAAAATTCTTCTAACCTCTATGTTTTTCAAAAAGAAAACGCTTCTTGCAGGAATTCTCATTTTACAACTCTTTTTTACCAATACCGCTTCTGCTGACTGGTTCAATATTGGTAACTGGCCAAGTGTTGATGAGGTCGCCAGTCAGATCGAACAGCGCTACCATGTTAATACTGGATCCGTTCAAAATCTAGGTGAGACGATGAACGTGTCCTCACAAAAAGAAACCGCACCCGAAGTAATGCTCTTTTTCTCTCCCAGTAATCCTGTCCCCGGAAAAGAAATTACTGCACAAGCAAATCCTGTTTACTTCAGTAATAGCACAGAACAGCTCTACTATACCTGGTACATCAAGCACAAGGACTGCGATAAAGACTCAAGTGTCAGTAACGGAGATAGCAATAAATACTGTGATGTTGATGATGATGGAGATGTTGATGAAAAGGACTGGAAGATCGAAGCGATGCGAACGATCGCCAATAGCGGATTTGACACCAACCGAGCCGATTACAGCCAAAACACCGACAACGACGGTTATAAAGCTCGCTGGGGAGGCGATGAAAATACCAATATACCTGAACACTGTTACATCCAAGACTTTAGTTCAGGAACCCTCTATGAATTTGCCAGTGGGTCTGAAAGCACCAGTTACGGTTGCGGGGCGGGACAAGTGGCACGCTGTGTCAAAAATACCAACATTACCTGTACTGAGGATGCTCCCAATCCTTTCGACCCGCCAATAGAAAATACGTACGGAGTATGTCAGAACACCGGACAGGCCCCTCTTTGTTTTAATACCAGTGTTGTTTGCGAAGGGTCTTCCCTCGATCCAACCCTAACTCCAATGTGCGTTCCCTCGGGGTATGCCACACCCACCTGCACAGACTCCAATCTCGATTCCTCACTCTGTGCACAAGTGGGAACACCAATTACCTCCTGCTCGCTCAATACCTCAAATGTAAGTAATGGTTGTAATCACCTCTTCCCTAATGCCCCGGGAGATACTACTGGAGATGGAACTTTTGGTCTCAGTGAGGAAAAATTTTGGCAAACAAACCCTCAAGATCCCGACACGGCAGATACCGGGCACGGGGACGAGGCCAATGTTGCCGGTCTTGGACAAGACACTTTTACCTGGAACTACGAAGTGGGAGACAAGGTGGGAGTAGTTGTTGAAGGAACCTCCATTATCACCACGAAACATGACGATCGCTCTTATGCGATAATGTGGGCGCTTCCCAAAAATGATTGCCCCATCCAAAATGCTTCTTCTTATCGCCAAACTATACGAGGGTATGATGTGACTTTTTACACCACGACCACCAACATTAACGACTGTCTCGAAAAAAACCTCGTCGACCCGAGAGAGGGGGGCCAAACAGGAAAACTCGGGATCTCTCTTGATTACACCCCAAACACACCCTTCAACGATGCCTCCGGAGATGATTTTGGAACCACCCTTAATGTATTTAGCTCTCTCCAAAACCCAGAAAGCTCCAAAGACACGATCCGCTACGAATGGACCGTTGCCATAAGCAGAGATGGCACATTCAACCCCCGCGGGTACAGTGCCGATGAAGCAAGAGATACAACAGGGGGACAGGGCTGGCGCGATATTACGAGTTTCCTTCGTGACAATAAACTCATTGATTTTACTCAAGGAAATGGGGTGGATAATATAAACATCAAGCTCAACCTCACCAATGAGCGCCTTGCCGATCTATCCACCAATATCGCAACTCTTTTTCCTGGAGAAACGGGGTATCTCAAAGTAACCGCGAGAGCTATAGAGTATGTTAGTCTTGATGAAGCTGCCCGAGAAGACACTGCGTCCGTCGTTATTCCCGTCACCTCTACCGATCGATACATATCCGCAAAAGGTGTTTCAGTTTCCGATGGCAAGCTCTCTCTTGGAGATGCGATCTGCGAGGAAAGGGTCGACGAGCAAACCAACCCCCTAGGAATTGGAAGAAACCTTTGTTTAGTAGCAAAAAATGAGATCATTGGACTAACCGTCAATAACACCAGTAATCTTACAGATTTTCAGTGGACCTCAAACGGACAACCTCTTAATTGCACCAATGATATGTCCTCTAATTGTTCCAATACATCCGCCACCAGCACAAACTTTCTCCCTATCATCGACGATTCCGGAAAAACCTACGAGGTGTCCCTTACGGCCATTAACGCCGAAACAGGAAAGAAAATCACCGTTTCCCGGACCTTCCTCATCGTTGATCCCACTGTAAAAATACGCTCTAACAATAGAGAACTTGCATGGCCAAAATACCTTGGTTATTACAAAGGGACCGACGGTTACGCCTATGCCGACTATAGCGACGATGAGTTTCAGGGGTATCCTGGGGTAGCCCCCACTTTCTCCGTAGAATTTATACCAAGTTGGATACAAAACCGAGCAAAATGGGAATGGTTTTTTAATGGAAATTCCATCGCAAAAGATATTCTCGAGGTAGGATTTCCCCTCGACGGTTCCCCTGGTGATGTGGTAAGCCTCTCAGTCAATGGTTTTTCTCTCGAAGATGACGCTATCCGCACTGCCCTTAAAACATTCTGGGACTATTCTGTGTTCGAAAGCACAGAACACACACTATCCCATAAGATCGATGTCCAGACTGTCCAAGGAGAAGCAGAAGAAACAGCTATGAGCTCACCAAAAGCCTTCTTCGCCGCTATCGCAAAAAATGTCTCTGGGCAGATCCTCTTCGTGGTTCAACTTTTCCTCTGGGTAGGAACTCTCATCGTTCTCTTGGGAGGTATATTCGCTCTAAGTGGATGGAATCGACGATAGATCCCTGCACAAAAATTTTAAACTCTGATATTGTCTGTCTCATGGCAAAAAAGTTTTTTATTGGCTCCTCCGTATTTCTCCTTGTCCTCCTTTCCCTGTGGGGTATTTATAATTTGTTTTTTGCCCAAAAAGAGACCTCGAAAGCATCTCCGGATGTCCCCACAACTGAAACACCAAAAACCGAGATAAAAAAATCCACCGCGATCCAGATAGCCATCGACACACCCATACTTTCTCCATCAATATCTTCCGACGGAGATGGATCAATCCTCTACATCGACAAAAACACCGGTTCATTGCAAAAACTTGATCTGGCTTCCGGGAAAAAAGAGGTCTTGTCCGATATAACGCTCACCTCTCCAATAAGCGCTATTTGGAAAACAAATGGCACAGCAGCGATCGCGAAGGAATTCCGATCGAATGAACCCTCTTTTCGCCTCATATCTTTTGTAAACTCTGTCCCTCCAGCCTTACTCAAATGGGGTATTCGCTACCTCATCTGGGACGAACTTGAAAACAACATCATCTATACTTATCAAGATGCTGCTGGAAAAATGACCCTAAATCGCGCTCTCCCGGACGGATCTGAGTGGAAAGAGCTTGAAAAACTGCCCTCAACGCCAGTGTTCATACAATCGATCCCCAAATCCCCCCTCATTGCTCTCTGGGAAAGACCGGCGAACAACCGCGTAGGGGAACTCAAGACCATCAACATCACCAATGGGGAGACAAAAACGCTCTTTCCCGGAAAATATGGGGCCAACTATCTCTGGTCACCCAATGGGGAGAACATTCTTCTCAGCTGGGCACCCGAAAAAAACAAATCGAGAATAACCTTAGCTATGATCAATAAGAATGGGGGTGAATATACCGACCTCAACTTTCCTACCCTTGTAGAAAAGTGTGTTTGGCTTAACGACAACAAGACAGTGTACTGTGCCCTCCCCGGATCGCTCTCACAGACAGCCGTCATGCCCGATGATTTTTATGGACAATCCTTCTCGAGTAGTGACACTTTCTGGAAGATCGACACAGAAACAGGAAAATCAGAGAGGATCGTGGCCTTGGAAGATATGTCTGAATCATTTGATGCCGTTACTCTTTTGGTCTCTCCGGACGAATCCAAGTTGTTTTTTGTAAATCGAAAAGATAACAAGCTCTACTCGATTCAGTTATAGCTGTGTACTATGAAAAAATCTTTCCTATTTTTTTCCATACTATTGGCTGTGTTTTTTGTTCCCTCATCCACCTTCGGTTTAGGAAATACAACAACCTGTCAAACTACCCTCAGCTACTATAGAGCGTGTGTCTATGGTGGCACAGCCTGTTCAACTG
Organism: Minisyncoccia bacterium; assembly: GCA_041738235.1. Lineage (GTDB taxonomy): Bacteria > Patescibacteriota > Minisyncoccia > Moranbacterales > JBGSQF01. The sequence goes on from JBGSQF010000004.1 coordinate 65,269, forward strand.
GTTGGACAGAATCCTCTCTCGCCTGTTCAAACAATACCGCTGGAGAAACTGGAAAATGTTGTGAAAAAAGCACACAAACAACTTCCACCGGAAACCCAAGCTCTACAACCACATCTACCTCCGCTTCCTTCACTTACACTCCCCTTGAAGAGATCCCGGGACAAGGAACTACAAGTGACCTTTCTTCCTACATAAAGGGACTCTATTCTTTTAGTATCTTCTCTGTGGGAATAGCAGCCCTTCTTATGGTGATCATAGGTGGGTTTATCTACGTAACGGCAGCAGGGAACACCTCGAATGTAGACAAAGGGAAGGAATATATAAAAGATGCCTTTTTTGGAATACTTATAGCCTTCGGATCGTATCTTATATTGTACGTCATCAATCCAGATCTAGTGAATGTCGATCTGAGCAGCTTAAGCAAGTTAGCAATGGTAGGGGGAAGTGGATCATCCTACACTGAACAAAGTACCCCCGTTAAGGGATCCGGAAATGGTACATGCGACCCGGTGCCAAGCGGATCTTGCTCTGTAGAGTCACTTAAAAGCACCTGTCTCGCATCAAATGCAGAGGCGTTTTCTCGCCTATGTAACAAGGAAAGTGCGGGCGCAGTAAACTCCTCAAGTGGAGTTGATATCTGCTCCAATTATGGAAATGCGAGTTTTTCTGGAGGACTCTTCCAAATCAATGTTTTTTCAAATGGAAGCATGCTTGGGGACTCCCGCTGTAATAATTTGGGAAGCAAAGGCACCTGCGCCAACAGAAGAGCAAGTGACGGAGTATGTCTTGGTTGGAACTGCCAATTAACTGCTGGAAATGCTAATGACCTCAATTATTGTATGGGTCTCACAAAAACAGCAGATAAAAATATTTCTGTAGCCTGTCAACTCTCCGGAAACGGCGTCAACACAACCCCCTGGGCGTGCAGCGCCAACAAATGCGGACTCGGCGGCACATCAAGCTCTTTCTGTAAGTAAATTTTCATTTACAAGTTTATGTCTTTTTTCAAAAAAACCCTTCTTTTTACAGCACTTTTTCTTATTATCTTTGGAGTTATTGCATACCTCTTTCTCAAAAAGACCTCCCCATCAAACACAACCCCAAAACAAACAGAGGAAACAATACAACTTAATAAACAAATAGAGTCTACCGTCCTTCCAGAAGCCCAACTGATTGACAAAGGCACTTACCTCATACAGGAAGGGAAACAAGAAGCCAATTCTCCAAATCCAGATTATTCGATATACTATTTTCAAGAAACAGGACAATATAGTATCGTTCTTCTCAAAACCCCCCTCGAAGAAACTAGAAAAGAAGCGGAAGAAGCTTTCCTAAAACAGGTCGCGGCATCCGGCGTTACAAAACAAGATGCATGCAAACTCTTTGTCACCGTTCAAACCATAGCAAGTGTCGACGAGATAAACTCTGGAAGAAATTTTGGACTCAGTTTTTGCCCAAATGCCAAAAACTTCGATTAGTAAAGGGCCTTTTAAAAAATTCTTCTCTGCTCTATTCGTCAAAATCCTTTGTTTTGTTACAATATTAACCAGCTATAGCCAACTAAAAGATCCTTCTTTAAATACCCTTTTGTGCTATACTAGTATCATTAATAAAATATATTTTATTTATCCTTCCATGACCAAGAGCCTACTTCCAAGAAAGATGTTCCTCCTCTTTTTTATTTTCTCCTGTTTCGTTTTTCTGCCAAGTCTGTGTCATGGGGTCGTGGAAACGCCAGTTCCCTCAGTGGACTGTGAGAATCCTTCAATTTGGGGAGGAAGTTGCGGAGGAGTATGCGGACAAGGACGAAAATCAGTAGGAGTATGTACTGGAAATTTAACCGGTGGCTGGTGCTGCGTCACAAGCGAGCAATACGATAAACTTGCAGAACAAGGAAAGGTACCCAAAGAAACGCCAACATCAACAGGAACCGATGAGTGCCAAAAGAACGGGGGAACTTGTAGCCAAAGCTGTTCCGGTATAGGGGCCGCTTACGGAAATTGCGAAAACGGACCGCCGGTTGTGTATTGTTGCCAAAAAAATAGCACGTCTACATCCACATCTACCTCCGCTTCCTTCACTTACACTCCCCTTGAAGAGATCCCGGGACAAGGCATAACAACCGACCTTTCCTCGTATATAAAAGGGCTCTACTCCTTTGCAATATTCTCTGTAGGGATAGCAGCCCTTCTCATGGTGATCATAGGTGGGTTTATCTACGTAACGGCGGCAGGGAATACCTCAAATGTAGATAAAGGGAAAGGATATATTCGCGATGCTCTTATTGGGATACTTATCGCCTTTGGATCCTACCTCATCCTCTACGTGATCAACCCGGACCTGGTAAATATTGATCTGAGCAACTTAAATAAGCTCTCTCTTTCCGGAGGAGTGGGCTCCACTGGATCGACCGGATCAGGAACGGGCGGTTCAGGAAGTGCAACCTCAAACCCAGGAACCTGCGGGGGTATAAAGGTCCAATCAGGAACGGCAGGATGTTCACTAGCCTCAGGTGATCTTGGTGGAATGCTCTCCTGCATGGTGGGGAAGGGAATAAATAACTACTCCGGATACGTCTACTCCGTCACTTCCAATGCCACCGGAGATAACAAAGAGGCTTCTGCTGCTTGCTGCGGAAACGGACACTCTGCAAAATGCCCTCATAGTAATACAAGTTGTCATCACGGATGTACAATGTCAGACAAGGGAAGCTCTTACTCGGTTGACTATTTGACCACCAGCCTTTCAGACACACAGATCTGCGAAGTAGTAGATATTGCCATAGCTTGCGGCGCAACTACCAGTGGAAATATCTGGGGACCCAAAACCATGTGTAACGGAAAGGTCCATTACGCAAGTGGCCATGGCAACCACCTCCACATCCCTACGAGTAGCTGTGGTCACTAAAGACAAACAACCAAAAAACGACACTGAGCATATTTCCCCAAAAGACCGTATCCACCGATCCATGCAGAAATAATGCAAAAAGCACACAAAAGACCCCAATTGTAAAAATATTGGTGGTTTTTTTATTCTTGTAAAACGCAAAAACCACATTCCCCACCACTATAAGAAATCCGATCACACCCAACACTCCCGCATACAGCCAGAAAGCAAGAAGCGTATTGTGTGGATGCGGAACTGCCCATTCAAGATAGGGGGGATAGAATTTCTGGTATTCCAAGTATATATCTTGAAAATTCCCCGGACCAATACCAAAAAGGGTATTATCAGCTCCAATTTGGACCGCGCTTCTCCAGATCATCATCCGAGAAGCAAGAGATGACCGTTCCAAGAAGAGCTCCTTTTGAAGAAAAAACAAGAAAAAACCACCCAACAACAACACTGACCCAGCCATAAAAAATGCCTTATACTTTTTCAAAAACCCCCAATGTAAAGCCGCCTCACCCAAAAATATCCCCACCAGAGACGAAATGATTGACCCAGACGATCCGGTGGCCACCATTGCAAGACAAAGGATCACAATGACCGGAAGTACTATCCTACGGGTACCCTTTATCCCCTCTCGATACAAAAACCACGCCATAATGAAAGCTGGAACAATATACATTGCTAGTTGATTGGGGGATTCATACCAGCCACGTAGGCGGTGGTCATAGGTTATCGAAAAAGATTCGGGAAGAAAAAAAGAAAGAAGCGCAACAAAGAACGCCGACCCCATATAGAAAAAAATTCCCTTACGCAAGGAAAATCCACAAAGATACGACAAAAAAACGAATAAAAAGGGGAGAACGACCCAACTCTTGATGATCCCCAGCTCACGAAACTGGATCCCATGAGAGAGGAAAGAAGCAAAAACCGTTCCCAGAACGATACAAAAGAATCCCCCCATTACCCATCTCTTCTCCTGTATTCTTTGCCACATTTTTTCTTTTTCTGTAGGAAAAAACAACAGCCCAAAAGAAAGTAGTATCGTCATGCCCTCAAGTATGTCCAATGCATTAAGCAAAGAAAAAACGCCTCCAAGATAAATAGGATAGACGGGAAGGAAAAAGAGGGTACTTAGAAAAAATATTTCAGCTATTTTTCTCATCTTGTGTCTTGTTTATTGGAGTGACATCGCTCCACAGAATGGCCCCCACGACGCACAGAATGCCCGCCACGTGCACAGAATAGATCGGGGTATCAAAGATAGCATGAACAGAAAAAGTTATCAAAGAAACGGCTCCTGCGAAAAATACCACGTCCTTTTTTGCAAGAAGCAAAGACCGTCTCATGGCCCATACCATCCCAATGACCCATAAGGCAAGACCTGCAAACCCCATTTCTGTGGCAATATCCAAATACAGATCGTGCGCATAGATCGGGTCACGATACGTGGCGCTTGGCTGAACCGTTTCCGGGTATCCGCCAAGTCCAACTCCGAGAAAAGGATTCTCAGTCACAACATCCCAAGCCTGTCCCCACAAAAAAAGTCGCTCCTCTCCCGAAGCGTCCACGGAAAAAAGTGTTGATTCAAGTCGATCTCGAACAAAATTGTTCGTTCCCAGCGTCACACCAACCATACACACCAAGCAAGTAAGAGCAAAAAGACCCTCACGAAAACGCAATAAACGATCGCGAACAAATATTGCTCCGATCACCAAAAATCCAACAAAAAGGCCGATGTATGCCCCCCGAGAGAACGACAAAAAAATCGCCAAGACCATAAAAAGAGCAGCGACCAAATATATTTTCTTTTTTTCCTTTAAAAAGAGAAAAAGTGCCCAGGGAAAACACACTTCCAGGAAGAAAGCGAACACATGCGGATCTGGAAACACTGCAATGGCACGAAATATGGTGATCCCTCCAACATTGACCAACCAACTCGAATATTCCAAGACCGTTTCAGAAAACACCCCTCCAAGGAAAAATGGGGCTATGTACTCCCTCCAAATAAAGAGCGTTGTCTCAAGACCAAATACAAATTGCCCCAGCCACTGAAAAATACCCACTAGAGCAATAGAAGTCCCGGAAAAGATCATGCCCTGGATCAAACTTTCCTTCTGGACCCTTTTTTCTAAAACAAGAAAAGAAAGTGTTCCATACCAAATAAGAAAATTTATCAAGAAAAACCCTTTTCTTAAAGCCCAATCCAGATGGGGTGCCACCACCATGGAACCAATGATCGCTCCGATCGCCAAAAAAAACCACAACAGCCCACCCCTTGGGAATATTCGAGTATGTTTCTCTTTAAGTGAAGTAAATAACCAGAATAAAAAAACAAGCAAAATAAGGATCCGGAACAAAGAAACATCCGCCCCAGAAAAGATATTCGTGGCAAATTGGAATGGAAGGATGATTATAAGCACGAAGATGAGTTTGTCCCACATATCAAACATTTTTTAGAAATATTCCTTGTAGCCAAGTAAATATCTTACTCTCAAATGCGGATCTGTGCTTTTGAAAATACTTTTTCTGTGAGGTAAAGTAGTGTTTTTTTTGTATTTTCTTTGCCGAAAAACTCTTGCCTCCATAATGAAGTACTTTTATGGATCCATCGTAATATACCCCTCCAAAAATTTTTTTGGCGCGCAAACAAAGATCCATGTCCTCAAAATAGAGAAAAAAGGATTCATCAAAACCCTCCAAACGAAGGAAGTCCTCTTTGCGAACACAAAAAGCCGCACCACTTACCCAGTCCACAAAAGAACTCTTCCCCCCTGACCAAGAAAATAACCCTTCTTGAAAGAAAAAAAGTCGTTTTAAGATAATGTCCATCAGCCGCGTAGCTCTTCCCCCGCTCCATGATTCATGCTCATATTTCTGAGTAATAAGCCCCACCCCGACAATGGAGATCTTTTCTCTTGTATCTTGGATCCTACTTAATACACGCTCAAACATATCCGCGCGAAGAAGTTTAGTATCGGGGTTAAGAAAGAACAAAATCTCTCCTTTAGCTATTTTTGCACCAATATTTCCTGCTGCCCCAAATCCAATGTTCTTTCCAACAAAAACCTCTTTTACAAAAGGAAAAACCTCAAGCCGATCTCCAATGCGCTGCGTGGTATTATTCACCACAACAACCTCCAAAGACCCAACTGGCCGATTTATAGAAAGAGAGTGCAAACACTCAAAAAGATGTTCATCTTTCCCGTAATGAACGATAATAACGGAGAGGGGCCTTATCTCGAAAGTCAACATAAGCATTGTACACATTATTCACCACGCGGGGATCGCCAAGATGCAGATATCTATCCAAAAAATTCTTATAGACCCGTAAAAAAAGATACGTCTTTCCCCACCATTTCAACCATCCAGAAGCATTCTTTTGAAAGAAAAGGAGCCCCGAAAGCACAAGAAAATATACTTTGAGCGAGTTTCTCTTCTCACTTTGTTCAGCGTGCACGACCTGTGCCTGAGGAATAACCCAAAGAGAATATCCTGCCTGCCTGGCTCGCACAGACCAGTCAGCATCTTCATAGTATAAGAAATATTCCTCATCCAACAGTCCCGCATCATAAAAGGCTCGCTTTGGCACTAGTATAGCGCATCCCGAAAGATATTCCACAGCCACTGGTTTTTCTCCTGTGTCCGCACATTTTGAATGAGTTGCTCGCATGCGTGGCCAGTCAATCTGTCCACCACAAAACCAGACCCGTCTTGGTTGTTGGGAAGCAAGGATAATTGGAGAAAACACCCCTTTATTTTCCCCAGCAGCATAGCGCATCAAAAGAGAAAGTGTGTTCTCCTGAACAACAGCGTCATTGTTAAGCAAAAAAACATATTCCGCACCGTGTTCCAAGGCAAATTTTATTCCCGCATTCGACCCACCTGAAAAACCTTTATTTTCAGCATGAAACAAACAATGCACTTTTGGAAATAACTGTTTGACGACCGTCATTGATCCATCATGAGAAGCGTTGTCTACCACCACAATCTCAAAAGACGTATATTCTGAAGCAAAAACAGAACGTAAACACGTCTCTATCACCCCGTTTCCATTATAGTTAACAATGACAAAAAAGACCTTCTTTTCCATAACATTCTTTTATTTAGCCGCCCCAAAAAAAATACTCATTATTTCTTTTTGTTGAAGTGCTTTTGTAAACAAAATACTCACCATATAGATCGCAACAGCAAGAGGAACGACCATAAAAAAGGACATTGTATCAGAGAAAAGATACAAAAAAACACCCATGATAGCAACGGAAAGCAAGATCTTCTTCATCTCCCTTATGTAAGGGGTGTACTGAATGTATTTATAGCACAGCCACCCACTGAGAAGCACCACACAAAATTCAGTGATCACCGACGTTATTGCTGCTCCAGTGTAAGAGTATCGCGGAATCACAAAGAAGTTCAAAGAAATGTTGAGGATTGCGCACAACCCCAATACATACATAAGCTTCTTTTGTTCATTTCCCACAAGAAGAACAGCATTAAATATCTGAGCAAAAAAGATACATCCAAGGGAAAAAATAAGTATTTTTAAAACCGCCCCCGAAGGCAAAAAGGCTTCCCCTCCAACTAAAAGCATCACTTTCTGAGCGGTAAACCACACACCAACCACCAAGGGAAGAACCAGTAAAGCAAAAACTTTGAAAAGCTTGTTTGTCAAAAATTCAAATTTCTTTCTATCCTCAAAAATATACTTTGAGAGTAGGGGAAGAACCAGACCGATCAACATGGCCGGAAAAAAAACAATATTTTCAATGATCTTGTATGCCCCACTGTAGATCCCCACATCATCCGGACTTTGAAAAAAAGAAAGGAGGATGGTGTCAAACTTAAAATAAACAAAAGTCACAATAGCTGATATTCCCATCGGAAGCGCTTCTTTGAGAAATTTCTTCCAAAAGACAATATCTTTTCCAAGGGCAAATGGAAGATATTTTCTACTTGCCCAGTAAACCCCCACAAAGTTAAAGACCATATTCAGCACAAAAGCCCACATCAAAGCAAGAAAACCGAGGTTAAAAGAGACAACCCCTACAACACAAGCCACTTGAAGCACTTTTCCCCCCAATTCGACCATGGCCACCCGATCCATGGCAAGATCCTTTTGAAAGATCCCATTAAGCACAGAGTATGAGGAAGAAAAAAGAAAACCTAAAGAAGAAAGTAATATAGCCATTTTTACCTCCTGCTCATACGGCAGAAAAAGAACCACCAAAAAAGCAAGCAGAAAAACACTGGAAGATATGAGCAATCGCAAAGAAAAAACATTTCCCATTATATACGCTGCCCGAGCCCCTCTTCTGGATATCTCTCGAGTCGCCACAGAGTAAAGCCCGAGATCTGCGATAGCCCCGAAAAAAGAAAAAAAGGCAAGTGCGATCGAATACTTACCAAAGCCTTCCGTACCAAGATATCGTGTAATAAAGCCAATAGCAACAAGGGCAAGCACCGTTGAGGTAACCTTGGCCACGACATTGATCACAGCGTTATACGCTATTTTTCTTGCGACAGACATGAATTTTGCCGCTTATTTTAATATCTCACTCCGCCTTGGTTTCCGTTATATTCAATGGACGTACGACAATTCTTCGGTCATCTCCCTCTCCAACCGATTCCGTAGTAACGTTCTTTTCCTTAGAAAGCTCCAAATGAACCAAACGCCTCTCATATGCCGACATAGGACGAAGGACCACAACCTTTCCTTCTTTCTCCGCCTCCCGAGAAGCTGTTTTTGCAAGGTCAATGACTGACTGATCCTTTTTTCTTCTATAATCGTTCACATCAAGAAAAAATGTTGCCCAAGAATCATCAGGGAAACTTTTTCCCACCATCATCCTCGCAATATGCTGTAATGCCTGTAAGTTGTTTCCATACTGCCCAATAAGAAAACGGGAGTCATCTTCGGAAACATGCAGTATGAATGTTCGAGATGAAGAATTACTCCCTGAAGAGATCGTCTCCTCTATCCGAACATCAGAAAACCCATACTTTTCAAGCAATTCCTCCAAAATAGCCAAAATACTCTTTTCTTGTGCCATACAATAACTATTTACTGGTAAAACCCTCTTTAATGAGAAGGTACTTTTGTTGAACAATCATAAAGATCGTGGACGTAAGCCAATAGAGCATAAGACCTGAAGGAAACTGCATTCCAATAAAGAAGGTCAGTGCCGGACCCAAAAAAAGCATTTGTTTCATCATCATTTGAGAAAAGTCGGGTTCTCCCTCTTGTTTCTCCTTGGGCTGCTTCTTCTGCTCATCCGCCTTTGTTTGCATTAACATTTTGGTCTGCCAATACTGAAAAGCGGCTGTCACCGCAGCAAGCCAGATATTTGACTTGCTCAGGTCAAGAAACGAAAGAAAGAAAGTGTGAATTTGCCCCGGATTTGAAACAAAAGGGTACAGCGCCCCAGCATCAACAACAAATCCTTCTTCAGATATCGTAAGAAATATCCGATATATTGCAATAAGGAATACCAACTGAACCACAAGAGGAAGACATCCGCCAAAGGGGTTTACTTTGTTCTCTTTGTAAAACTCCATTAATACCTTTGCCTGTTTCTCCTTGTCTTCCTTGTATTTCTCCTGAATGGCTTTTATTTTTGGTTGCAATGCCTGTAGCTGTCTTTGAGACTCTATCTGTTTTTGTGAAAGAGGGAACAAAATAAACTTCAAAATCACTGTGATCACAATGATCGCCAACCCAAAATCCTCAAACGCCACCGTATTATAAAGAAAGATCAGAACATTATAAAGAGGATCGTGCACAAGTGTCTGGAAAAGTTCAACCATTGGTTTTTTTCAATAAATTAGCTCTCTCTAAGACACTTTTGGTATCTGCAACTATATTTTCAAAAGAAACATCCCCCCTTCCTCTAAAAATGAGCACGATATCCACATTAGAGATTATTCTTGCCTGAATTTGCACAATCCCTTCCCGCAAATATCTTTTAATGAGATTTCTCTTTGACGCTAGGGATGTGTTCTTTTTCCCACAAACAAAAGATATTCTCTTTTTTAGAAGGTTATTCTGCAAAAAACGAACACAAACATCTCCAAAACAAACATTTTTTCCTCTTAAAAAAACTTGTTTTACATCAACTTTCTCGCTTTTCCTAGACATTTGAGAAGATTTATGCCGACAATTTCTTCCTTCCCTGCGCTCGCCTTCGTGCAATGACCGCCCTTCCTGTTTTAGTTGCTGTTCGAGCACGAAAACCATGTTCACTCTTTCTCTTGCCTTTTTTTGGCTGGAATGTTCTTTTCATAGAAAACCTTAACGATTAAAATGTTCCTTCATTATATTGAAAAAGACAAAAAAGTCAATGAAACCGAATTTTATGAAAGAACATTATTCTTGTTTTTTTCACTCCTAAAGAAACTCACCCACCTATTCTTTTAAAATAAGGGTTTTTTTAGGTTTTCCCCATTTTATTCACACGTCAAATTTATTGTTAACACTTTCCCTTTTTCTGTGATATACTGCTTTTACATCATTATAGAAAACGTATGACATTAGAGGAACTCTGGAGGGCAACGTTAGGAGAAATAGAGGTCTCGGTCTCAAAAGCTCAGTTCAACACATGGTTTCGTGGCACATCCATACTTTCTTTCGAAAACGGAAAGGTGATCATAGCTGTTCCTAATGGATTTGCTAAGGAGTGGCTAGAAAACAAGTACAATATTATCATTCTCCACGCCCTAAACAAAAATAATAGGGAAATAAGAGAGATCGCCTGTCAGGTAGTTCAAGAAACTCCCCTCCCTCAAAAACAAAATCAAAACATAGATGCCGTTTCAGCTCGATCACAATCCACTGATCCCTCCACCTTTTCCACTCTTAAAATAAAGCAAAATACCCAGTTATCCACGCCTTATACACACTCTTTCCACTCCTCAAATCTTAATCCTCGATACACCTTTTCCAGTTTTATCGTCGGAGAAAACAATAACCTGGCCTTCGCCGCATGTAAAGCTGTAAGTGAACAACTTGGAACGCTTTATAACCCTCTTTTTATTTACGGTGGCGTTGGCCTCGGAAAAACACACCTTCTTCAATCCATAGGAAACTCCGTATTAGAAAAAGACCCCTCTAAAGAGGTTTTATATACCACGACTGAGAAATTCACTCACAAACTCATAACCTCCATAAAAAACAACACCATAAACACCTTCAAGGCAAATTATCAAAAGATCGACCTTTTGATCATAGACGATGTTCAATTCCTTTCAGGAAGAGAAAAAACACAACATGAGTTTTTTAATATATTCAACACGCTTTATCAAAGGGATAAACAGATCGTTATAAGCAGTGACCGCCCCCCCAAATCAATTTCCACCCTTGAGGATCGTCTCCGGTCTCGGTTTGAGGGAGGAATGATCGCCGATATCAATAAACCAAACTTTGAGATCCGCTTTGCCATACTAGAATCAAAAGCAATTGAAAAGAAACTTTCCTTCCCAGAAGAAACACTTCGCTACATAGCGGAAAACATCACTCACAACATACGGGAGCTAGAAGGAGCATTAAATAGAGTTCTTGCTTTTAGTCAACTCCAAAATATCCCACCATCACCAGAGTTAGCAAAAAAGGCCCTGGCTGATATCATTGGGAGTGGAAAAAAGAAAACCATCACACAAAAAGATGTTATTCAAGCTGTTTGTTCTCATTACGATCTCACACCCGAAGAACTTGCACGGAAGGGTCGAAAAAAAGAAATAACCCACTCACGACATATTGCCATGTTCCTACTTAGGTCAGAATTAAAACTTTCCTACAAAGGAATTGGACGTTGCTTTGGTGGAAGGGATCACACAACAGCTATTCACGCCTTTGAAAAGATATCCTCAGAACTTGAAAAAAACCTCACCCTTAAAGAAGAGGTGAACGCAGTTCGTGAAAAGATCTATCTTTTTGAGTAGTTTTTTCAATAATTTTGTGGAAAAATTGTGTATAATTCGTGATTTTCCTGGTAGATAACTTGTTTACAAAAAAGCATCTCAACACCTCCACCCCTCTAAAGCAGATAAGTCTACTAATTATCCCCTCGTAAATTCATTATTAACCCTTTATAAAAAGCATTTACCCCAGTAATCCACCTATTCACACCCCTAATAATATACCTTTTTAAATTTTTTATATCATTCTATGAAGATCACTTGCACTCAGGAAAATCTCAAAAAATCCATCTTTGCAGTTGAACGTGTTGTTGGTAAAAAAAGTACACTTCCTATATTGGAGAATATTCTCATTGAAGCGAAAGGTGGAAAAGTTACACTCTCAGCAACAAACTTGGAATTAGGTGTGGTGATACATCTTTCAGCAAAGATCGAGCGAGAAGGAAGGATTACGGTTCCTGTAAAGATATTAAGTTTATTTGTAGGGAATCTTCCATCTGATGCTGTTATTGATATATCCATACATAATCTAGAGATGTTTTTAGTGAGTGGTAATCATAGCGCTGTTATACAAGGGTTTGATTCTGAGGATTTTCCGCTTATACCACGAGTGGATGATAGTCTCTATAATACATATTTAAATGCACAGCTTTTTCGAAATGCGTTACATAAGAATATGTTTGCGGTAAGTCCCTCCAATATTCGTGTTGAATTTTCAGGAATATTTCTTTATTTTGATGAAGGAGCGATATATATGGTATCGACGGATAGTTTTCGTCTTATTGAAACAAAGCTTTCTTTTCAGGGAGACGCTCCTGAGGGTGTGGGACAAGGTGTTATTCTTCCATATCAGACGGTTTCTGAAGTGATCCGACTTGTGTCTGAAGATGTTGAGAAAGTGGGGATAGTGGTTCAAGATGGACAGATATTCTTTCAGATAGGAGAGGATATAGCTCTTGTTTCAAGGTTGATCCAGGGTAGTTTTCCTGATTATAAACAAATTATTCCACAATCCTTCTCTACTAATATTGATATTGTAAAAGAACAACTTTTACAATCAATTCGACTTGCTTTGGCATTTTTAGGTGGCACTGTTGGGGAGGTGGTTTTTTCTGTTGATGGAGGAAAGGAACAACTTATTCTTCATACGGAAAGTGAAAAAACAGGAAAAAACACCTCTCTTATACCAGTGAAGATTTCTGGAGAGAGTATGTCAGTAGTGTTCAATCCAAAATATGTTTTAGATGCTATCCAAGTTGTGGATGGAGATGAAATAGTTCTTTCTTTAAACTCAGAGTCTTCGCCTACAATGTTTGTTCCAAAAAATAAACAGGAGGAAAATGTTTCTTATCGATATATACTAATGCCTATAAAGAAGTGATGTATGCGATCTTTGGCGCAACTATTTCAAAGGAAGGAGAAACAAAAAAAGGTGATTGATGAAAAAACCATTCTGTATATAACGAGAAATGTTATTCTCCGTGAATATGGTAATAAAGGCTTAGAAAATATTCAAGCAACTGCTTTTCGCGAGGGACGATTGAATTTTTGGGTGGGTGGTTCGATTTGGGAAAGTGAAGTACTTCTCCAAAGGGTTTATTTGAAGAAGGTGATCAATGAGGAGTGTGGAAAAAAGGTGATCCAGGAGATTTTTGTAAAAAAATAAAAACGGCCCAGATGGGCCGTTTTTATTTTTAAGGAATTGAGGGGATGTGAACATCTACACTACTTTCTTGACTTGAAGTATTTCCATTTTTATCACGAACTTCTGCGCGTACGCGGAGCGTTCCATTTTCGTTTGTTGTATAAGTGGTTCGAAAGGACCCACCATTTTGAGAAAACACTTCTGTATCATCCACAAAGAATTTAACGGAATCAACCCCATAAGGAGCGTCTACGGAAGCGGAGATGGTAAAAGATGATCCCTGGACAGAACTTGGAACGGAAAGAGAGATCGAGGGTTTATACTGAGAAAAGTCACTTTCTTTGCAGTCATCCTCGGGATATGAACCAAAAAGGTAGTCTTTCTCTTTTTTGTAGTAGTTTTCAACGCCTTTTTCCCATTCTTTGAATTGCGGGTCGCTTTTCGGGTCTTGTGGGGGGTCACCTTGTGGGTCATCTTTGTTTACGTAGTAAAGAATAGTGTGTACATCGGCGAAATCTTTCTTTTTTACCTTACTATCGGGGCAATATTTATTTGCTTTACAATAAGCATCTTTTTTTCCAGGAATCTCACACACTTTTAGGTTATCCTCTATGTGAAGTTCTCCGTTTAAGACGTCCTTCTCGGTTTTAAAGTCGTCCTCGTTGAATTTTGGGAAATCTTCTATGGGAGTGTCCTTTAAAGCCCCATCCATGAAAGAGCGCCAGATCGGGGCGGCAACAATGGATCCATCTGCACCTGGTTTCATGGGGTGATTGTCATTGTTTCCGACCCAAACACCCACAGCGATCGATGGGGTGTATCCCATGGTCCAACCATCACGAAATTCGTTGGTAGTTCCTGTTTTAGCTGCAACGGGACGGTCTTTAAAGGAGAGAAAGTTATTTTCACCAAAAACAGGGGCTCTATAGGCGTTTGTGGAAAGAATGTTGTCGAGTGCGGCAATATATTTCTCTTCAACGACACGTGTGCCTTGAGATCCTTCAAAGCGCTCCAAGATAGTTCCCTTAGAGTCTTCTATGCGAAGAATGCTGGTTTTTTCTTGACGAACACCTTTATTGGCTACGGTTGCATAGGCAGAAACGTGGTCAAGTAGTTTAACTTCCCCACCACCAAGTACCAAAGAGAGCCCATAGCGATCGGGCTGGTTTAGGGTTGTTATTCCCAAGCTCTTCGCCATGGCGATGGAATTTTTTATTCCAGCTAAGTAAAGGGTTTTTACTGCTGGAATATTAAGAGACATGGGTAGAGCTTCTTTAAGTTTGACGGGTCCACGAAATTTTCCATCATAATTTTGTGGAACATAGGTTTGATCAGTGCCGTCTAGAGAGCTGAAGTTTGTTTCCACATCGAAAAGAATGGTATCAGGAGTGTATCCTCTGGTAAGTGCGGTGAGGTATACAAAGGGTTTTATAGAGGATCCAGGTTGTCGATCACTGAGGGCTACGTTTACCTGCCCGTCAATTTCTTTGTCAAAAAAGTTTCTTGAGCCTACCATAGAAAGGATCTCTCCAGTTTTTGGATCTATGGCCACAAGAGCGGCGTTTTCAGCGCCATACTTCTTATTTTTTTCAGCACCATCACGGATGAGTTGCTCAGCTGCTTGCTGTTTGTCCCAGTCAAGCGTGGTGTACACTCTAAGACCACCCGTTTCAGCGATATCTTGACCATATTTATCTTCTAGATATTGCCGGACATACATGACGAAGTGGGGGGCGCTGATGTTGTCTATATGTGGATCGATCTTTGTAAGGACATCAACTTGTTTTGCTTGAACAGCTTCTTCTTGTGAGATGTAGCCAATGTCCGCCATTTCTTGTAAGGCTATTTCTTGTCGATTTTTTAGTTCGGTCAAGTGGGAGCCAAAAGGTGAATAGTAAGAAGGGGCATTTGGTAAAGAAGCTAGAAGTGCTGATTCATCCAAAGTGAGGTCTTTAGCGCTCTTATTGAAGAAGGTCTGTGCAGCCGCTTCGATGCCATAAGCATTGGATCCGTAAGGGATCTCATTGAGATACATTTCTAGGATCTGGTTTTTAGTGAAGGCATGCTCCATTTCTATAGAGAGGATAACTTCTTTTATTTTTCGTGTATAGGTCTTTTCCCTTGTAAGAAGAGAATTTTTGACAAATTGTTGTGTGATAGTGGACCCACCTTGTGCATGGGATCCGGTGAGAACATCCTTAAAAATGGCTCGAAGGATCGCAGAAAGCTGAATGCCACCATGTGAGTAGAAATCACGGTCTTCCAGTGCAATGGTAGCGTATTTAATATTTGCCGGCATGTCATCGAAAGAGATGAGGGTGCGTTTCTCTTCACCGTGAATTTCATAAAGAAGATGGTCTCCGGTCCGGTCGTATATTTTGGTAGATTCGGGGATGTTTCTAGTAGTTACTTTTCCTGGTTCGGGTAGATCTTTTGAATAGTAAATAAAAACTCCCACAGTAGAAAGAATTCCGAGAACAAAAAGAGCACCAAAAACAAGTAAGGCTATTTTCCAAATCTTTTGATCTGGTTTTTTAGGAAAACCCTTGTTTTCCTTTTTAGGAAAAGAAAATTTTCGTGTAAAAATATAGGACATAAGGGGTATGTTAATATACCTTTTACTGTACCATATAGAAGGAAAAAGGAAAGACGGGAGAAGTGTAATGAGTGAGAATAAATAAGTGTTCTATTTGCGTAATGTATGTTGAGGGTGATATAGTTTTGATATAAAAAGGGTATAAAACAGGTAAAAATCCAAAAAATATGAAACTCACAGTTATCTGTAGAGGAACCGACTGGCAAATTGATCAATTAAAAAAAGCCTCTTTAAGAAATGGGATAGATGTTGAGGTTCGTGACCTTTTGCAAGCTGAGCCTATTCCAGAAGATCTTGGCGAGATCGTTCTGTGGCGATCCTCTTCCCTTGGAAAAGGGGAAGCGCGACTCAACACCATGAGAGCGATTTTAAAAGATCGTATCGTTATTAATAGGACATTAGCCAATCTTCCAAAAGCAGCAGAAAAGTATTTTCAACAAGAGCATACTAAGGAAAACGCAACAACAGTTAGGGGTATACCTACATTTCAATTTGTATCAAAGCAAGAAATATTTAAAGCTATTAACGAAAAGATACTTCACTATCCATTTATTGTGAAGCCAAATTGTGGATCAAAGGGTGAGGGGGTTTTTAAGATCAATAATGATGAGGATGTCGATCGTATTGCTGTGCCGGTAGGAGGGTTGGTTTTTCAAAATTTTATAAAAAATTCTGGTGATTATCGAGCACTTATTCTTGGTGGAAGGCTTTTGGGGGTTGTAAAAAGAACTGCTAAAAAAGGGCATTTTTTAAACAATATTTCCAAGGGAGGCAGTGCCGAAGTGGTTATCGATGAAAAAATTATAGAAAAGATACGACATATAAGTACCACAATTGCTTCAATATTTGAACTTACGCTGTGTGGAGTAGATGTTATCTATGATGAGGAGCAGAAGGAATTCCTTTTTCTTGAGGTTAATACAGCTCCTCAGTGGAGGGGGTTTCAAATGGCCACAGGAATAAATGTAGCAGATCAGATCCTGTCTTTTTGTAAGCGACAGATACAAAGGAGGGATCAGCCTTTAGAACAAATCGTTTACAATGAGTATCTCTCGCAAGAAAGGTTTCTTGGGGATAAACAGTTTCATTTTTTCTCACGTTTATATCTTTGGACGAAAAATGATTTTTACAGAACCAAGTTGGAAGGTCTGAAAAAGGGATACATTGGGGAATCTCAGAAGGAGCATCAAATTATTTTGAGCCAGCTATTCTTACAAAAACCAGTCCATGGAGAGAAAATGATCGCTAAAGAAGCGCGAGAAAAAATTCTTAAAAAGTATCCATTCCTCGATACGTATCGGGCCATTTTGTTTAAGTATTTATTTTCTAAAACTCTCTACGGGATAGATCTTAGGTCCTATGTTAAGGACATCGTTCAGGATGGTGAGCTGATTTCCTTGAAGGATAATATAGAAGGAGATGAGAATGCGATGAGGGTTCTTTCAACACACGCTGTAAACTACGCTTATCTTGTTGGGGAGTATATTGGAGAGAAGGCTTGTTCTGTAGATTTAAAAAAATATTTTCAAATAGGGTTGTCCTATAGAAAAGAGAATGATTTAGATTTGCAGATCTATTTCTTTACACATTGTATAATAGGGGCTTCGAGGTTTTATAGTAAGCAGATAGAAGAGCCAGACAAAAGAGTGTATACAGAGATGCTGCTTGTTCTTCAAGACATTATTCATAAAAACTTTTTAGAGATCTCTCTTGATAATAAGTTTGAGTTTCTTGTTTGCGCTAGGATGTGTGGCTTTCAAACGAATATTGAGGATGATATCTTAAAAGAGGCAACAGCATCACTTTCTCCGGATGGAAATTTTATTATTGATAGGTGTAATAAAAAGGCTTCTCTGGATGCTAGGAACGATCTGTCTGGGTCGGAGCATAGGAACGTTCTATATATCATGTCGACAACTCCTTATCATGCAGGAGAGAGCTGGATCACGCAAACAGATCTTAAGGAGTTGTGAAGATTTTTAGATAAAAACCCTATCTAGAAATAAGTTTTGTTAAGCGGTTTTTTGTGCTGGCAACGGACTGCTTGTTTTTTAGGAGGGGACTACTCGAATTAAAAACTTCTTTAGATCTTTTCTTCCAATGAGAACAGGGTAGCGTAGGTCAGAGCGATCCACGATATTCACGCGACAAGTAACTTGCTCATTGTCTATAACAAAAGAAGATCTCACTATTGGGCGAATGGAGGATCCGCTTGCGCTATGTATGAGAGCGGCATCTGCTAAGTAGGGAAGGTGTTTGCCGTATTCGGCCATAATGGCCTTTTCGCTTTTTGGACCATCTCCTCGAGCTGTGGAAAATCTCGAATAATCAATGTTTTTGAACTGGTCAACGACGTCTTTGTAGCCAAGTTTTTCAGCGAGAGAGGTGTCAATTGATGTGGAGTAGGCCCCAGTATCGATTTTTGCCTCAACTTCAATTTCTTTGCCATTGATACCAATAAACTTGACTTTTTCGACGGTGCCAATGATCTTTTTTCCAGAAATATCTTCGAGTTCTTCTTCTATTTCTCCCCCAAAGAGGTTCATGCCTACACGCACACCGCGCTCTTTGGTTTTTATTTTGAGTCCGAGGACTCGACCAAGTCGTTCTTTTAGGCCTGATTGATTAGCTACCTGAATAGAAAGTCCTGGCCGAGCGTTGATCTCTAGGAATACCGGACCCCGATCGCGGTCAATCGCTACATCGGCTCCAAGAAAACCCAACCCCGAAACGATCTGAGATTGTACAGCAAGATCTAAAATATCGTTCCAATAGGGAATACGGATCCCAGAAAGAAGAAGGCGAGACCTTGGAATGTAGTCGATGAGCTTTGATCTCTTGCCAAGAACAGCTGTTTTGGTAATGCCGGAGGCAAGGTCAATACCCACCCCAATGCCCCCAAGCTGAAGATTGGCTTTCCCATCCGATTCTCTGGTGGGAAGGCGGAGCATGGCCATAACAGGGACCTTGTTAAAAACGATCACTCGAATATCGGGGATGCCCTTGTAGGCGTAGGGTTTGAATATCTTATGGAGTTTCAGGCGCTCTTCAAAGAAGGCCGTATCGGGGTTATTTGAAAGGGAGTAAGAGCCTTCCAGGATGTTCCGGACGTGTTCTTTGAGGTCATTGATAGTGACGATCGACCCATTCGCTCGGACCCAAGCGTCGGGTTGGTTCTTTTTTCGTCCGTAGACTACGATGATGCCCGAGCCGCCAAAGCCTCTATTAGGTTTTAAGACAAAACTTCCCGGAAGTGTTTCCCAAGGAAAAGTGTCAACTTCTTGTATGGAGCGGATCTTTCCCAAAAGAGCAGGAACGGGAACCCCACCTTTTTGTAAGATCTTTTTGCTGAGAAGTTTGTCATCCGCAATGTCTTTGACGCTGTGCGGATTGTATGGGCGGATGAAGTCTAAATTTCTTGCATTCATTCCCAGAATGGCAGAACTGGCCCTAAAAGGTTGGAACATACGAAATCTTTATGAATTTTTGAGCAGAGATCGAAATCGAAAGTATTCATTGAGGCGCAGTCCCGTCCATCTTCCGAAGAAGAAGTTGAGGGGGATTGTGATAAGGATCACCCAGGGATAGGCAAAAAGGATCTTGGTAAGCGTGGGAGCCTGAACGATATAAAGTGTCAATATAGAGATGATAAGTGTTTGAATGGATATGAGTATCGCGATCTTTGTGTTCTTTTCCATCTGTGTGGATATGAACTTTTCTGAGAGTACGATCATGATGATAAGGGGCACGATCGAGACAGTGGCAAACCCTGTTCGTTGTATGGATGCTCCAAAAAGAAGGAGAAAAAAGAGGGCAAATGAAACAATAGTAAGCGTAATAGCAATGCGAGAAAGTGAAAGGAGGCGAAAGCGTTTGAGAACGAATCGAACAAGTGTGCTGATAAGAATAACACTCACGTAGATAGCAATACCGTATTTAAGTCCGATCTCAAGAAAAGAAAAGACGATAAGTGTTGGTGTATAGATGCCGAAGGCCTTGATGCCCACAATTTGCCGAAAAAAGGCAATGAGAGTAACAACAAAAGGGAGTAATAAAAGAAAGCGTAGTGTTTCAAGTGGGATACCTTGATCGAGAGAGAACTGCACGAGAGGATGAAGAAAGGAAAACATAAAAATGGGTTTTTTAAGAATATAAACCGAAAAGAACAAAAATAAGAAAATTTAAATTTTTACCTAAAACGTCTCATTTTTATTATACACCCATTTGTGAAACTTTTCTTGAATGTAGATGACATATTGCTATAGCAAGCGCGTCTGCCACATCGTCTGGTTTCGGGATTTGCGAAAGATGGAGAACCGACTTGACCATTTGTTGTACTTGGTTCTTCTCGGCGCGTCCGTAGCCGGTCAAAGCCTGTTTTATCTGAAGCGGAGTGTACTCGGCGATAGTAGGGATTTCTTTGGTAAGTGTCAAGAGGATAGCTCCCCTGGCCTGGGCTACATCAATGATCGTTTTTTGATTTTTAAAAAAGAAGAGTTTTTCTACCGCTGCTTCATCGGGGGAATAAGTCTGTATGATTTTTTTCAAGTCGCTGGCTATCTCTTTAAGTCGTATCGCCGGAGCGTCCTTGGGAGACGTGGCAATATGTCCGTAGGCTATGGATCTGAGTTCCCCGTTGCTCTGTTCCACCACCCCCCAACCGACGGTGGCTGTTCCGGGATCAATGCCGAGAATACGCAGTGTCATGAGACTGTTAAAGAATAGTAACGATAAGTCGTTGCTATTCTCATTTATGTTTTAAAGATTATCGTACACATTCTGCACATCTTCCTGTTCATCGAGCTGTTCGAGAAGATTTTCGTAGGCCATGCGGGAAGACTCTGGAAGTGTAAACTTTTGATGTGGGCGATAGCCGAGTGAGGAATTTTCGATGGCAAGACCCGCCTTTTCAAGGGCCGACTCTACCACTTTGAGATCTTTGGGGTCGGTGTAAATAACAAAACCGTTCTCGGTCGACTCAATGTCTTGCGCACCGGCGTCAATAGCGGAAAGTTCGATCTCGTCTGAAGAAAGAGTTTGTTCTTGGGAGAGTTCAATAATGCCAATATTCTGAAAAAGATATCCCACAGATCCGCTGGCAACGAGTTGCCCACCTGATTTTTTAAGGAGAGTCTTTACCTCGGAGAGGGTTCGATTTTTGTTGTCGGTGGCCGTAGCGATCATCATTGCTACTTGGCCAGGACCGTATCCTTCATAGACGATTTCTTGGATCTCAACGCCTTCTTTAAGTTCTCCTGTTCCGCGCTTGACGGCTCGGTCAATGCCGTCTTTGGGCATGTTGGCGGATCGCGCTCGATCAATGGCCAGGCGCAAGCGAACATTCATCACAGGATCACCTCCACCTTCGCGCGCGGCTACAGTTATAAGTTTCCCGAATTTAGTAAAGACTGACGCTCGTTTTGCGTCCGTTATAGCCTTTTTATGTTTTATACCTGCCCAATGAGAGTGTCCGGACATATCTTGATTGTCCGCGAGTCGTGCGAGTGGGTACACACAAGAGTATCCCGCACGATCTGCAGAGAAAATTGTACGAATTAGAAGAATAAAGCCGTAGGCGATCTTTCGGGAAATGTTTTCTGGCGCATGCTCTCTTGCAAAAAATCGTTGAGGGAGGTCCGCCAAGAAGTATAAAAAGCCTACCAAAAGAAAAGAGTTTTATCAAGTGAGGGGAAAGGGAGAAGGGTTTACTGTTCTTTTTGTATTTTTCGAAGCATTTTTTTGATCTCTGTGAGCTCATCCTGTATAACGCGAATGCCTGCCTCCGTTTTTTTGTCGAGGGCCAGATCCTGAGCCGATTTTTTTCGGTCCCAGTCGGCGGCACGGTTTTGGCTCATAAGGATGATCGGTGCTTGGTATGCCGCCATAAATGATAAGAAAAGGTTGAGAAGAATAAAAGGATAGGGATCCCAGCGGTAGATGAGCAAAAGAACGTTAGCGGTGATCCAACAGAGGAGGAGAAAGGTTAGGATAATAATAAAGGTCCAGCTTCCTGCCCATTTTGTAAGCAGATCGGCCGCTTTTTGTCCAAAGGTGCGGTTTCGTCTGGGTATTGTGGGAAGAGTATTTGTTTGTGGCATAGACATGAATAAATAAGGAAATAATATTTTTCATTATACCATCTTTTGCATTTCTTGGGTTGGGATTGTATGCTGGGGGTATGGAAAAAAACTTTATGGGGAAAACTCTATTGCTTCTCGACGGGAATGCCATAGTGCATCGAGCGTACCACGCACTGCCCCCACTGACCACAAAGAGTGGAGAGGTGGTCAACGCCGTGTACGGGTTTACGGCGACGCTGCTCTCGGTGCTTGAAAAATTCAAACCGGAATATGTTGCGGCATCGTTCGATCTGGCAGTACCAACATTTCGCCACAAGGCATATAAGGAATATAAGGCGAATCGGGTCAAGGCGCCGGATGAGCTTTATGCGCAAATTCCCATGGTAAAGGGCGTGGTTCAGGCTTTTGGTATTCCCATTTACGAAATGGAGGGATTTGAGGCGGATGATGTCGTGGGGACGGTGGCGAAGGCTGCTGAAAAGGAGGGTCTTAACGTTATCATTGTGACGGGAGATATGGACACGTTGCAGTTGGTGACGGATCATATCTCGGTGTTTACGATGCGTAAAGGCATAAACGACACGGTAGTATATGATGTAGCGGGTGTGACCGAGAAGTACGGATTCACACCTGAGCAACTTCCTGACTACAAGGGGCTTCGTGGGGATGCCTCGGATAATATTCCAGGCGTAAAGGGAATTGGAGAAAAGACAGCTACAGAGCTTTTGAAGCAGTTTACAACGCTCGAAGGTGTGTATGAACATTTGGGGGACATAAAGGGGGCTATACGGGAAAAACTTGAACAGGATAAAATGATGGCAATACAATCAAAGATGCTAGGAACGATCCGCATAGATGTTCCAGTGAGTATTGACCTTTCAATGTGTGTATTCGATGCTGAGACACGGCGAGAGGATATGCGTGCGGCGTTATCTCGATTTGAATTTTTTTCCCTTCTTAAGAGATTGCCTGGAGAGGAAAGGGGAGGATCACAGAAAAAGAACGAAAAACGGGAGAAAAAAGTGCGAGATAAAAAATATGAGAAGGTTTCGAGGGGAGAGATCGCCAACTTTTTTAAGGAGCTTGATGGGGCACAAAAGATCTCTTTTGTTTTGGATTGGGAGGGAAGTGTTCCGTATCGAGGTGTGCTCAAGGGTATTGCGGTCAGCACAAAAGCGGGACATGCACGATATGTGTTATGGAGTGAAGACGTAAGCAGGGAAATTCAGGTGCTTTTATCCTTATCTGGAGTAAAAAAGATCGGCTATAATATAAAGGAAGCCTTTCAAATTTTGGGCACTAGGGGCATCATCCCCGATACAAAGAGCATGGTCGATATTTTATTGCTGGCCTATCTTTTGCAAGAGAGTGCAGATCTTTCTTTGGAACGGTTAGTATTGGTGGGACTTGCGGAAGAAGTGTCATTTTCCGGCGCGCAAGAAACATTATTTGCTTTGGGGGACGAAAGCACGCTTACACCGAGAGAAGAGATGATATGTGAAAAAGCAAGTGTTATTTGGAAACTGTATGAAATTTTTGAAGAAAAGATGCAACAGGTGAGTGCGACCCAAGAAAATGGTAAAACTGTTAGGACCGTGTTTGAAAGTATCGAAATGCCATTAGTTCCGATATTGGCAAAGATGGAGGAGTGTGGTGTGCAGTTTGATGGTGTGGTATTTGAAGGGATTGCTGAAACGATCGATGGAAAGATCGGTCAGTTGGAAAACAAAATTTATGAACTTGCGGGGATGCGGTTCAATATCAACTCTACCAAACAGCTGCGAGAGATACTTTTTGAAAAATTACAGATCTCTACGGAGGCGATCAAGAAGACCAAAACGGGATTCTCCACTGCTTCAAGTGAGTTACAAAAGATCAAAGAAGAGTATGAGATCGCAGCGCGCATAGAGGAGTACCGCGAGCTTTTTAAACTGAAAACGACCTATGTGGATGTACTGCCAAAACTCGTGGATGAGGATGGGCGACTCCACACAACATTCAATCAAGCGGTTGCCGCAACGGGGCGACTTTCTTCTAGTGATCCAAATCTTCAGAATATCCCCACTCGTACCGAATTGGGGCGATTGCTACGAAACGCATTTGTAGCTGCAAAGGGATATCGGCTCCTGAGTGCTGATTATTCCCAGATCGATCTTCGGTGTGCGGCGCATTTAAGCAAGGATAAAAAAATGATCGAAGCATTCTATCGCGGAGAGGATATTCATACGACAACGGCCAGTGAGGTGTTTGGGGTGAGTCCTTCGCAAGTAACAAAAGCGCAGCGACGACAAGCAAAGGTATTGAACTTCGGGGTTTTGTATGGGATGGGCACATTTGGGTTTGCGAATGCCGCAGGCGTGGATCGCAAGGAAGCGCAGGCATTCATTTCTGCCTATATGGAGAAATTTTCAGGTCTCGCGCGATATCTTAAAGAAATAAAGGAAAGCGCAAAAGAGAAAGGGTATGTCGAAACGGAATTTGGACGTAGGCGATATGTTCCAGAGATCAACTCAGCTAATTTTCAAGTGGTTGCGGCTGGCGAGCGTATTGCGATAAATCTTCCTATACAAGGACTGACAGCGGACATTATGAAATTGGCCATGATCGAAGCAGAAAAATTGGTCGAAAAGTATGATGGTCAAGTGCGAATGATACTACAGGTCCATGATGAACTTATCTTTGAGGTAGAAGAAGTGATCGAAAAGGAGTTTGGGGAAAGGGTAAAGGACGTTATGGAAAAAGTGTGCGTACTTCGCGTGCCATTAGCGGCAGATGTGGCAGTTGGCGATAGCTGGGGGGATCTCTAAGGCCTATGGTTCGCTTGTGCACATATCATTCAGTACTTCCTGTAAGGGGGTTTGTCAGTATTTTTTTTCTACGGTATAATGAGAAAACTTAATTTGCAAAATTTTTTATGGAAAATAAACAAAAGGCGATCATTGCGGGAGTAGCCATTCTTCTCGCGGCTATAGCAAGCTATCTCTTATTCTTTCGTGGAGATGTGCAGTCCAAAAAGGTTATGGAAGTGAAGCAGCAGGTGGAACAGAAGATGGGTGGGGGCCAGAAATCTCTTAACCCTGCTGATATCAGTCCTATTGCGGGACTACCGTGTGAGAACAAAGATCTTCGTCCAGTGGCAGTTATGCAGCCGGCGGATGTTTCAGCTCGACCCGCTGCGGGATTTTCCGAGGCGGATATGATGTTTGAGATGTTGGCCTTTACCACGTCCACAACGCGATTGATGGGAGTATATCAGTGTATGATCCCGAATGAGATCGGATCGATCCGGAGCGCGCGACATGATTACATCGCCATCGCTGGGGGACTTGATGCAGTGTTTGTGCATTGGGGATATTCGCACTTTGCTGAGGCGCTCCTCAATCAAAAGGTTATCAACAACATCAACTGTTTGACCACCTCCTACTGTGAGCGTTGGCCAATGACGGGCAAGATGCGATTGGAGGACACGGGGCATATCACCAGGGCAAATATCGAGAAGGCGGAGCAGGACCTTGGATACAGAGCAACAAACGCCTTTACTGGGTATCCTCATCAGGAAGAGGCGCCTATGGATCAGCGGCCCGAGGGAGGACATCTTCGTATTGCCTATGTAAATCCCAATGATGTGGATTATGATTACGATAAGGCGACCAACTCATATTTGCGTACATGGAACGGTGTTCCGGACACCGACAAGAACAACGACAAACGTGTAGCGCCAAAGAACATCGTGGTTATGTATGCGGATACCGAAATGATCACATTGGACAATGAGGCGACGTATAAGGCTAATGGCGTTCAAGACCCGTGGGAACTTATTCCCGAGGGGGAACGTGCTGGTATTAACGGTATTCCAGGTGCGCCGACGATGGGTCGTTACAATAATCTTCAAATAGGAGATCCATGGTTTGATTGGAAGGATTCCGGTGAGGCATATTTCTATATGAACGGCCAGCAAATTAAGGGAACATGGAAGAAGGATAAGAGTAAGATCGATAGTAAACTGTCATTCTTTGATGAGTCAGGGGTGGAGATATCATTTGTTCCTGGGCAGATCTGGGTAGAAGTGATGGCTCCCGGACAGGGTATGAAGTGGACACCTGGAGCAGGGGTTTAATGGAGACGTGCCTTTAAAGAAGGATAAAATATGTTGCTTTTTCTTTCCGGACAAGATGCTTATCGGATCCAGCAAGAATCGCTCTCTGAACGGGAGCGATTTTTTGGGCGAGAGGGATTTCAAAATACGCGTAAGTTTGACGCATCAGAGAGAGGAATCTTCTCCTGGAAAGAGTTTGCCGAAGCTGTGCGTGATGGAGGGCTCTTTTCTGAGAAGAGATGTGTGATCATGGACAATGTCTTTTCTCTCTCTGAGGATGAAAAGGAAAAACTTAAACGATGGTTAGAAGGAAAAAACAACCCCGCAGAGAATGGATCGATAGTATGTATTTTCCAGGACCAGAAACCGGATAGGCGAACAGGTATCTTTAAAGTGTTGCAAAAAAAGGCACAATGCAGGGAATTTTTACCGCTTTCGGAACGGGAGATCACGCAGTATGTGCAGGAGATGATAAAGAAGCAGTTCTCGGAGATCATTTTTGATAGGAAGGCAATGGATCTTCTGGTGCGCGGATGCGGAAGTGATCTTTTTCGTCTAGAAGGCGAATTGGAGAAATTGGCCACACATGCCTTCAAAACGAAAAGAGTGACCGAACAGGATGTGCAACTTCTTTGTTCCTTCAGTGTGTACGATGATATATTTGGTGCGCTTGAGGCGATCTCTAAAGGGGATAAGAAAAATGCTTTGCAATTTCTGTGGCGACAAGTAAAAAAAGGAGAGCATCCGATCTATCTCCTTACCATGTGTGCGTATCAAATTCGTACTATGCTTCTCGTGGGGGAATGTGTAGAAAAAGGGATTACCGTTCCAGGGGTTGTAGCACGTGAAGCAAGGGTCCATCCATTTGTGGCTCAAAAAACGATCGCTTGTATGCGTGACTTTGGGATGGTTCGCGCTCGAAAATCATTTCAACTTCTTGGACGTCTCGACGTGGCGGTGAAAACAGGAAAAATGGACGCAGGGTTAGCCCTGGAAGAGTTCGCACTCCGTTCTTAACGGTGTTTCGCTTGCATAGACCCATGCAAGTTAAAACGGACATATATGGATTGGAATGGATATGGCACAGATCGATCTCCTATAAATTTTTGAGTAGAATGTTTATAAGAAATGGTTATTTCAAGCAGAGCATGAGTACAGCCGAATGGGAAAGTAGAAAACCTTAAAATTAAAGTATTGGGAAGAGTAACACAAATAGTTAAAAAAATGAGAGTTGCAGGTGATCGTGTGGGAGATGGTAATAGGGCAAGATTTGGTGAAAAATTTTTTCGTGGTAGTATTCATGGAGACAAGATGATATGTAATAAATTATTAATTGATTTTTTATGGATAGAACAATGGAGGGAGGTAATGTATTGGAGGTAGTAGATCCGAAAGAGAAGGTTTTGACAATTGCGAAGGATCTTTTGGGGGCTGTTCAACAATATTTAATTATTGCTGAATCTCAAAGCGATGGGGCAAACTTTGAAGAGAAAAGGCGGTCCGCATTTGCTTCTCTGGCGACCATACTGTCGAATTTTAAGGAGTATTGTGAGAAGAATGCGATCTCGGTGAAAGCGGAGGACGAAGAACTTAATGGATATAATCTTCTTATTGGGCCAGTGGGGCATGCCAAGGATTTACTAACGATCGCTCCGGATATAACGCATTCTCAAGAACATATTAGCGAACGAGCTGGAGGAATGGAAAATGTAGAGGGTGGGACAATAACATTTGAAAATACAAAAAATGCTCTCATCCGGCTTAGTGGAGTCTGTGAAGGAATTATCTTAGCGCAAAGACTATAGAAAAAGAGAAGTTAAAAACCGCCCTTCGGCGGTTTTTAAAATTGAAGTTTTAAGTTGCGAGATTTGAGACTATTTTTGTGAGATCTTCTTTACTGCGGCATTGAGTCTTGATTTCTTTCTTGCGGCGGTGTTTTTCTTGATCGTCTTTTTCTGGGCTGCTTTGTCGAGTCCTTTAATGGCGACTTTGAGCCACTTCTGAGCATCTTCGGAATTGCCTTTGGATATGGATTCACGAGTCTTCTTGATAGCGCTTCGGAACACTCCTTTTACGCGCGTGTTCTTTTCTGTTTTTCGGTCGGTGACGCGCATGTATTTTTTAGCGGATTTCTTGATGGGCATAGAATAACAGTTAACAAGCAATAATTAATATTTTTAACCAGAATACAAAAGCACTGAGATAAGGGTATTTATAGCACGCCTTTCCTATTTTGGCAAGAAGAGCATTTCAATGATACACTAAACATGTTGTATGATGCTTATACTAGTATGCTCTGGTGTTTAAATGCTTTAATGAACCCCATATGTTTGCTTCTATCTCAGGAAAAATAGCATCACTTCGAGGAAACACGGTTATTGTAGAAAATAATGGGATTGGGTATAAGGTGTTTGTCACCTCTCATACTTTGGGAACGCTGGCAGGAGAGACGGATGTTCGTCTTTTTCTTTATACGTACGTCCGTGAAGACACTCTTGCGCTGTATGGATTTTTGGAGAACGCGGATTTGGATATGTTTGAAATGCTGATCTCCGTTTCTGGTATAGGACCCAAAGCGGCGCTAGGGATCTTATCGATCGCGGACGCCAAGACGATCCGTATGGCGATATCAAGAGAGGATCCATCGATCCTTACCCGTGTTTCTGGCGTAGGAAAGAAAACAGCTGATCGCGTGATATTGGAGCTAAAGAATAAGATAATGAAGTTACCGGCTCTCGAGGAGGAGGGTATTTCAGTGGACGCTGATGCGCTTGAAGCCCTTACTACCATGGGGTACTCTGTTTCCGAAGCGCGAGAAGCACTGAAAGAGATTCCAAGAGATATCACGGATGTGGGAGATCGCGTGAAGGCGGCGCTCCGTATGGTGGGAAAAAAATGATCTGACTTTATTTACGACACTTGTTTGTGTGTTTGCATTATTTGCATCGCTTATGAACATTGAGCAAAATTTTCTTCAATCTCTCGAGTGGGAGAAATTTCAAAATGAACTCGGGCATGAAACTTTTCGTGTGGGTGAAGGTTTGTTCATAGTACATAGATTACCGGTTGTGGGAAAGTATGCGTACTCGCCGAGAGGACCTCGTGTGTCGGATCAACAAGAGACAGGTGAAAAGCAACAGGCGGAGTGGACAGCAATAATACAAGAGGCAAAGAATCGGGGATGTCGGTGGATTCGAATTGAGCCAAATTTTAGTGAGGATTTACAACGTATCTCTAATCTTCTCGCCGATCGTCAATTGTCACTTGTTGCTGCGCCAAGGGATGTACAGCCTCGTGAGATATTGGTTATGGATATTGTACGATCCGAGGAGGAAATGCTCTCTGCGATGAAACCAAAAACGCGCTACAACATTCGTCTTGCCGAGAAAAAGGGTGTACAGATCGTTGTTTCGAAAGAGCAAAAATACCGAGACCAATTTTTTGAGTTGGTGCAGACAACCGCTTTACGTGCGGGGATCCGGTCGCACCAAAAAGAGCACTATGAAAAAATGCTAGAGAGTTTGGGTGAAACGGTACAACTGTACAATGCTGTGTATGAGGGGCAAGTCATTGCTGCAAATCTCATGATCTTTATGGGAGACGGAGCTATTTATTTGCATGGTGGATCGGATAATGAGCATCGTAACGTGATGGCACCATTTTTACTCCAGTGGCAAGCGATATGTGATGCAAAAGAGAAAGGGTGTAAGTGGTACGATTTTGGGGGTGTGGCGATAAGTAACGAGCACGATGGAGCAAAAGAGCAAAAGCATCTGGAGTGGGCCGGGATCACAAAATTTAAACAAGGCTTTTGTCTGGGGACGGAGTCGATAAAATTTTCGGGAACGTATGATGTGATCTTAGATCCATTGCATTACGGTTTATATAGGGTTATTTCTAATATACGGAAGGTCATATGATCCATTTTCTTAAAAATCTTGTTCCACAGTGGATAAAGAACGTTTATCACTGGAAGAAAGCGGTTTTGGCGGCGATCTGGTTTGGATTTCCGGCACGGAAACTTCGAGTGATCGGTGTGACGGGAACGGACGGCAAGACCACCACGGCAACGATGATCACTCAGATATTGGAAATTTCTGGCGCTCGAGTAGCCCTTGCTTCAACGATCAACTTTAAGATCGGGGAAGAGGAATGGGTGAATGCGACGAAGTACACAACTCTGTCATCATGGGCGGTGCAGAAATTCTTGCGTCGAGTCGTGGCAGCAGGGTGTGAATATGCGGTACTGGAAGTGTCATCTCATTCATTGGATCAAAATCGTTTGTGGGGTATCCACTTTGATGTGGCAGTGCTTACTAACATCACGCGAGAGCACTTGGATTATCACAAGACAATGGAGAAATATCGGAGGGCAAAAAGAAAGCTTTTTGAACAGGCTGACAAGATCGTGCTCAATGAAGCACTTCCGCATATTGAAGAGTTTCTCAGTGTTTCGGCGAGACGGGAGATCACGTATGGCGTGGTGCCAAAAATACGAAAAGGGAGTGAACTCTATATGTATGCCGAGAATATTGACGCGCGGATCGACGGATCGACATTTATTGTTGGTGGAGAACCGTTCACACTGCATTTGCCAGGCGTGTTCAATATCGAAAACGCCCTTGCGGCAGTTGGAGCGATGAGGCTCATTGGGATCGATCTCGCAATATGTTCAAAAGCCCTTGCTAAAATACAAGGAGTTCCGGGACGTATGGAAAGCATACCGAATGAACGTGGGATCAATATCGTCATTGACTATGCGGTGACGCCGGCAGCGCTTCGTCGAGTGTATGAGCTTATTGCTAGCTCTCGATCAGAAGGGTGTATCATTGCCGTATTTGGAGCTTGTGGAGAGCGTGATCGTGGAAAACGACCGATTATGGGTGAGATCGTGGATCAGTATGCCAATGTCATTATTTTGACGAATGAGGATCCGTATTACGAGGAGCCGCATCGGATACTCGATGAGATAGCCAAGGGCGTAACGTTGAAACAAGAGGGGGAGAACTTCTTCAAGGTATTTGACCGACGGGAAGCAATTGCAAAAGCATTGACTTTGGCCCAGAAAGGTGACACGGTAGTGATTACCGGTAAAGGCGCCGAAGAGACCATGGCAATAAAAGACAAGAGGATCGCTTGGAACGACAAAATAGTGGTTCAAGAGCTGCTTCAAGGAAAATAATGTACAAACTATGCTTGTAGATGACGTAACTATATCGGTTCGGTCGGGGGATGGCGGAAATGGACGTGTCGATTTTAACCGTACCAAAATGTCTCTGGGCCCGACGGGAGGACATGGCGGAAAGGGTGGTGATGTCTACCTTCGAGGGGTAAGTGATATTGGGGCACTTTCAAAGTTTAAAAGCAAGAAATCCTTCTTTGCTGAAAATGGGAGAATGGGAGGTATTCAAACGCGAGAGGGAAGAAGTGGTGAGGATCTCTTTTTGACGGTTCCTGTAGGAACTGTGGTGTATTTTTTGGATTTGGGGAAAACAGAGGAGATCGATCATGTGGGAAAGGAGATCTGTATCGTGCGTGGAGGACGGGGGGGTCGTGGGAATTTTTTGTTTCGATCCTCGACAAATACGAGTCCCAAGGAGTCGGAGGCGGGAGAGGAAGGTGCGGAAGCACGTCTTCGCTTGGAGCTTAAGCTTATCGCCGACGTGGGTCTTATTGGTCTTCCCAATGCAGGAAAGTCCAGCTTGCTTAACGCACTCACCAATGCCAGAAGTCGCGTGGCCAATTACGCCTTCACGACGTTGGAACCAAATCTTGGGGCGTACTATGAACTTATTCTTGCCGATATTCCTGGACTTATTGAAGGAGCATCAGAGGGAAAGGGACTTGGCGTTAAATTTTTGCAACACATTGAACGAACGGGAGTGCTCTTTCATTTGATTTCGGTAGAAAATGACGATCCTGCGGAAAGCTATCGCGTTGTTCGGGAGGAATTAAAGAAATACAATCCGCAGCTGCTTGAGAAACAGGAATATGTTTTCTTGAGCAAGAGCGATCTTGTTTTACCTGAGGAGCTGGAGTTACAAAAACAACAACTCACAAAGATTGGTGTTAAGAGCGTGGGCATCTCTTCGGAAACAGGTGATGAACTTGCTGAGGTAAAAAAGATCCTTTCCCGTGTGGAAAAGGAAAAGACCCAAATTAAAGAAGAAGAGATTTAAAGGTAGTAGGCTAAAAGAAAAGTAAATACCACTCCAAATATCCCGCCTACGATCACTTCGCTGACGCGGTGACCGATGCGCTCTTTGAGGCGAGGGAACTTTGATTCATCGATAGGAAGCTGTCGTATGAGCATGTTGAGGTAACGTCCCTGATCACCCATATACATACGGAGACGAACCGCATCGTCGATCACAATGATGGCAAGAATGACAGATACGGCAAACGCTCCGGAGTTGACACCCTCATAATAGCCCACAGCAGTGATGAGCGAGGTGACAAAGGCTGTGTGCGAGCTGGGCATGTGTCCATGTGTGAAGAAGTATTCGATCTTCCATCCGTGCTTAAGGGAGTAAATTCCAAATTTAAGAGCTTGTGTTACCAGTGCTGTAATGATCGGCAAAAGGAATATGAGGTAGTCCTTGAATTGCATAGGGATCCGTTAAGAAATAAAATGGTCAGAAGATCGTATAAATAAGTATAACACAAAAGGATATTTACCAAAAACTTCCTCTCTGTTATACTAAAAAGATGTAATTTTTAATAGAAACATATATGGGAACAGGTCTTATTGTCCTTATCGTGGCGGGGGCGTTGGTCTTGTGGGTAGTTGTCGCTTACAATGGACTGATATCCTTTCGTAATCGGGTAGAGGAGGCGTGGAGCGATATTAGTGTGCAAATGAAGCGTCGGTATGATCTCATTCCAAATCTTGTGAATACGGTCAAGGGATACGCCGCGCACGAGTCGGGTGTGTTCGAGAAGGTGACGGAAGCACGTAGCAAAGCAATGCAAGCAGGAACTATGGAAGAGCATGCGCAATCGGAAAATATGCTCACTGATGCTTTAAAAAGTTTGTTTGCGGTGGCTGAAGCGTATCCGGATCTTAAGGCAAATCAGAACTTTTTGGCCTTACAGACGGAGTTGTCCGATACGGAAAACAAGATCCAGGCAGCACGTCGTTTCTATAACGGTAATGTTCGTGATTACAACACCAAGATCGAGACGGTTCCGACCAATATCATTGCCAATATGTTTTCCTTTACCAAGCGAGAATTTTTCGAGCTAGATGAAGCAGAGCAGGCCGCAAAGAATCCTGTGGAAGTGAAGTTCTAAATAGCAATATTTGACAGGAGGCGGGCAACGGGGGCAGTGAATATATTATTGCTCGCCTCGTGTTGTTCACCTCCTTTTCTTGAAATATGGCCACATTATATACCCAAGCTGACAAAAATATTCGCCTCACGTGGCTCTATATCACGGGGTTTTTGGTGTTTGTTATTGGAGTGGGGTATGTGTTTGCTCAAGCGATGCAATCAAGCGGTATACTCTATTTTGCCGTTATTTTTTCGGTGTTGATGAGTGTTGGGTCGTACTGGTGGAGCGACAAAATTGTATTGGGGATGAGTGGTGCCAAGGAGGTGACGCGAGAAAACGCACGGGAAATTTATAACATTGTGGAAAACCTCTGTATTACTGCGGGGCTCCCTGTGCCAAAGATCTACGTGATACAGGACAGCGCATTGAATGCTTTTGCTACAGGGCGTGATCCGGAGCACGGAGTGGTATGTCTCACGACGGGCATCATCGAGCGTTTGAATAGGACGGAACTTGAGGGCGTGGTAGCACACGAACTTTCCCACATCGGCAACCGTGATATGCTCCTTTCGACGGTTGTTGTTGTGTTGGTGGGATTTGTGGCACTCTTGGCCGATTTTTTTCGCCATTCACTTTTCTTTGGTCGACGGGACAATCGCGAAGGAGGAGGACAAGCGCAGATGATCTTTTTTATCATTGGTATTTTGCTTTCGATCCTTGCGCCTATATTTACTTTTTTGGTACAGATGGCGATATCTCGAAGGCGTGAATTTTTGGCGGATGCTTCAGGCGCGCTTCTTACGCGCTATCCCGAAGGTCTTGCGAGCGCATTAGAGAAGATCTCTTCTGATCCAAAACCGCTTGAAACCGCCAATAAAGCCACGGCCGGACTTTTTATTTCCAATCCTTTTAAGGGTCCGAAAGTAGCGAAACTTTTTATGACCCATCCGCCGATCGAGGAACGCGTTGCCGCCCTTCGGGGGATGAAAATAGAGTAGGGGGATGCATGAGAAAAGGCGCGTCTTGGTCGCGTTTTATTTTTTTTGAAAAATTAATATATCTAACTGTATGGAAGGAAGTTATGTTTGGACGAGACACTCGGAATTCAAGATGAAGCAATATGCTTTGAGTCAACAACGGGTGCGACGAATAATTCGTCATCCGGATCGGGTGGAAAAAAGCATCGTCCCCCGAATGGTGGCGGTTATGCAGATCGCGGGAACGAGTAAGAACCGTCAGGAGATCTGGGTGATGTATGAGGTAGTTAAAAGTCAAAAGTTGCAAGTTGAAAGTAAAAATGTGCAACCGGGCAAAGCTATTTCCAACTCCCAACTCCCAACTCCCAACTTCAAAACCCTGTCTCCGGCGCAGAAATTCCGACTCCAAAGGCAACAAGAATTTCTGACAAAAAAAGGTATGAGCACGGAGAATGGGAAGGCATTGCGTATTATCAGCGCGTGGCGTTACCCAGGTACAAGTCCCGCGCGCGACCCGATCCCAAGCGAAATTTTGGAGGAGTTACAGGATATAGTGAGGTAAAAATTATAAGGATAAAAAGAAAAGTGGTAGGCGGCAGCAGAGAAAAATGTGAGATTGGATTAAAAGTGTGCACAAAAAAATTTGTAAAGAGTCTTGCGAGAGGATATACTAATAGCAAGGCAAAAAAAGAAAAGTAAAAAGTTTAAAAAGTAAAAATTAATAAAAACGCACTATGCAAAAACTCTTCAAAGGCAGTGCTCTCGTCTACACACTTATCATGATGCTTTTCCTTATGGTCGGTGCCTTAGCTCTTATGACCACCACCATCATCCAACAACGTGGAGTCTCCGGTACCACAGAATCAGTCCGAGCCTTCCAACTTGCCAACGATGGATTTGAAGATGTTATCGCAAAATACAATAGAGGAGCTTCCAATCTATCAGGACTTGTAGGCACTGGCGGAACGTGTAATGCCACCACCGGAACAGCCACAGTCACAAATACGATCGCCACAGGATCATACACTGCAACATTCACCGACAGTAATAACACCGCTATTGCGAATTGTGCCACACCTCTCTCCGATGTTGTCCAAGTGAAAGTCGTCTCTACTATCGGATCCTCTACGAGGGCTATTGAGGCGGCATTTGCTACGGGGAGGTGTTCTTGGCACAATGCTGATAGTTCAGTCACTGGGTCTGTATCACTGAGTCCTGAGCCAGCTGGCGCATGTCGCTTTACTGCCCCTGAAACGGGGTCTTATGTTTGGCACGGGAATATTTTTCATAATCATACGGGATTTTGGTCTTGTGGTGTTCTTACGAAATATAATACGGATGATATCTCTTGGAAAAATAATACTGGTGCATATAATATTATCTACTATGAGGGGGGCGTTAATATTCCTCCAGTTAAGGAAGTCGCTGGAACTGATACCACTCAAAGATATTTTGAATATCTGTCGTGTGACTAGATATTTTTCACCTTACTTTTTCCTACTGAAAAGTAGTAATCAGGTGTGTGACAATAGCGATATACAGGCGGTACAAGATGCCATGAGTCAAGGGGTCATAGTGGGCGCATGGTGTAAATATTCAAATACAGGGGGATGTTATCTGCAGCCCAACCATGCTGAGCTTTTGATAACAGTTATTTCTATTAAATGGCTCAACTTCTTCAACTAACTATGCAATGATGTGTAGCCATAATACCCATGTGTTCAGATAGGCTGATAGTGGGGGAACGAGCCAGCCTTGTACGTATGGTTGGCAAGTTGTTGGCATAAAGAAAGCACTGTAACGCAAGGAGAAAATTGAGCACTCTCGTTTGGGTTTTGTTTTTTCAGAGGGAAATGAGTGTAAAAAAGCCGGATGTTTCAAAATCATCCGGCTTTTTGTTTTTTCTTCGTGAGATGGTACAATATGTAAAAAGGAAGGGTTGGTAAAGTTTTAAATGGATACGATACTTTTGAATATGATCACTGCTTCAACAGAAAAACCGGAAGATGTACAAATTGATGCGACATTGCGACCGCAGAGCTTTTCGGAGTATGTGGGGCAGGAGCAGATCAAAAAAAATCTCCATATCGCGATTGGCGCGGCGAAGAAACGGGGAGAGTCATTGGAACACATTTTGCTCTATGGTCCGGCGGGACTGGGGAAGACGACTTTGGCGCATATTATCGCTAAGGAAATGGGGAGCAATATTCGCGTCACAAGCGGTCCGGCATTTGAACGTGTGGGGGATTTAGGCTCGATTCTGACCAATCTCGAAGACGGCGATATTTTGTTTGTGGATGAGATCCATCGTCTCAATAAAACGATCGAGGAGATCCTCTATCCTGCGATGGAAGATGGAAAACTAGATATCATTATTGGAAAAGGGCCATCGGCGCGTACGTTACAACTCGATCTGCCAAAATTTACGTTGATCGGAGCCACAACACGACTGGGCGCCATTTCTAATCCATTACGTGATCGATTTGGCGTGGTGCATCGATTGGATTTTTATTCGCACGATGAAACAGAAAAGATCATACATCGCGCAGGACGTATTTTGGGTGTAGAATTAGAAAAGGAAGCGGCAGCATTGATCGCACGGTGCTCTCGGCAGACCCCGAGGGTAGCGAATAGGCTTCTCAAGCGTGTTCGGGATTTTGCCCAGATGCGGGATGCGGAGCAAGTCAGCGAAGAGATCGTTCGGGAGACAATGAATATGTTGGATATTGATGCTATTGGACTTGAGCCGACAGATCGCGCGATCCTCACCTCGATCATTACAAAATTTGGTGGTGGTCCGGTAGGACTTACGACGATCGCGGCGGCAACGTCAGAGGAGGTACAGACGATCGAGGATGTGTATGAGCCCTATTTGATCAAGATCGGTTTTCTCGAACGAACTCCGCGGGGTAGGATGGTGACGGAACACTGCTTGCGACACTTGGGACATCCGGTTCCTGAGGATCGACAGAGTAAGTTACTGTAGAACTAAAACAAAAGCACGATATTCTAAAATATATGCAAGGATTGGCAAATATTTTGTATGGGGTTCTGTCTGTGGTGTATTGGTTACTTGCTCTTTTTGTGGTGTATCATGTTCGAAAGTATATGTTAGACCCTGTTTTGGCAAGCCTATTAATACTGATATTTCTTGGGGTTATGGCGGTACTCTTTCTTTTAAATCTTGGGTTTTTCTATGCTCTGCCTCTCGGGAGCATAGCATCCTCGGAGTGGCTTGCTCGATAAAAACATAATATGAAATTATTTAAAAATGCTTACTTTGAGGGACAAGAAGGTGATGAAACGATCCTGCGCGTTGTAAGACGCCATTGGTTTAATATTTTTGTGCAGTACATCCCTGTTTTGGTAGTAGTGTTTTTTATGGGTGCCGCAATAGGGATATTCCCGGGGATATTCCCTGACTTTTGGCAAAGGTCAGGAACCCTATTTTGGTTTTCTGAGACGATGCTGGCCATGGTGATCTGGGTTTGGTCAGCGTTGATATTTGTGGATTACTACTTGGACGTGTGGATCATTACGGATCGTCGCGTGGTGAATGTGGAGCAGAAGGGCCTTTTTGTGAGGCAGGTGAGTGAATTACGGTACCAAAAGATACAGGATGTGACCACGGAGGTTGACGGATTCTTTCCAACACTGTTAAATTATGGAGAGGTGTTTGTCCAGACGGCGGGAGAAAAACCGAGATTCTTGTTTCATAATGTTCCAGAGCCGTATCAGATCAAAGGCATGCTCGTGGACTTACAAAAGCGCATGCAAAAAAAGGATCTAGAAGAAGTGGAAAGAGTGGTAAGGGGTGAGGAGGCAGAGATGTAAATTGACCGCGGATGCTGTTATGAGAAGAAGGAGCTTTTTACAAAATATGGTATTTTGTATCCCGATAGGCCTATGGGGATTTTTTGTTTTTAATATAGAGAACGTGGAGGCCTTGGGCGGGGGTGTACGGATCAATGAAGTGCAGATAACCGGGGGAACGGGAAGGACCAATAACGATTTTGTTGAGTTATATAACTTCGGGTCGGAACCGCTATCGATCAGTGGGTGGAAATTGCGAAAACAAACATCGACAGGAACGGAAAGTTCTATCCGTGTTCTTCCTGCGGGGAGCACGATCGATCCGAATGGATATTACGTGTGGGCCACAACGTCGGGCGGATTTGAGAGTGAGATTTCAGCAAACGTTTCCAGTAGCTCAACGATCTCTGAAGGAAACACGATCATTTTGAAGGATGAGAATGATGCGATCATTGACGCTATTGTGTGCTCTGGAGCAAACGGGAAGAATGCTATTGCATATAATGCCGATGAGAGCGGGTGGGAATGGGTAGTTGTTGGAACGCCAGGATTGCAGAATGTATTCGATCCGATCGTTCCTATTGTAGGACCAGAAACACTTCAACTAACAGAATTGTTCCCAGATCCCAAAGAGGTATCTGATAGCGAAGGAGAATTTGTGGAGGTGTTCAACTATGGTGAGGAGGTAATGTCTTTGGACGGGTGGAAAGTGTTGGATGCAAGTAGTGAAAGATCCCTATCGGGCACGCTTGAGCCAAAAGAATACAAGGCGTTTCATAAAACCGTTTCATTGAATAATGGTGGGGATAGGATCTCTTTAAAAGGTCCGAGCGGAGAGATCGTTGATCTTGTGCAATACGGGGATGCCAAAGAAGGATGGGCCTATGCCTTGAATGGAAAAGAGTGGCAATGGACACCGATCGTGACGCCCGACAAGGAGAATGATTTTCCAGAGGGAACAAGTACGGTGTTCGGAGTTCGTCTGAATGAGGTGCTTCCCAACCCTGAGGGAAGCGAGGATGGGGAATTTATTGAGTTGTACAATGCTGGAGACGAAGATGTGAACATTTCTTGGTGGACACTTCGAGACGCTTCGGGGAGTTTGTATACTTTCTTAAATGGAAGTATGGTTGGATCAGGGGAATATCTTGTTATAACAAAAAAAGAATCCGCTCTGTCACTCAACAACTCGAACGAGACGATCGAACTTTTGGACGCAGTGGGAAACGTTGTGGATATCCTGTCTTATAAAACTTCAAAGGAGGGAATATCTTGGGCGTTTGATGGAGTAAGATGGCGAGCGAGTCTCACACTTACTCCTGGATCTGAAAACGATCTAAATAGTGAACCGAATGTCAAAAAGAGCTCAGTTCCTCGGGAGGTGTATAAAGATATGTACGCGTACTTTTCCGCCAAAGCAAAAGATGGCAATGGGGACAAAATAAAGTATCGTTGGGACTTTGGGGATGGACACAAAAGCTACTTGCAAGAAACAAAACACAAGTACACCAAGGAAGGGAGGTATACGGTAACATTACGCATAGATGATGGTCGTGAACTGATCGAAAAGACCTATACGGTCAAAGTGTCATCATATCCAAAGAGGAAGATACGTGTCGTTGCCTTTGAGCCAAACCCTGAGGGGAATGACAGTGAGGGCGAGTGGGTGCAGATCAAGAATTTTGACAAAAAGACGGTGGATCTGTCTGGGTGGAGCATTGCTACGGGAAAAGATAAGAAACACCTTACCAATCATCCGATCTCGGAGAGGGTTGAAGTAAAGAAGGGAAAAAGTGTGACGGTCACGCGTGATCTTTCCAAAATAACGTTGAATAACAGTAAGGGGGTGATTGAACTTCGTTCCCCGGACGGAAAAACGGTACAGAGAGTAAATTATAAAAAAGAAGGTGGGGTAAAGGAAGGAGAAATATATTACAAAGAA
The DNA here is from genome assembly GCA_041738235.1 of Minisyncoccia bacterium. GTDB lineage: Bacteria > Patescibacteriota > Minisyncoccia > Moranbacterales > JBGSQF01. The sequence goes on from JBGSQF010000004.1 coordinate 105,492, forward strand.
GATGGAAAAAGTTGGGAATGGAAGTCAGCAAAAATGCAAGAAATAGAAGAAGAGGAAACTTCCAACGCGTCTCTCGTTGATAAAGATGAAAAAATAAGTTTGGATCCTGTGCCCAAAGAGATCATTGGGCAGGTATCGAGTGTTTATACACCCACGTTTGCAGAAGAAGTTTTTCAAAACACAAAAATAACCCCTCGTGTTTTGGGGGTTCATTCTATCAGACTTCGCGTAGAGGGAAACAGATATGTTTTTACTGTCGCACGGTCTGGCGAGCATTATATGGTGACCTTTTGGAGGCTCTTAAAAAGCAAAGTACAAGAGCTGTTCTAATCAGGGAGGATGATCTCTCGTATATCCCCCTCTTTATGTGTGAAGTAGATGATTTCGGCTGTTCTTGGAAGTATGTCGCGCACTCGTTCAGGCCACTCGAGAAGGATGACGGAGTTTTTTTCTTGTATCATTTCTTCCCACCCAAGGTTTAGGAGGTCACTCGAAGATATCCGATAGGCATCTATGTGATGGATAGTGAGGAGAAAATCTGTTTTTTTGTTGTAGGTCGTAGGTCGTAGGTTGTAAGTTTTTATAATGACAAATGTTGGGCTAGTATAGGGTTTTTCAGCCCCAAGAGTTTCGAGGATGCCTTGAGTAAAAGTGGTTTTTCCGGCACCAAGGTTTCCTTCGAGAAGGATGATGTTTCCATTGCAAAGCGTCTTGGCAAAAGTATGTGCCAGTGTTTTTGTTTCTTCCGCGGAGTGTGTTATGTGGGGAGGCATAGGAGAGAGGCTAGTGGAGAACTTTAATTATACAAATATCGGAACATAGGTCAATGTTTCATACTTTATTAAAGAGTCATTTTAATCTTTCTCAATTGTTTTTCATCTTACTATTTGTTATAGTTTAGATAGAAAAAATTATGCGAAAATACAAAGTCCCACAGCTATTACTTTTATTTCTTCTCGTTTTCCCGGCAAGTACAAACTATTCGCTTCGGGATTTTGGGTTTGGTGGGGGTGGACAGTCAGATATGACGTCTTCGAATTATTCTATGATGGGAATAACCGGGGAACAAAGTGGAAACTCTCTTTCCGGGTCAAGTTACGATCTGGGTCCGGGACTTGTATTTGTGAACCAGGCCAATGTTCCGCCAGCACCAGCATTCACTAACCCGTCGAATTACTATGATAAGCTTCATATAGTTCTCGATACGGGGAATAATCCCAGCGATACGAAGTTTGCTATAGCGATCAGCGCAGACAACTGGGTGACGACGAAGTATGTTCAGAATGACAATACGGTCGGATCTTCTTTGGGAATAGAAGATTATCAAATATATGCGGTGTGGGGTGGGGGGAGCGGTTTTGATGTTTTGGGTCTCGGTTACAACACGACGTATAAAGTGAAAGTGAAGGCCATGCAGGGAAAGTTTACTGAGACGGGATATGGACCGGAAGCATCTGCCGCGACGGTAAATCCGCAACTATCTTTCGATATTGATGTTGCCGCCACCGATCAGGACAATAGTATTACCGCTACAAATTTTGGCAATCTCATTCCGGGGTCGGTGGCAGATAGCCCCGAGAAGATCTGGGTAGACTTTAGTACGAACGGGGAGTCCGGAGGAAAGATATATGTTTCTGGTGCCAATGGGGGACTTCTCAGTGTGCGGTCCGGAACGACGATCCCTTCTGCGACGGGAGACCTTTCCGCGCTTTCCAGCGGGTATGGTGCACAGGGATCTTCTGTTGCCCAGAGCTCAGGAGGCCCTCTTTCTATCGTCTCCCCATACAATGTGGCTTCAAGTAATGTTGGTGTGGTGAATGCCACTATTCGAGAGATATTTTCAACAAGTAGTCCGATAGTGTCGGGACGGGGGGCGTTTGTCCTGAAGGCCAAATCATCGGCAGTTACTCCGGCAGCCAGTGACTATGAGGATATTTTGACGGTTGTTGCCTCTGCAAATTTTTAGAGAGGTGAATAAAACAGTATTGAGTATTGCGCCACTTGTGAGAATGTGCTAAAATAAAGAAAGCAAATATCGACGCTCTATCGTCGAACTAATAAAGAATAAAAATAAATATATGGCAGGCGTGTTACGCGTTGTGTCGGCATCGAATATCGGAATGCTTTTGTTCGTTCTCCTTTTGCCTTTGTTTTTTGCAAATACGGCGGAGGCGGGCAATTTGCAACAAGTATACATTCGACTCGATCGTTTAGCAGCATCGACGGCAACAGGAGGAACAGTTTGTGCCAAACCCCAAACGGCGGGAACGGAGGCGGACGTAAAGGTAACGTTTCCAACCGGATTTACGGTGAATGGAACGGCATCGAACTGGACCGTAACAACACCAATCTTCCCTCCGGAGCGACCGCATGGGTGGGCATAGGAACGGCGAGCCTTGTTGCTACACAGAATGTAACATTTCCTTCCGGAGACCTGGTAGTGGGTACTCTCTATTGTTTCAACTTTTCCGCAACCAGCACGCTTACTACGGGTACCGCTGGAAATGATAAAACTGGAGTGGTAACAACTGAGGCAACTGGTCCAACGACCATTGATTCATCCGGTTATGCTCTCGCTATCGTTTCAAATGATCAGATCGTTGTTTCAGCAACAGTGCCGGCGACATTTTCTTTCGCTTTGTCTGGAAATACCGATACCTTTACCTCCAATCTTTCTTCTTCCGCAGTGGTTTCCACAACTGGACGAACGGTGACTATTGGAACGAATGCCGCTTCTGGTTGGGTGGCGTGGGTGAAGAGCGCAAACGCTGCCTTAAACTCAGTATCCACATCATCAACGATTGCGACGGCCGGGTCGGTTGATAATACGCCAACCAACCTTAACCCAACTACTGGTTATCTATTGGATGTTGATATTACGACCGATAGCGGGACGGGAACTGGGACGGTGACACAGGCGGCAAACTACGGAGCCGAGTATGCGGGAGCGACGACAGAAGAGGGGGGGTCGCTTGCTACAACATTTGAGTCGATTGCGGCATCAAGTGGAACCACAGACGGAGATGTCCTTACTTTGATCGAGCGTGCGTTTATCTCAGCGGTTCAGGCGGCTGCAACGGATTATACCGACACGCTTACGATTGTGGCGGCAGGGCGATTTTAAGTGAAACGAATCGAAATGGAGTCCCAGTGGTGCTGGGGCTTCTTTTTTATAAAAAGTGGTGTATACTATAGGGCATATGAAAAAAAATATATTCTCTTTCATTTTTCTTTTACTCCTTCTCTCCTCTTCTCCCATTGCCTCTGCTCAGCAAGGTGATTTTCGTCTCGTTACTTCTCCACTTCCCATCAATCTTGTTACTGAACCGGGGAAAAGCGTTTCCGTTCCTATTCGTGTAAAGAACGACGGAGCCTCTCAA
>JBGSQF010000003.1:0-27371 GCA_041738235.1 Minisyncoccia bacterium
TGCTGTTGAATAGTTCACGGTCACGTCATAGAGTGTGGGAAGTTGGTCACCTCCGTAGAGCATTGCTTTCCAGCGAAGGTCTTTTCCGGTGGTGGTGAAGGTAAGCGTTTGTCCTTTGGAAACCTCGGTCCAGGTGGTTCCTCCATCATTGGTGAGGTAGTATTTGATCTGTGAGTGTCCAGGAGTAGAATCGGTTGCAGCAAGAGTAGCTTGGGTGATGTTATCGGTCGTTTCATTAATAGTGAGAGATTGGATGGTCGAAGAAGTGAGATAGTCAGGAAGCCAACGAAGGAGGTAAACATCATAATTGCCAACATTGTTATCCCATGCCAAAGTAAGATTGCCCAGGAGATCAAAAACTATATGAGGAGTATTTCCATCCCAGGGGTCGCTTTGGATCTTATCATATCCCGCAGTGCCATTCATTTTGGACCACTGAGATCCGTTCCAATAGGTAAGAGAAATACCTTTTCCATCCACCGTAGCATCGATCCATGTTATAAATGGATTGCCTTTTGAATCGATCTTTATTTGATGAAGGGAGGAATAATCGGCATTATTCGAAACATTGTCATATCCCGCAGTGCCGTCCATCTTGGACCACTGAGATCCGTTCCAATAGGTAAGAAGTATGTCACCATCGTCTTGCCATACCAAGATCGGATTCCCCAACTGATCATTCATCATTTCTACTGAATCTGCTGAAGATAATCCCATGTCACCTGAGATGTTGTCATATCCTGAAGTGCTGTTCATTTTGGACCACTGAGAACCGTTCCAACGAGTAAGAAAAACGGATCCTCCTCCACGTGAATAATCGATCCACGCCACGATCGGATCTCCTGATGGATCAAGAACGATCTTTGGTTGAACCGACTGTCCAGCGCTATTCGAAATATTGTCATATCCTGCCGTGCCGTCCATTTTGGACCACTGAGAACCGTTCCAACGAGAAATAAATATTTCAGTATAAAAACCACCCGTATTGTCGGTCCATACCATAATTGGATCTCCTGATGGGTCAAGAATGGTTTGAGAGCCAGCTGAATTTCCAGCATTGTTAGAAACATTATCATATCCCGCAGTGCCATTCATTTTGGACCACTGAGAACCGTTCCAACGAGAAATATATACATCGTTGTGACTATATCCATCAAGGTCATCATGCCATGTCACGATTGGATGCCCTGATAGATCAGGTATGACTTGGGAAAGAGTTGAATGTGGAATACTATTCGAAACATTATCATATCCCGCCGTGCCGTCCATCTTGGACCACTGAGATCCGTTCCAACGAGAGAGAAATACGTCATAGTTTCCATATGTATAATCGTCCCATGCAACGATTGGATACCCTGATGGGTCAAGGATTATGTTTGGATCTGCCGAATCACTAGAGGTATTCGAAATGTTGTCATATCCCGCCGTGCCGTCCATCTTGGACCACTGAGATCCGTTCCAACGAGAGAGAAAGACTTCAGGATTACCTGTTGTATTGTCAATCCATACCACGATTGGATGTCCTGACGCGTCAACAACAACCTTTGATTGGGTTGATTGCCCAAAGTTATTTGAAACATTCTCGCCTCCCATACTGTCGTCCATACTATAGGATGAGTAATCTATGGACATCTCCCCCAACAAACTATTCCACCATACATCTGTATTCCCCGTATCAATAAAATCTTCATTATCAAAACTATCTTCAAAGGTGAAGTTTGTTGCACCAGGACGCGTAGTGAAGTTCCAAGTCGTAAGATCCGTGATGCCTTCAAACTCCACTGCATCGATTCCTTGAATAGCTGTAGCGTCAATATTCACGGCATACCCCGTATTGTAGGAAAGTGTTGCAGAAAGGGTGAATGTGAGTGTATCAGTTCCCCATCCAGTGATCTGGGAAGAGTTACCCGCGATCGTTTCAACTGTGGAGCTGTCGTTTGTTTTTTTTATGGTGATACTCCCACTTCCCTGTTGTATAGCTCGGTCAAATGTTACAGAAAAAGTTGGGGTAGCACTTACATTCGTGGCATTGTCTTGGGGAATGAATCCGGTCGCCCTCGCTAAAGACAACCATCGTGTGAGATAGATCTGACCGTCGTCGTCGTCAGACCAAACGGTGATCGGATTCCCATCAAGGTCAAGGGCAATTTGAGGTTCATAATTATAGTCGCTGTTTTGGGAAATGTTCTCGATCCCCGGGTTATCGTTCATATCGACCCAAGTGGAACCATTCCAACGAGTAAGGTAGATCTGCCCATTGTCGTCATTTGACCACACTATAAAAGGAAGGCTATTCGTATCAAGAGCGATCTTTGGTTCATAGTTATAACTCGCATTTTGCGAGATATTTTCACTCCCCGGATTGCCACTCATATCCACCCAAGCGGAACCGTTCCAGTGGGTAAGATAGGTCTGACCGTCATCGTCGTCAGACCAAACGGTGATCGGATTCCCATCAAGGTCAAGGGCAATTTGAGGTTCATAATTATAGTCGCTGTTTTGGGAAATATTTTCGATCCCCGGGTTATCGTTCATATCGACCCAAGTGGAACCATTCCAACGCGTGAGATAGATCTGACCGTCGCTATTATCGTACCAAATGGTGATCGGATTCCCATCAAGGTCAAGGGCAATTTGAGGTTCATAATTATAGTCGCTGTTTTGGGAAATATTTTCGATCCCCGGATTCCCACTCATATCCGTCCACTGCGAGCCGTCCCAGCGTGTGAGATAGATCTGCCCACCGTTACCATACTCCCACACTATAATCGGACGCCCCTCTGGATCAAGAACAACTTGTGGCCTGTAATTGTAATCGCTGTTTTGAGCGATGTCTTCATACCCCGGGTTCCCACTCATATCCGTCCACTGCGAGCCGTCCCAGCGTGTGAGATGAATTATTCCGTTACTCGTATAATTCCAACTTGACCAGACAACAATAAGATAACCTTCTGAATCAAGAACCATTTGAGGGTTCTGATTATAATCACTATTTTGAGAAATATTCTCACTTCCAGGATTGCCACTCATATCGACCCATTCGGAGCCGTTCCAACGAGTGAGATAGATCTGACCATCATCAGAGTTGTTCCAGACAGAAAAAGGATTGTTATCTGAATCCAAAACAACCCTCCCTAAATAGTTTTGGATACTGTTCTGCGAGATATTTTCGCTTCCCGGGTTCCCACTCATATCGACCCACTCCGCATGCGCTTGACTGGAAAAAGAAAGAAAGAATGTGACAAATATAAAAGCGGAAATAATAACCTTTCGAAAGATCATCATAAGGAGATTTTTGTTTTTAGGCGTTACTTGTAGAGTATACCAGAAAAACCGCCCCTACCCCAGGACGGTCGTTGTCGAGCTCACCTTTTACCTCCTCTGGTTTTCAGCTGTACTCCAACATACTCACGCTATTCCTTTCGCAAAAAATGTCAACGTGGATCACTGCATTGCATATTTCTTAAGAAACACCATCATTGACTTCTTCTCCGGATGCACCCCCTTATGATGACCCGTCTCATAATCCTGCATCGCACCAAAAAGCACATCGGTCTTGTACCGATACCCCTCACCATGGATCGTTCCCGGATCGTTGGTAAGAAACTCACCGGTAGCAGGGTCATATCCGCGAATGATCAACATATGATATTCTGGCCCCGGTGGCGTAAAATATGGATTGTGCAACTTTTGACCATTAACAGTAGCAGCTAGAATATTTCCACTCAAGATCGCATCACGCATATCCTGAGCTGCCACATCCTTCTTCAATACGACAGTTCCCGGCTGAAGCAGTTCCCGAACAAACGAAAAAGTATCCTCCATCGATGTATCTTGGAACGTACCGAGTCGTTGTTCCATATCCAAAGAAACTTTGTTTAACTCTTTCACTGGGTCGATGATATCCTTTCCTTCAACCCAACGCATCGCCATAAGCATCGACGCTTCTTCACACCCATCTTGTCGACGCGAATCATTCCACGATCCTCCCGGCGCCTGCACCACAAATGGAACTTTCTGGTCCACAAAAATAACTTTTATTGCATCATCCTGACCTTCTTGTGGTGCACCTTCTTTTTGCGCTATCGAAAGTTCCTTATTTTCTTCATTTTCTAAAACATTCAAAATTCTCTCTTTGGGAATTTTCTCAACCGTTTTTTGCCTGCTTTCCAAAACAAAAAACACCACACCCATGACAACAACTATTCCCAGAAAGAAACCCAATAATAACTTTTTCATAAAGATCCCTACTCAGCCAGCGACCTACCCAGCGAAACTCTTCCATACCCCAAGCGCTAAATTCAACAATCGATCCCAATTCCCCATAAGCAGAAACATAATAATACCATACATGGCAATGTTAATACTTTTTGAATGAGAGAAGAATTTAAGCGCGCTACCAAATGATCGTTTTGGTCCAAGCGACTTTCCCTCAAAATTCACTGCCGCATACACTTCATCCAAAATAAGATGAACCAAATATCCAGCCATGCCTGAAATAGCAAGCAAAAAAGAATCCACGTCACTCCAAGAAAAGTGCGTTGCTAAAAAAAATACACTCAGTCCAAAGAGAAGTGCGGCAGGGATAGAATGTGCCATACCGCGATGCTTCGTAAAACGCTTAAAGACCGCGCCCACCACCAACCAAATAAAGGCGAGTGCTGCAACCGACCAAAACAAAACCATTCCCCAAGAATAAGAACCCGAGCGAGACAGGTCCAAAAATACCAGGGAACCCACCACTAATGAGAGTGCGCCAAATGTTATATGAAATGGTACACCTGAATCACTATCAATGTCGGGCAGGACAGATCCAAGTGCCGCCGCCAGAAATATCGCCACCAAAAATCCAAATTCATGCGAGAATGCCAATGTGACCACTCCAATGGCACTTACAACGCCCAAGGCTACCCCAAATGATGCATGTGTTCTAAAATCAGCCATAGTATTTGCTTTTTCTCTTTTTAGTATAACACAAGAGATATCACCCATATACAAGATCACCCAATAGAAATTTCGATCCTCCCCTCAAAAAACAAATGGCCGCTCTCTCCTGGAATCCTATCCTGGAAAAAGCGGCCTTAAGTATTCCCCTCCCACGAGACAAAAAAATGAACTTCTACCGACCGACGTTTATTCCTCCACGATCAGACCATCGATCAGATCTTGCCCCTTCTCGGTCAGCTCGTATTTTACGATCCGTCCCTCCTTTCCATGAGAGACGATAAGACCCGTCTCTTCAAACGTTCTGAGTCTTTGGTAGGCGGGAGTATAGGTCAGACCCCCCACATCCATGATGATGTCGGTCGCACTTTCTGGAATGTCAGGACGCATATTGCGCTCATAGAGAGCAAACAGGAGCTTCTGCTCCACAGATGCCTTGGCCGCGTCCTTCAACCCGACATTCTTACGCCGCAATACCTCTTCGGGCGCTCCGCCGACGTCAACGATTGCCTGCGCAACGCCAGATATGTCTGAATTGTTGCGGTACATCACCTGGCAAGAGACGATCGTCTGCAGGTCTACTGCAGGAAGCGGCACGATGAGGACGATCTGTGTTGCTTTATTCCTCAGACCCTCAAGGCGGATCTTTCCGTCACCCATCGCTTCTGCGGAGAACGGCACTCGCTCTATCTTGACGCGAAAGCTTCCCCCTTGGACTCCGTGCGTTTCGAGATACACCCTGAGTCGTCCGATGACAAATGGGATAAGACGTGGTTCTGGGTTTACATCAATGACGATATCCAGATCCGGCTCGTGCATGGGTCACCCCCTAAAAAACAGAAAGGAAGACATTTCCTTTCAATGCAAAGAAACTAACACACCTTACAGAAATAATCAACCAAAATAATAAAAGAAGAGGTCGCCAGCACTGCTCGGCAACCTCTCAAATTTTTACATCCCTGTGATACAACTTCCTTACTCGATCGTGACGATGTCGCCCGGCCGGTACTTCGAGTGAATGACCAACGTCGGCTTGGTATCGCGACTCGTGATCTCCCCAACGTCTTGGATCTCGATCCCGCTGGACAAGCCCAACTTGATCAGATAGTCGACGTACCTCTTGTTCTCGACCACCATCAGCACTCCCTGCCCCCCGTGAAAAGTGTCATAGAACCCGGCGGAGTCATACCCCCGCCATTCAGCAACACATTGCATGATCTCGGGCGGATCAAAGAGATTGTTGAGCACCGCCGAGAAGCCGTGCTTCCCGAGGAAGTCATCGAAGAACTTTCCACGGAACGATCCACCGGTGAGATGCACGATGAGCGATGCTTGAACCAACGGCTCCAGCCTATTCTTCCAACCGTTCACGTACGCAAGAAACCGGTCGTAAATGATCGACGGCTGTGCCGCCAACCGGATATACTCCTGCGCCTCCGGGTGGCGATACCAATCGTCGCCGAACCGCATCTGAAACGCCGCGCGCGCGCTCGATCCGGCGTTACTGCGAAGCCCACGCTCACGAAACGCCACGATACGCTGTCCCACCCGAACACTCGATCCGGTGATGATGTTTTTCGGGTGGAAGAACCCGAAGGCCACCCCCGACCAGAGATACTTCAACGTGGCGTTCGGATTGGGAGAATCTACGAGTGGTCCGACCTCCGCCGTCTCGCCGTTGTACATCACCAACTTATAGCGATTGGCAACCTCCTGAAGTCCCCTCATCAAACGACAGGCCGCCATGAACCTAGGCGAACGCTCGTCCTCCCCAAGAGAGGAAACGTCAAGGTTGTTGACGAGAAGGGCCGGGTCCCCACCGTAACGCGTTACGTCGCCGCAACACATCGCTACCCAATCAGTGGCGGAAAATCCATACAACCCCGCCGCGTCGGTAATGACCACCTTGGTCCCGATACCGTCCGGCGCAACGTGAAACCCCGTCCCCATCGGCAAATCCTTAGGGACAAAGAACTTCGGCCCCCGGAACGCCCCACGGGAGTAGTCAACCACCTCCAAATTCGGACAGTTCTCGTACGTCTCGCGACACAGCCTCCCTGCGTAGGCACTGAACTGGTCGCCCAACGGAACGTTGACGCCGTCCTGGCGATAAAGATCCTGACCACCTTTCTTCTGGTTCATTTGGAGATCCTCCAAATACAAAAAGAATCAGGTACCATACCCAATCCCCTGTAACCTCCATACTATCCCATACCCTATCAAAGTCAATAAACTCCTACCCTAGAGAACCCCGGATCAGCCCCAGACCATACACACGAAAAAACGTAGAAGTACTACACCCCATGTGATCTACTAATACTCGATCGGCACATCAGATGGAAGTTTAGGAACCGCTTGCAGATTGGGAACTCGACGACGGATGAACCACACTGTACAAAATCCGATCAGTGCAAAGATCCCCGATAACACGAAAGGTAAAACTGGATGAGCCACAAACACAACTCCCGCAAAAGCAGGTCCAACCACCAACCCAAGTGACATAATAGAGTTGAGCGTACCAAGATTTTCTCCTCGATTTTCATTAAATCCGGCGACTGTGCTGGTCAGCACCACACGGAGGATCGACTGAGCGATCGCCCCCACGATCATCCCCAGTATGAATACCCACAACACAGATGCACTCATCAAGAAAAATCCCACGCCTAAAACAAGAAACATCGTCCATATAAGATCAGCTTCCCGAAATCGCTCTATCCAAAACCGTTTCAAAAATATTCCCTGATTCAGCGCCAATACCACTCCGATCACCCCCAACAAAAACCCTGCGGTTATTTCATTGAAACCAAATATTCGACTTATATACAGCGTGAATATCGCTTGTTGAGAAGCAAATGCTAACGTAAAGAAGAACCACGCAACATATAAACCACGAAGTCCCACCATTCTCCCAGCTCTTATAAGTGGCGCAAATGGATCCAATACACGAAATGAAAAACGAATAGGTTGAGGGGTATGCGTTTCGGGCAAGAATCGAAAAGCCAATAAAGCATTAAGCGTAGCTAAAGATCCCACAAACCAAAATGGTACCGAATGACCCAATGCACCCAGCATACCTCCCAACGTCGGCCCAATAATAAAACCAATACCAAATATCATACCAATAAGACCAAGGTTAGCAGTTCGCTCTTTATTGTTACGCGCAAGATCAGAAAGATAACTTTGCGCCGTGGAAATATTTCCCGCTGCCAACCCATCAATGATCCGTCCCAAAAATAGAAATATCATTGATGGCGCTCCAGCAAACACAAACCACCCTATCGCCGTACTCACAATACTCCCGATCAAGATAGGTCGACGACCGTATCTATCAGACAAAACACCCAACACCGGCGCACTAACAAATGAACATAAGGCGAACACAGAGAACAAAAGCGTCACGACAAGATCAGACCCTCCCAATTCTTGCACATAAAAAGGCAGGACAGGGATCACAATACCCAACCCAAGGACATCCACACATACCGTAAAAAGAATAATATTTTTTTTGCTTACCACCATATTGTTATGATAGAGACTTACTTCTCTTATCCTATCCAAGCTACGCACTGTATTACGCAGTTCTCAGTTACTGAGTTCTCCTCTTTAACGGCCGATATGCAAATCGGTTTGCCTCTGGATATCGCTCGACCACATCTCTCAGACTAGAGAGTGCAAAAGGTTTTTTTTCAGCGATCTTCTCCCAGACAAGTAGATCCTCACCTTCATCATTTGCTCCCAACACCACACATGAATGATACTTCCAAACGAACTCTCGAGAGTACCCCGGCTCACCCCTCTTCCTTCCGATGTAGAGTACTTGCGGGAATTCTACTTCCCCAAGATCTTTCGCTTCACACACGCCTTCTTGCCAAGCAATATCTTCAAAGTAATCCTCAAAAAACTTCCCCGTTTCCGCTTTGGCCATCAATCTCTTATACTCCCTAAAATCGGGAACTCTTTCCAACTCCAGAGATCGCACAGAGAAATGACAAAAAAATCGCGTACGACTTGTCGTGTTTTTTTTATAGTAGAGTCTCTCCTCCCCGAGTCATGCCGACGTTGAAGACTGAGCGATGCCAAGATCATCGCTTGCTGTTTTTTTGTTAGGCGTGCCCACCCCTCCGTCTTCTCGAGTTTTGCGAGTTGCCCCTCCCGAGATAACACTTCCTCATATTGATATTTTGTAGGATCAAATCTCTCCATAGAAACTACTTCGGTTTATACGCCAAAAAACCACCTATTTCTTTAGCATGATTATAAATATCGTTTATATCACCTATTACCTCCATTTTTTCCCAATCCACGTCAAGTTCCGAAATATTTATAAAGCCTTTCGACTCAAGAAGTTTCTCCGTGTCTCTTAATGACAATATGTCACTCTCCCTAATGTCATCATTATACACTACGCCCTTTTCATCTGATTCCAACGGAAGATATCCAAAACTCGAAAGTAGAAGAAATCCCCCAGGACGTAAAACTCTCACTGCCTCATCAAAAAGATGCTCTGCTTGTTCTTTCAAAGACATGGTGTCACTCGGACAATTGATCAAATTACTTGAAACAATCCCAATAACAGAGGCATCTGGAATAGGAAGTTTTAATACATCAGCTTCAACGACACTCACATGGTCATCGAGAGTAACCTCCTTTAGATCCTTGTGTGTTATGAGATTATCGTGAGAAATATCTGCCACAACAAGGTGAGCCTCTTTCCTCTTTGTTGCCTCCCAGATACTTCTGTTCAAATGGTTGGCAATTTGTGTAGGATCAACAGCAAGTCCGGCACCAATGTTGCAAATTACGTCATCTTTATGGACGAGTCGATCAAATAATCTTTCATACGTTTCGGTGGCTATAGGATCAGTATTATAATTCACCGAAAAACGAGGACTTCGCTCGCTCCTACGGTCCAGTTTCTTCATAACATGCTCAATGTGTCTTTCATGCATACCATCTCTTACTTAGTGATCTAATAGAATACTTTACCACATTCTACAACTTCCCAGTGACCCTTTCAAAAAGTACCGTGAGAAGATACGGCTTTGATCGAAGTTCAGCCCTATTGGTAGGATCTCCAAGAAATTCGAGCGTCTGTTCATCCGACCATCCACGTACTACTGCTCGTTGCCCTTCAAGCTTCTTATCGTCAAGTCTTCGCATGTGTCCTGCTTTAATACTTTGTCCGATAGACTGCATTCCTTCAACAAATAGTTTCCTCACATCATCGTTCAGTTGTCCCCAAAGAAACCTTCCCTCGGGTCCATCCTCTTCTTTCTCTTCCTTCGCATGTTTTTCTTCTTCTCGTGCTTTTTTAAACTTTCCGAAATCAAGAATTTCTGCCATAGAACTCAAAATTAAGATCAAAACTTTTTTTCTATTTTTCCAAAATTCATTGACAAAAGCCCTATGTATACGATACCATGAATATACATGTCGTCATAGGGACGGCATGGCAACAACCCAAGCCTAATAGGAGGCGATCATGGGACTCTCGTCAAAAGAGAAGAAGCAGTGGCACAACAAGGGACAGAAGTACGAGTCATCGGGAAAGTTCCGTCTTTTCCATGGCCCAACCGGCAAGCCTTTCGAGTCGTCAAAGACGACCAAGGAACGCCAGAAGGCCTATGATTCAGGAAGGAAGAACGCCCGCGATAACCGCAATCGCTAGGACGCTCGACGACGTATCGTTCTCTCCTCGATCGCGCCAATCCTGGCTCGTATCAATGAGGACTCGTCCAATTGTTTACCTCTCACCAAGTCCGACTCTCTACTCAAGATGAGTTAGACTACTGACGTACCAAACATGGTACCGCCGACAGAAGTTAGGATCTCCTAACCGCCGATAGACCCCCTCAAACTGGACGAGCGGGGTTTTGTATATCCCAAAAAAGTTCATACGGAGAAATATTTCTTTTAGTTCTCTCCGAATGCTCTTTTTACTCTATCCCTTTCTCCCCCAATGCTACGCCGATCGCTTCACGGGCCCACTCCTCCAATTCGTGAGGATCTTCTACTATATCCATCGGCACTTCCCAATAATTTTTGATCACCTGTTTTTTGCTCGGACGGAAACACTCCGATCCCATCTCTTCGTACCGAACACACGTTTTATCATTCGTTTTAAAAAACACCCGCTCTCCCGAAACGATCCCGAAAAACACCTCACCGCTGTATAGCCCAAATCCGCCAAACATCTGTTTGTAACGCACCTCGCTCACCCCGTGCAGTTGTTCTACCACAAATTGTGCAAATGACGCGTCTGGCATAGGCCCTCATATACTTAAGAAACATTACCGCATCCTAGGTCCAAATCCTTTGGCTCTTGCCAGATCGCTCAAGCGTCTTTCCTCATCGATCTCTTTTTGCCTCCGCTCTTTTTCTTGAGGGTCTGCGCGATACGCTCGTATAAATGCATCTCTCTCTGCCGGAGGAAGATACTGACACTCATCATGCGCCCGTGAACACGCCCCAGAACAGAGCGCCATTCCCTCGTGTCGAGTGAGACCCCCCACAGCCTCTATATGCTCGGCCCCACACATATAACACGTGTAGTCTCCTGGTTCTCCATCGGTAAAGGTTTGATGAGGGTTATCCTTTGCTACCCAAATACCTACTCCATTTTTTTCGCCTATTTTTTTACCCACTTCTTCCCCCGTTTCTTCGTTCTCCCCTTCTTGTTTCACAACATCTGTATCATCAGTTGTTCCTTCCAAATCTAGACGCTCCTCTTTCTTCTTAGTACGCTTTGCTACCATAAAGTAATATTACAGATCAATTAAACCACTCGTTCATTCCACAAAACACTTCCAATAAAAATTACTCCCCAAATCGATACTTTTTATCGATCGGCTCAATGACGCGCCAAGTACAATTAAGGCCCACCGGAAACACGACCCAATCCCCCGCGCCAAATTCCACCTTCTCTCCATCCGCTCCCTCCACCTCCGCGCGACCCGAAAGTATGAGACACGTTTCCTTTTCCGAATAGCTCCACGGGAACTCGGACACTTCCTTGCTCCATGTCGGCCATCCATCGGCCATTTTTATTTCCTCCTCACTTGGTTTCCGTACTTCAATGGTCATATTGGTTTTTAGTTAGACAGATCACCTTTTGTATTATACCACCGTGTCCTCGCCCAACTCATCACACTCGTGCTCCAAGTTGGGATACTTCTCCGATCGATGCCCACGGTCCCACCAAACCAATTTCACTCATCTTTATAGGTCCACCTTAAGAACCCCTCGTTACTCTCGCAGCACCAGCAATAGTATATCTCCCCAGACTCTGTTCACCGCCCGCACTATCTACGTATGAGAGAGGCGCTCTCGATGCCTTCGATTCAAGTGACGTGTTTTTTGTTGAAAATATAGCATTCTGCACCATAGAAAAATCTTCAGTATCGCTCACATACAATGGCATATTCATTTCTTCTGCTTTCTTCATTGCGTGCTCCAGAAGTATGCGCCGTATAGCATCACTTGCAGATGTTGAATATACTCGCTCCAAATGCAAGGCTGGAGTTCCATCCTGAAGAGACAGAAGCCGAAAAATACTCCGTGCTACGAGGGTTCCTTTCTCATTCCTTGTCGTTATGATCTTACTTGCAGGGTCAAAATAGCCCAACAAACATTTATTATACATGCCATCAGCATAGTTTTGACACGAGGGAACAGGTTCACTTCCGATCTCCAACGTCACCCTTGCATCACCGGTATCATGACAAAATATATTTTGTTTGCCTCCTCTTGCTGACCCCAACTCCGCTATCAACGATCCGACCCTCTCCAAAACATCCTGACCATCGCCATCCACCTGAACTCTCATCGATTTAAGAACCACCGAGATTTTATCCACACGCTTTCCTTGCTTGAGAAAATATCCGGAAGCGATCTCCTCAGTTGTCACCATTCCCAATCGCAAAAAATTGAGTGCATGGCGAAGCGCGTCTCTCTCGGCAAAGATCTCCTTTTGCTGTTCGACCAGTTGATCCAAACGCGCCTGATCCTCATCGCTTAATGATCCTTCTTGTTTTTGTCGTCTTCGTAGTTCTCCGACCTCACGTCCAACAGCGGCGGCACCTTCTCCCAGTTCTCTCAACCCACCTTCGATCTTGCGCAACGATTCTTGTGAGATCACCGTATCTTCAGAAACACCCAGGTGTGTCTTATTCTGGCTCAACAAGAGATTGATCGACCGTACGACTTCTCCTACATTTGCTTCAATGCTCTCGTTCACGTTCGTTTCACTCTCTTCTCGCCATATATCGAATTGGCCACGCGTCATACCTTCAGGGATCAACTCAAGGTGTTTCAGCGATTGAAAAGCCTCATCCGTCCTCTCTCCAAATTTATAGAGATCAAATTTCCCCTTGACCGTCGAGACAAAAATATCACGAAGGACATCAATATGTGCGGTGCTGTTTTTGAACTGCGTAGCATAAAGCGTAAATGGTGCCAAGGAACCAAATACTTCGGAAAACTTTTTTATCCCATCGCCATCATCATCTGGCAAAGCACCCAAAACATCTCTCAACTGATCCCACACGACATGATCGAGTTGTTCTTGCGTCTCGATCCCCTCCATCATCCGAGACAGTCGTGTTTCATCATCCTGAGATAATTTTCCGAGAGCGACTATCGTATCCAACAATGTCAATTCCGCCTTCTGATCAATGCTCTCTCCATCCGCCAAGGATTTGAGTTTTTCTTTTGCACCAACCGAGTCTATATATCCCAGTTTGTGACACAACATCATCCCTCGTTGAACCAAGATCCTGAGACGATCCTCGTTCATTTCCCCAGCAAACTCTCGCGCCAACTCTCTGAGCACCTGAGGAATAGCGACGGTGTTATCAAGGTCACCAATAAGCGCACGACATTCTTCTCTGCTGATCACACCGGGAAAGTATTTTTCCAAACCATCTATCTCATCAAAGGCCGCGTAGGGATTATCGTGCACCAACCTTCCTACAAAAGCACCCGCCTCGCTCTCATCAGCGAACAGCGCTCCCCATGCACTAAGAGAAACGAGAAGATGGGCACTATAACGCGGACGCATCGATCGAATGAGTTGCTGAGCTCTCTGGGCTGGAAGGTAAAAGAGAAATTTATCAAATCTCGAAAATATGTCTTGTATGTCAACCGCTCTGTCCAAAGCCTCCACAAAGTGCGTCTCAACTTCTGCGCTCGAATAAAGATAAGCCACCTTTTCCAAGGACTGCAAAAACACAACAGGATTTTCACTCCAAACCCTATCAAAGAATGCTTTAACATACGTATCTCCTCCGTAGGCACGAAGTTTATCCACATCTGCGCTCCAAAAGTAATGCGTATCAACAACATGCATCGCCCGTGCTTGCAACGCCTCAAGTTCCTCCGCAGAAAAATATCCCATCGCCTTCTTGTCACAGAACAGAGGGAGTAATTTCTCAAAATCGTTTGAGGTAGAGTAGAGTTCGCGATATTCTGTATCTCTTCGCAAAAGGAGCTCTTCCACCATTTGCGCATGGCTCCCTTCAGGCATATATCCCTTCCATCGGTCTGCATATGACAACACTGTTTCTGCCGGCATCTGGTCAAGCAAACTTCGAACAACGGTCACTGGCTCTTCTTGAGGTCGTTCACGGACATATATATCCAAATGTTCAAGCACATCAGTTGGACTACCCTTGATCATAACGCGAAGTAACTTGTCTCTGGTTCCTTTCTCGATCACCGGATCGTTAATATCTCGAATTTCAAGATTGTACAAGTACGCTTTGGGATCATCGGCTATCTTTCCGTAGAACTCGTTGGCAAGTTGTGCGTACTCTTCCGGTGGCAAATACTCCTTGGCATATCGAGCATAGTACTGAAAATCATTCGGCCATTTCAAAAATCGTGAACGAAAAATTTCTGCTTTTCTCTCCCTAGAAAGCAGTTGATCCGGCACTTCCGCCAAATCATGTAAGGATGTTTCCCTATCTTCGGTCATGACCCGTTGTACTGTCTCTGCGATCTTCGTTCGACTTGACGCGTCAGCATAACACCACTCGAGATCCTTCAAACTCTTGAGAAGATCACTCTTCATAGGTCCCGATCCTTCCAAAATAGATATCATAACCTGACGAACATCCTCCACGCTCAGAGTCCCCGCGTTATGATATTCTCGCAACATGTCGGCGTCCACAAGTGATCCCCGCATTTTCCGTGCTGCCTCGAGCACTAAGTCTCTCCTTTCTGTCTGGGTATAGAGGTCTTGGAAGGGCTCTCTTCGCAAAAAATAGAAAATATCATCTGGCCTTTCTTGTGCGATACGCGCAATATTTGTCCGCTTTTCTTCGTCGGTCAACAGATCCCCAATGTTTTTAAATTTTTGAAGCGCTCCAAACGAATCACGTCTGAATGCTTGTTGCACGATCTCCCTCATTTCCTGACGCGTCAGAAATTCCGCAAGGTCCTCCTTCACGCCCTCATTCAAAAACAGAGAAGGATCGCGATACAGTGCCTCTTTCACCATAGCAACAAACCTTTCTGTGATCTCCGGTCCCTCCCCACTGACACTTGCCATCTGTTCACTCGAAAAAGTAGGCACATTATCAAAATTCGTACGCTGCATATGTACCAATATCTCATCTTTACTTCGATGTTCCTTTTTTCCTTCAACTCCTGTATCTGTATGAGATGGAGCACCTTCTTTGATCATACGCGTAACTTTTTATGTAACTTTTTTCTCCATTTGTATTATACCACCGTATCCTCGCCCAACTCACGACGAGCGCCGAAGTACGCGCACCAGTCGCAGTGCTTGCCGGTTTCCGGGATAGTGTCGCCTTCCAAGCACGCCTTGATATCAAACAACGTTTTTTCCACCCACGCATCGCTTCCCTTATACGCAATGAGGTTCACATCAAATTCGATCCGCTTGTCAAACGCCTCACGGTCCAATTTCCCCGTGCAATATACAAAATACCCCGTATCGGAAACGGTAAGTCCTCGCCGACGAAGCAACCACTGGTACACTTCCATCTGTCGTTTGTATCCGTCTTGCCATTCCTTGTCCAGCTCCACGACCGCCTCTTCTTTCGCTGTTGCTTTGTAGTCCACGACGATCGCCTCACCATTCCCACTCACCCACAGATCATCGATCGCTCCCGTGACCATCAGTCCCGTCGGTTCGTGCAGATACCGCACCCCACCGAAGTTTCTGCGCCATTCGTCGAGCTCATCGTGCGCCATTGGTCGCGCATCGATACCATATTCTTTCTGAAGCGGATGTTGCTCGCCCTTCACGCGAAAAGAATCAAACTCCTGCTTGAGCAAATGATCCACCGCGCTGTTTATAGAAAAAGGAAATCCCGGGACCCTTTTTACTCCCAGCTTGTTGTCGATATAAAAACACCGCTGACACGATAAAAACAGATCGATCTTGCTACGACTCAGTTTCCAGTTCGGTCCCCCATAATTCCACGCGTTCCCCCTCTTCGGCTGATAGTATTCAGACATAGAGTTATTATTACGTAACCATCTACGTAATCAATTATGTAGATAAAAATATGTTCCTAGTGCCTCTACGATCATCCTACCCGCGAGACGCTTCCGCTTGCCTTTTGAGATCGTCCATCTTCTCAGTCATCCAACCTACACTTTCTTCCATAGAACTTCCCTCTCGAGAAACAACAAAATCATTCCAAGAGCGATCCGGATTCTTTTGCATCCATTCCTTTGCCACCGCAATTCCCCGCAATCTGGTCGAATATGTAGCAAGTAAAGCTTCAACCGATGACGTTTGTGCCGATTTCATGAGTCGAGCCATCTCTGTCGTCACATATTTTTCCACCTCCTCCAACTCCTCAAAAGAATAGTACCTCTCCGAAGTAGCCTCCCCTTGTGTCATCGGCTCCCCCCTCGTATATTCCTTCATGTATTTCTTATTATTTTTTTAGCCTATAGCTCTCTCTTGTATCACATCCCAATTATTGAAAGTGTATCGACGTTCGCAACTTTTCATCAACTCTCCTGAGTACTTCCAGGTGAAGATTTGTGAGAAAGTCATTCCATACCATATACGGATGCTTGAATTCCTTTATCATAGGAACGATCTCACTTGGTTTTTTGTGCGTAAATTTCTCGTATCTCTCAATAGTGACCTCCGCCGGAGCGAGCATATCGACAATATCGGGCGTCATTTTATCTACCGCCTTGGCAAAACGAGCGGTATCGGATTGCAACTCTTCCATTTCTATATATGCCTGATGAAAAGATTTGTGGAGCAGCTCAAGAGCATGCTTTCTTTCCTCACCATTATCCTTTTTCTTGGTAAAAGTGATCTCATCACCCACCCGCAACTCACCAATATCATGAATGGCCAGCATGATAAGTGCGCGCCCCAGATCGACATTGGGGTTATCTATATGTGGAAACAGCGTTGTGGCAAAAACAGGCAAACTTCCACTATGCTCAATAAGGGGCTCACGAACCAGAAGGTCATCAAATTTGTACTCGTAATCCTTCACATGAGCCCTGACCTTTTCCAGGTGAAACGGTTGCGTACACGCTCGATGCTCTTTCGAGTAATGCTCGTACAAAAAGATCAGTTCATCCAAAGTTTTCTCGTACATACTCCTCATATATTCATCAAGTTATGCAAAAAAATAACCGCCCTCTCTCACGCCAACCATAGCTCTCTCAAACTCTAGAGCCCGCTCTAGAGCTATTCTACCCCCTCCCACCCTATTACACAAATGGTCTTTTGGCCCTTATAAGACATAAAAACTCAGACCCCTTACTCACGAACGATACGTCTCACGGAGCGGATCATGCTTTCCAGAGCATCTTCTTTTCCATTGGCATAGCCCATAGCGATCACCCGACAAGAAGAAAGATAAAAAAGCGTATTTGGATCCTTGAGATACTCTGCCAGCTTGGGATTTCCATATTTCACCGCCTCCTGTGCCCTCATCTCGGAATACTTGATCTCGATCTGACTTCGATTGTTATAGACCGCTTCGTCCTTTCCAAAGATTTTCATCATATGCCACGACGCCTCCATCACCTGTTCTCCCACCTCAATGATCGCCCTTTCATCACTCTCAGAAATATCGGGAAAAATATCCTCAATAATATATTTCATCCCCTCCGCCGCTTTCAAATTCAGTTCGGTCATATTTTGAGATTGTTATTTCCTCTCTAGTCAAAAAAATAATGGTTTTTCAGAAAATAAAATGTCACTAATTTCATTTGTATAAATATAAACTATGCACATACCATATCTCTTCAATAGCTTAAGAGACATCCTCAAAGACTTTCACTATGCAAGTCTTTTTTTATTACCTTCTTTATTTCGTGAACAAAGTTTTTTGCCGAATTCCTGAGTGAGTCTAAATCTGGCATATCAACAGCTCGAATGCACTGCCCTTTCTGAGTAGTATTCGGCAAACCATCGTAGCCGTGGGCCACATGGCCTATATTAAAATATTCAAATGATTTCGTTCTGTTATCATAGAACACAGACGCCCTCTCAATATTCTTCTTCTCAACATTCTCCACGTGGATTGGAGTATTTTCTAATGATTCTACCTCATTTAATAGCGCTCTCAAATTATGACCAATCTTTTTCAACTTCTGCTCTGCATAACAAACATGGTCGTGATACATAAGACATGCTTTAAGTGATAGTTCGATACCCTTACATAATAAAAAATATGGAACCGGACTATACGTCTTTTTATTTAGCTATCCTTCCGCTTCAATATAATCCTGTGCATATTTAATGAAGCCGTAGTGAGACACTATGTAATAACCAGTCTCGCACTCAATATAATAATTTTTGCTCATACCTTGTTAATCTAATTATACAATAACTTAAAATAGAAAATTATTGTTGCTCTTTTTTTGCGCCCTCCCCACTTAGCCTATCCTACCTAAGAAAAGGCCTATTCTAAAGAATCAGCAAGCTTAGGCAAACCTTTATCACTATTTTTTTGTTTCCACTGACTCAATCCATTAGCTGAACGCGCTAAGACGACTACTACAACTACGCTCGTTTGTTCCATATTAGCCGTGCAAACAATCATATTCCCCCACTTTTCAGTTGCGTAATGAGCTATGTCATCATCTTATCAAATCCCAGGTGTTGAGAAAATATCCCACCTCGTGACCACTTCCAAGATAAATTTTCCCATCGCGAATCTTGATAAGTAGAGCAAATCCCGTTTCGTTGTTCACTTTGTAAATCGCCCCCTCTTTTATTTTCCTTTCAATCAGAAAAAATTATCTTTTCAAAACAAATCATACAACTCTTGCGCAAGTTCCTCTCTTGTTATAATCTTTTCAGGACTTATGGCCCACCCAAAATTATCACCGCTCTTCGAAATAGCACTCAGAGGGACATTAAAATCATTTGGATATTTTTCTTTTCCGTTGCTCTTAACTTTTTCAAATTTGACAAGGGGGACTCTTACTCGCCTAAATATTTGGTATAGAGAAGAAATTCTTTGGTCTCCCTTATTAAACTGTTTAATCACTCGCATTAATTCATATGTCGCAATAAGCCAAAATCGCGCCTTTCTGACATGATCATCAAATCCAAGTATAGAATAATTGGGTTCCTTTCTTATTTTTTCCCACTGATAACTCAACTCCAAATCAAATCTTCCTACTGACTGAAAATCATACGCAAATATAGGTATCTCTTTTAAGATATTGGGAACTTTGTATGATCTATCGACCCATCCCTTTATAGTCCTCATATTTTTAATAGTCCATCTACTTCCCCGATTTCATTCGATTATATCCCTCGCAAAACATCTAACAATTCTTAGCTGAAGTTTATGCTGTCGTCTTCTTGCAAAAATTCACAAACTCATCTTTAGTCAGAGTTTTTTCACTACCTGCGACATATTGAAAAATCCGCCATTTATCATCTTTCAAAATCGGCAAATAAAATATTTGGTTTGTTAGCTTTGATGCCTGCTTGTATGCTTTTTTCAACTCTTCCAATTTTGCCTTATAGATATTGTTATCAAAACCGCCAGCCATACTCGATGAGATATTTACGCTCTTCACCTCGAAAATATGCACTCGATTAAAGCTATCTTTCATCACAAAGTCGGGGTAGGAAGAATGCAGTGCGCCAAGATAGTATTCAAACTTTATCGACGAGTTAGCCACATAATTTTTACCCCACAGATATACTTGCTTTGTCCCTAAAAGCTCCGGTTCTTTTTCACCAAACAAATCAACCGCTCCAGCTTTCGGATTCTGCTTACCAACTGTCACTCTTTTACCAACTCGCCCATTACCATCCGATGTATCATCTTTTGTCAGGTCTTTTAACATCTCCGTCCATTCTCGCTCCGCCTCGCTATCAAAAGAAAATTTGTCTTTTCCGTCGTTTCGTTTCCACACCCAATCGCCAATATTCACATAATTGCCATTGTCCGTATAGTGGGAAGTCGGCGCGAAAGACACCTCTAAATCTTGCCCTTTTTCATCTGTCACCACTTCCATACTTCTCTCATAATCATTCACATATTGACCGCTTTCACTAGCCACCGCTTCAATATTTTCGGTAAACTCACGCCACTTTGCATACGTCATCGCATAATTTTCACCCATCTCTCGCACACCATGTTCGGCTTTCACAAAATCCCGCCATAAAGCAAAAATAGAACTCGGAGCAGATACGACAGATTGACTAGTCAAGAATATCGCCAGATTAAAACTAGCCTTTTTCGTCAGAGTTTTTAGGCGTGTCGTTTTAATCTTGATTTCATTGGTAATAATTTCGCTATCTTGCCACAATTTCACTCCAAAACTCTTCCGCAAGTCTTCGGGAACAATCCCCCAAATCCATGCCGTCATGGCTAGTTTTTGTGCTTCATCTCCCAACGATTCAAAATCAAGTAGTCGCGGGTTTCGCCGTACCCGCCCCATTACTTGCTCGTCTAGTTGCTTGCTTTTACTGTCTCTCATTTGATACAGCATACAAGCGCGAGGAATATCCCATCCTTCGGTGATCACCATTTTGAAAATGATAATGTCAATCCCACTGCGTTCCTTTTTGGCATACTCTTTCCATTTGCCGACCGGCAACTTCTTCGCCTTAAAAGTGTCGTTCGTGTCGCACTCTTTCTCATTATTGACTATCAGCATCCATTTCAAATCCGTGTGTTCGGCTTTTTCCAGTTCCTTTTTTATCTCGACAATTTCCGTATCCGCCTTGTCTTTGTTGCTAATCTGGATAATGAGGCACGGGTTCACGCCTAGCAGGTTGCGGTAGTCTTTTTTCACTTCCTCAAACTTTTCAATTGCGCTCGCTACCTTTATATTTTGATCATCAATCAACTCAATATCTTTTATCAATTTTGCGTTTACCGCGTCATCGTTTTTTATCTCTACATCAGGGTTTTGCCCGCGCGAGAGTTTTGGAGTAGCAGAAAAATTGTATATTTTGGTAAAAAACTTTTCCGATAAATCGTCCAAGTTGTTGGTGGCAATATGACACTCATCTTTAATCAGATACACTTTTTTCTCTTGTCCTCCTAAAACTCGTCCACTTGTCATATTATGCAAAAAGCCTTCCATCGCCCCTTGCATGAGTCGTCCGCCTTTTTTGTACAAATCGCGGGGCAACAGATACACGTTATAGTCGGTCGGCACAAACAAACGCTCTTCGCCTGCGATCTGGCTACTGATGAGGTGTGGCTTTAATTCTGGGAAATTACCCTTTGCCGAATACTCGACAAACTTCTCAAAATTTTGAGTGGCAAGGTCACCCTTCGAGAGTGTAGACACGAGAAAAATAACCTCTTTGTCCTCTGACAAAATGCGGTTCATCATATCCGCCATCATATAGGTTTTACCGCTCCCTGTTGGCGCTTTAAAAGTCATCTCGTCTTGCGATGTAGTGAGTTCAACAAGGGCAGAGACGGCATTTTGTTGGAGGTCTATGGCTTCTTGTTTCATAATTATTTGTCTTCAAGTTTCTTTTGCGTGCCTTCAAAGTTTTCGCACACCCATTGTATTTTTTCATTCACTCCGAGTTTTTCCTGCCCATACAATGTCTCGTCTATCACCTCAAAAGGCGTCTTACCAACGGTTGCCTCAAAGTTGGCAACAGTAGCAATATTCCCACCAACATCATACACATCAAGGTTGTCGCCGAGGGGTTTGTTTTTCTCGTTCCACATAAAATCTTTGGTGCCGTCATAGCACTTGCCCGACATCACTCGTTTGAGACGTTTAGCAGTGATGCTTTGGGCTATGTTATTCTCGTCGTTTGTTGCTAATACGAACTTACGGTTGCCCTTGTTGTTACGATTAAGTTCTAGGACAGCATGTCCAGTCGTGCCAGAACCAGCAAAGAAGTCAAGAATGACTGAGTTGGAATCAGTGGTATGGAATAGTAGTCTTTCAATCAAAGCTACTGGCTTTACTGTCTCAAAACCATGATTATCACCTAATACATCAGCCACTTCTTTTTTAGCACTTTCGGCAGTTCCTATTTCTTTAGAAAAGAATCCCCAAAACGGTTCCGTTGTTTCATTTCTTTCGTTTTCGGGTCTAATTTTAATTACAACCTTGCCATTCTTAATAGACAGATCGCCTCCTTCCTTATAGGTGGCAACTTGGTCTTTACCAAGTTTCCACTGTTTCCCCTGCGGCGGGGAAACAGTGGAAACTTCATAGGTGATGTCAAATATCATGCTATTTCTACCACGTACACCCTCGGCGTTCATAAGTTCAAGTGTATGTTCACGATAACTACCTCGCTCGTCTGTGTGCGGGTATACTTTCTCCCCCTTACTTATAAGATTGAAACGATTTCTGCCAGCTTTTGAATACAGGAGAATATATTCTATCTTTGGCTGCAACTTATTAAATGCGGTTGTTGTGTTCTGTGATTTGGTTTTTGATTCCCAAGCCATGCTCCCTACAAAATTACTCTCCCCAAACACCTCATCAAACAACCCCTTCACATACGCTTGATTTTTGTCGTCAATACTACAAAAGATCACGCCATTGTCACTCAAAAGCTGGCGAGCGAGGACAAGGCGCGGGTAGAGCATAGAAAGCAAATTGTCCCGTGTGATAGCGTTGTCATAATTCGTCTGGGCAAACTCACCCATAGAGTCCTGGCCGTATGGTGGATCAATATAAATCACATCAATCTTGCCACGGTATTCAATCAGAAGATTGAGGAGCGCGTCATAGTTGTCGCCGACGATGAGTTTGTGCGTCAGGGCGTTTTTATCTTGTACAAAACTTAACGTTTCGTTTTTCTTAAAATACTTTACCGTGTCGGTCATTTTTTCCAGTCGTTTGTCAAAATGAAAGCCAGTGCGTTTATAGGTGGTGCCGAGTTCGGCAATCATAATTGCCTCGTTAGTTGTCTCGGCTTGCTCTATGAGTTTTTTCAAAAGGTCGGCATTCGTCTTTTCTATAATCTTGTCGGAAATACGCTTGTCCAACTCGGCAATGAGATCGTCTTTCACTTTTTTTAGTTCATTTGTCATAGTATTTTTTATAGTGTTTATTTCTTAAATTCCTTAAAATATTTTCCAAAAACATTTTGAAACAAAATGGTATTTTTGTAGAGCCATTCAAAATATTGATCTGCCTGAGATTGATCGAACACATCCGGCACTTCTTTTCTAATTCTTATACGGGAAGCAACGTTTGCGTCAACCCATTCAGCATGTGTGCCCAGATCTTCTTCGATAGCATCTTTCCTTTCCTGAAGAAAAGCAAAAAAATCTTTATTTCGACTAATATATAAACCACAGGTTATCGAGTTTGAACGAGAGTCCATAACCAAATCAATATGAGCTTCGGCATTTCCCATACTCACATCGTAATAAAAGGTTGGTCTCGGCGTTTGCAAATGTATTCGTGTATCTTTTGCTCGAACGTACTTCTTGAAACTATTCCAAAATTCAAGTTGTTTGAGTTTTGTATCGGTGAGCTCTCCGCTTGATGCGTTTGTTTTTATGGCTTTCGCCCATTCATTCGGACTCACCACCATTTCAAATTTTGGGGCGGGATTCGATCCATCAATTTGCCAAAGCTCGATTCGAATAAGAAAGAAGTTTATATTCTCATCGGTATGATCATTGAGCCACTCAACGGCCTTTTGATGCTCCTCACGCACGTCTTTTACAATCCACACGATAATCTCAGCATCATAACCGGAAGCATAGGTGATAATTTTTCCCAAATGATCGTGGTTTGTGTCTTCGAGCTGATTTTCAATAATAATTTTTCTATTGGAAGATTCTTCTTGGGCAAGAATATCAACACTAAATTTCCCGACACTCGCTTCGGTTTTGATAAGTTTTATCCCAACCCCAATCTCCTCACTGAGAGCATCGAGATTATCTTCTTGAGCAAGCCAGTTTGTAAAGTCAATCGCCTCATGCCCCCAAACGTCACGGAGTTCAACTTTATTTAACTTTGCAAGATTTTTATTCATATTTCTATTCCTTATTCCTCAATTCCACATTCCCATTCTACGCCCTCCCACCCCATTGCGCAAATGGTCTTTTGCCCTCTTTGAGCCATAAATTCCCCTCAATATCTTGTAGTTTGCCTCTTATCTCTTCCGACTTTATGGGTTTTATAAACTTTCTGACTTTCGACTTCCCGACTTTACAGACTTTTAACTTCCCCTCTCTTCTCGGGTAGATCATCTTTTCCTCAAGAGTAGAAGTATAAGTCCGATCATACGTTCTTTGTCCTTTGGGTTGCTTTCGGCTACCAGAAGCGTCAGTGCGGTCAATGCCTCGGGAGTAAGTTTAGTTGTATCCAGGACTCCTGATGCTTGCAAAAACCAAACAAAAGAAAAAGCTCCGCTTCGCTTGTTTCCATCAACGAATGGATGATTCTTTACCATAAAATATAAAAGATGCGCCGCTTTTTCTTCGACTGTCGGATAAAGTTCTTTCCCGGAGAATGTTTGAAAGATGTTTCCCACAATAGCACCGACGCTCTCTACCTGATTCTCTTGCCCGAACAATTTACTGGCCTCTTTTTTCTTCACAAGATCGGTTTTGAGAATATACAACGCTTCGACAAGCCCCTCGGTAGTAATCTTGAAACGTTTTTTGATCGTTCCCGTTTTGGGAAGACGTTCTTTGTCATACGCATCCAATGAAAGCCATGTGGACGCAAACATCTTTATAAGCTCCAATGCGTCCTTTGTATCTACTTTTCCCCCCGATGGAAGAAGTTTTTTGACATCTTCGACCGCCTTCAAAAATACATCGTAAT
This sequence comes from Minisyncoccia bacterium, assembly GCA_041738235.1. Taxonomy (GTDB): domain Bacteria; phylum Patescibacteriota; class Minisyncoccia; order Moranbacterales; genus JBGSQF01. The sequence goes on from JBGSQF010000003.1 coordinate 25,195, forward strand.
TCTTGGCGATTCGCTTTTTGTTGATCGTATACCCGCTCAAAATATGCTGGCGCAAGGTCTTGGTCGCCCACTGACGAAAGACTGTTGCCTTTTTTGAATTTACTCGATATCCCACCGACAAAATAACATCAAGATTATAAAATTCGATATCACGTTTTACCTCACGATCACCCTCTTTCTGAACTGTTGCAATTTTTGCAACAGTTGCTTTTTTTGTAAGCTCGTTCGTCACATATATATTACGAATATGTCGAGAAATACCAGATTTATCCACCTCAAAAAGATCGGCAATTTGTTGCAAATTCGCCCACAACGTTTCCCGCTGAAAGTGCCCTTTGAGCTCGATCGCCCCTGAACGATCTTGATAGATCACTACTTCACTTTTCATATCTTTACTGTGTCATGTATTAGCTAACTTCATTCTACGCCCTCCCTCCCTTTTTGCTACTCTTAGGCCATAAATCCCCTATTTCTCATCAACCTCTGCCGAAGGGGGTCCTTCACAATACGTCGAGAATTTTGTGAGGACTACCCTTTGAGGATGTTCTTTTGATGCTTTTTTAAGTTTCTCCTGTAACTCTTCACTAATATTGGAAAGTTGGATCCTTGGCTCCTCGATAACGAGATCACCACTAGGAAAATGCCTTCGTATGTTAACGGGTAGTTTATCGAGATCAGCGTAAGCCACACGAAACATCCATTGCTTATCAACGTAGCCCGTATCCCAGATATACCATCCTTGGATCTCCTGACGACCTTCATATGTAGTCAGCAAACATTCTCCCCAATCAATATCCGAGGTACGTTTCCAATTCCCTACTATCATTCGCATAACCTGTCTTCCCCTGTATTTCGCAGTGTTGGTTTCGGCTTCCTCTATCTCACTATTGGTAATATGAAAAGATGGGTCATAGTCATCAATACGCCCCCCTTCGTAAAAAAGACTTGTGTCGTCGGTTGCATATTGAGATCCTAGTAATCGAAATGTGAAAACGCGCGCGTCAAGAATGACAGCCTCTACACTATCATCAAAATTACTTAAGGGTTCAATATAGTATATAGAGCTTTTATCTCGAGCATACCCATCCCCCAACAACTCAAAAGTATCCGCATCGGTGGAAACGAGAACAGACCCTGCGTATATAGCATGGTCTTTATCTCGCGCAAGTTTCTCACCTAATACCTGAAAGGTGTCCGTATCTACACCTTCTATTTTTCTATCTTGATAATAAATAGCTTCACTATCACGAATATACCCTCCTTCAAGCTCCTCGAAATCTTTTTTGACTCGACCAGAAGTATAACCATCATACACGTGAAAGGTACCCGCCCACATATATCCATATCTTCCATACCCTCCGTACCTTACATAAGCATTTACTAGTTGAAGATTTTGATATATACCATTCTTGTCCCGGACTATATTGTTTTGATCATCAAGAACCTCAAAGGTAGCAGCATCTATATTTTTCACTTGAATGCCCTGATAAAACAAAGAGATTGCATCTCTCGCATAGTTGTCAAAAACGATCTCAAAAGTTTTCGGATCCGCACCGATCATCGGCGTATGAAAGTAGTATACTCGCTGAGAGTCCAAGGCATAATATCCGTTCAAGATGCGAAATAATTGTGGATCTTCCGTAGGCAAAGGCTTTCCATGAAAATAGACATGTTGGCTATCACGCGCAAAATCATTTCCCAGAAGTTCAAAATAATTTGGGTCGGCATCTGTAACAATTTCCTCCCCATAGTACACATGGGCATTATTTTTGAAGTATCCTTGACCAATGTTTATGGTCGAAACAACAGAGTTATACCCATCTAAAAGAACGCCCACAATAACGAAGATGCATAAAAACAAGACCCCATAAAGGAGTTTATTTTTATCTATATGGACTTTTACCAGATTGCTCATATTTTTTTATTCTACCCCTTCCCACCCCATTACGCAAATGATCTTTTGCCCTCTTTGAGCCACAAATCCCCCTCAATATCTTGTAGTTTGCCTCTTGTCTCTTACAACTTTTGACTTTATGGACTTTATAGACTTTCAACTTCTCCTTTCTCCCCATAAAAAAACGACCCGGGAGCATTGCACTCCCAGGCCGTCGTCGTTTGCCACATGGTCACCTCCGTCGAGCTTCCTTGCTCTGTCAAGCGGTATTGGGAGTGGCGAT
>JBGSQF010000023.1:0-1893 GCA_041738235.1 Minisyncoccia bacterium
TTATTTTTTATATCTGGCATTTTTATTGTAAAAAATGATATGCATAATCCTATTAAAGCTATTGTATTATATCAAAATAAGAGAAAAAGGCAATAAATTAGCTTCCAAGAATAATTTGGATATAAAAAAGGGGAGATCGAATTCGATCTCCCACAATATTAAATTTTTTTTGATGGATTACTTGAACCAAGTAGCTGTCCATCCTGGAGCGGTGTAGTTATTATAAGTAAGTACCACCCCATTGGAATCAATCTTCCAGACACTTGCAACTCCAGATGTGTTTTTCCAGGTAAGGTAATAAAAACCATCGGGAGCAAGAACGTAACTAGTTGCCGTCCATCCTGGAGCGTTGTATAGCTTGTAAGAAAGCATTATTCCGTTAGCATCAACTTTCCACACACACGCTGTTCCGGTGGTGTTTATCCAGGTAAGGTAGGCAAAACCGTCTGTTGACAATATGTAGCTGACTGCTGTCCATCCTGCTGCGGTATAATTCTTATACGAAATAACTGTTCCACTGGAATCAACTTTCCAGACACTTGCAACTCCAGGTTGTGACCACAGCAAATTCTTCAGACTCGCAAAGCTTTCAAAATTTGCATTCACTTCCTGTGGACCTGTTATTGCAGCCAATGTAAATTTGTTATTGGCGATTGCGATGGGTGATCCGTTTAGTAAGACACTGGAAACAAAATATCCGGTGCTTGGAGTGAATATGCATTCGATTGAACCGCCAAAGGGAACGAAGTTTGTTCCAAGTTTGGTTGCGGTTCCACCAGCACTGGCACCAATGACAACTGTCGTTGCAAAGGTGGCTGTGACGGTGTGGTTGGCAGCAATGTTTGGAATCGTAAGACTCGACACCGCTCCTTTGGAAACCCCATTGTCGACCACGTCAACAATGTGAAATCCGCTGTCGGGCGTGATTGTAAAAACTGGACTTGCTCCACAACTTGCCACGCTGTAACCAGCAGACGAAATCGTCCCACCACTTCCTGCCGAAGCATTGATGGTGAATGGAATCAATGCAAATGTTGCATTGATTGTGTGGTTGTTTGAAAGGCTGCTGAACGTATATGATGAAAGCGGTCCGAAGGCAGCTCCATCAACAAAAACATTCGAGCGATAACAAACATTTGGTGTGATTGTGTAGAGCTGTGAGGCTCCACTTGCAAACACGATTGTTCCAGGGGGAGAAATTGATCCGCCAGCTGTCGCCGAAGCTGTGACTGTCGGATTGGCAATAACACTAACAACGTTGGAGTATGAACTTTCCAGGCCGCTTGTGTTATATGCGGTGACTGCAAAGTAGTAATCCAAAGTTGGATTCAAGCCACTGACTGTGGCTGTTGTTAAGAGGCCAACGTCAATGGGTGCTGCACCTTCTGTGGCACCAGTCCCAACGAAGGGAGCTGTTGCATCATTTGGACTGTAATACACTTTGTATCCAGCCAAATCGGTTTCGGTGTTTGCGTCCCATCTCAGATTGACATCGAGTGCCCATGCAGAGTTTGCAAACAACATTACTGCCAACATTAACATGCTGATCGATTTTTTCATTTTTCCCTCCTTGGGAAGATATATTTTGATGTATGTGTAATTGCTAATTTTTTAAAGGGCTTTTGTTTGTTTCATTATACCACCAATTCATGGAACATAGAACATGGAACATATATCATAACTCATGGAGCACAGAGCATGGAGCATGAATAAATGCAGAATGCAAAATGCGGGGCCTGGATTCCGGGTCAAGCCCGGAATGACACGAGTAACGTGCGATTTGTGTTCAATGTTCTATGTTCCATGATATGTGATCCTAGATTCGCATTTGAATCCGAACACTAGTAGAATAGAATTTGGGATTTTTTAATAAAAATGAGCATGAAAAAAAAG
>JBGSQF010000006.1:0-111649 GCA_041738235.1 Minisyncoccia bacterium
GTATCCATTGGCGTTCGTCCAACCGATGTAGTTGCCGTCCCGATAAACGTGAACAGCGATGGGATTGGTCGTATCGGCGTCTCGAGTCCACCCCCAGATACTGGTGCAGTTGTGTCCATCAACGTATCCAACGGGGTTGGCTGAGGAGGTAGGTGTTTCAACCGTGAAGCTCATGGTAGAGCAGTTGTTCCCTTCATTGAGCTCCGATTCACTGCCTTGATAATCGGCGCAACAACGATAGGTGCGGTTGCCGGTGTCTCCAAGCCGGAAGCCATCGCTCATATACTCCATTTTGCTGGCTCCGATCTTGAGGTCACTGGCATCGAGACCGTCGTCTCCCCTTCTGTTACCGATGTTTACCTCGTAGGACAGCCGTGTGCCATTCCTGGCGTTACGATTCCCCACATTACTGACCTGACAGTAGGGATTCACGGTCGTGTCCTCGGGGATCGAACCTCCATTCCGGATCACCTGACCATTGGAGGTCTTGAGATACAGATCGGAGACGATGAGGTCGGATCGAGAGATCGCGACATCAAAGGTGCTTTCCGTGCAGTTGTCCGACTCGTTCGTCTCTTCGTTCATCCCTGTAGAGTCCGCACACACCCTGAGTCCGTACGTTCCGATAGCATTGGCCGTGAAGGGTTCGCTCAGGGTATGTTCCCATTGCGTATCTCCCGGCAAAAGCTGATCGGAGTCCACACCGTCATCGGCCACTTGGCTATACGATCCGCCCGGAAGTTTGACCTCGTAGGAGATCCGTGACTTTCCGGGACACGCGGTCGTGCCGGTATTCTGGACACTGGCTCTGAGACCATAGTGATCCCCTTCCTTGAGACTGGTCTTGCCTTCATCCAGACCCACCCAGGAGATAACGAGGTTGCATTGGCCCTTTATGGGGAACCATTCCTTGAACTCGTCGCTCCAGTTGTTGCCTTCGTCATCCTCTTCCACCTCTCCGGTGGCGTCGCCCTTGGACTTGATGTAGAGACGTTCCCCTTTTGCATCCTCGGGGATGGTCACGTAGCACGTCTCTTTGTGCGGGTCGTCTTCGGTGAGGTTCTCGGTCCTCGTGTAGGAGCGACAGAGGAACTTCCAGTCAAGGTTGTTTTCAGAAATGCCGTACGCCACGAAGGTGTCCGTCTCAATGTGTTCGATATCGGGATCCGTTCCGTTGGACGCGTCGGCGATCTCACTGACGGGATAGACGTTGATCTGATACGTCTTCCCTGCTTCGATATGGTTCTCCTGTTCATTAAGCTCGCGGTCACCGTCGAACATACCCACACTCCAAATGCGGATGTCCGGATATCGGAACGGCTCTGCGTTTGGGATGGGGTATTGGACGCCTGTCGGGAAATGCACCTTCAAGTCACTCGTTGCCGAAGACAGAAGTGCGATCTGGCCATTGCCCTTGAACGCGAAATTTCGATAGATGATCGTTTCCTCGCACGCACTCGCCGGACTTACCCGGTACAGGTCGTGGAGCTTGTTGTTGATCGAGGCGTAGACCCCTTTCCAGAAATCCCATTTCATCCAGTTGGTTTCCGTTTCCAACTCTTGCTCGGTCGGTGAGGGCATCAGACATACACTGCATGCCTCTTCCCTACTCACCTGCTCCCCGATCTCGCCGTCATCGACTCGGTAGTGCTTGAGTCCTGAGAAGCAACTGTCGGCGCCGTCCCTCGGTTCCCACGCGTAGTTGCCATTGGTGGGGAGGGAGATGGTGGCAGGATCGGGTTCAGGCGGAACTTGACCTTTGGGGTAGATGAAGCCGTAGGTTTCTTTCGATCCACCATTTTCAACCTTTACACTGGTCCAATCATTGTTCGCTGACGTATCCGTTACCGGAATATTCGTGCGAACCTTTCCATCCATAGGCCAATTCGCATGGTTCACAGTGATTTTTCGAGGATCACTTGTGGTGCTTGCGACTATGGCAACATGACCGGCAGGATTGCCGATTTCATTACCGTTTTCATCCTTTACAGACCATCCTTTCCAGACGAGGACAGCACCTTTTACGGGCTTGTTGCCAGTTTGGTAACCCTTTCCAGTTGCTAGACCAAACCAATTTTTAGCCGCTCCAGCTCCATTGAAGTCAGTCCAGCCCATTTGCTGAACATACACCGCGCATTCACACCAACCATCATCTTCACACTACGTCGCATGGATTGGAACACTAAGCAACGTTCCAATTACAAACAGTAAGAGACAAACTCTTGCTTTCATTGCTCAACACCTCTGTCTTTGGTTGTTAAAGATCTAATCCTTAAACCAAATTGGACATTTTCCTTTGTCCACAGGAAAGCTCGTCCGAACTCTCCATGTGAAAAAACGATCACTCCCAATCTATTTGAAGAGTGTCAAGAATATGCTGAAATCCATCTTCGAAATCTCCTTCAACGTATGCCTCTTTCCAAATCCGAAGTACCCTATCATCTTTTCTAAGATACCCTCCAAATCCCCAGTTGTTATCTTTATCTATAATAGGATTTCCTTCCATATCACGAGTAACGTTGTCCTCAGTATTTTTTCTGTATGATGCGTATCTTTGTTGAAGACAGGAAATATCGTAACAATAACCGACATTGTGAAGATATTGTTCGTCTTTCGGTTCATGAAGCACATAAAAATGTATCTGGTCCCATCCAAGATCTCCATACCATATTTTGTTATCTGGAGTTACGGTTGCTTGTGGATAACCAGGGGAGAATTCATTTCTTTTCATATCATAATATCCTTTCATCTCAGCATATGACATGTCTTTCAACATGTTCCATGTGAAATCCCAGTAATTCCCGGTTGGATAACCACATTGTTCCTTCATCACAAAATCGCCAATTTGCGTATCATATATCTTTGCTTGCCAACACTGTTCTCCTGCTTTAATGTTTCCATCCCACTTCGTCCCCAAAAACTCCCTCAGCTCTTCCTCACTCATCTCCACCTCTCCCGAGTTTCTTGTTTCGGTAAGCCAGTTGTCGGGAACTTCGAAAGAGAAAGTAATCTCTCCGTTGTTGATAGTGACTTTCTTGTAAGGTCCTTCGATATCTTTGACTCCGGTGATCTTCGCTTCAGGAAGAACCTTGTTATATTTATTAAACTCTGCTTGTTTTTCCTGTTCAAGTTGCTGTTCTTGTATCCTTCGCTCTTCCAAAATCCCCTTCTTCACCTCTCCCGAGTACCATAAAACACCCCCGGCGATGAGAACGGCGGTGGCAAGAAAGATGCTTAAGAAAACGATGCTTTTTTTGGTCATAGGAGTGGGTTATATAAAATTTTTATTAATGGATGAACTTACTATAGTATACCATTTTTGTCAAGAGATTCCCATACTCACCTGTTCCCCGATCTCGCCGTCATCGACTCGGTAGTGCTTGAGTCCTGAGAAGCAACTGTCGGCGCCGTCCCTCGGTTCCCACGCGTAGTTGCCATTGGTGGGGAGGGAGATGGTGGCGGGGTCTTTCTCATAGATGAAGCCCCGGAGGGTCCAACTACCTAAACCATTCCGATTGTACGTGCCGTCGGAATTGGGATGGTAGGTGGCATAAAGCACACCACTTCCCAATTTTCCCGTCGCATCCATCTCTGACACATCAAATGATCCATCGCCGTCCTCCTTGAAGCTCTCGACGTAAGCGACGTGACCAGGCCTTGAAAAAACGGCAATGGCACCCTCTCTCGGATCGGGTCCAACCAAGAAGTTCAGGTTCTCGGCGTTGTCGCACCAGTAGCCGGCATCTCCGGTAATTCCTGCATCCGCGAGGTCAGGGCGCATGTATGCGGCCCACCAGGTGCAGTTTCCAGTTGGATATAGACATGCGAAATGGCTCGTTGTGGATGTATACAACTCGCCGGTTGTTCCATCCTTACATGTCAAATCACCAGCCAGCGTGTTCATTCCAAAAAAGAACAAGCAGGCACCCATCAGTCGAGCAAGTAGATTGCCCATGGTATAAATCCTCTTGCAAATTGTTAAGGGACGAACGTTCTTTGAAAACGGATGCTACCGCTTCATAAATCGCACGAGGGGTCCATGCGATTGAGAAAAAGTACATCTTTCGTTAAAAAATTTATTTATCAATGAATCGAAAAGATCTTAAGATTCCACGCAATAACATTCTAAATTCATCTCCATTTTCATTCCCTATCCCACGTGCCTCCAAAAAGGCAACTTTTTCTGAACCTATAGGAAAATCTACACAATCATCTCCTTTGCAGAACCAAATAAGTTCAGTACTACATTCGCGTTCCCTATTATAACAATCCATAAGATCTTTTTCATTTGCCACTCCCTCCCCGAAAGAAATATCTCCCCTGTCAACAAAATCTCCTCCTGGAATACCCGTATTAAATTCTCTTGGAACTACATATTTTTCCGAAATATCCTTTAAACCAAAATTAATATGTGCATCACTAGTTGCTTTTTTAAAAGTAACGTATCGAAAAATAGTTTTAGTATCAAAGTAACCACCTTCTTCCTTTTCTTCGTACGACCAATTCTTTGGGTATTTTATTTCAAATCCAAGTTTCTCATTCCTATACGTTTTCCAATCCGAAGTATCAATATCTTGATTCCCTTGTGGAATTTTAATTTCCATTTGCTCCTTACTTGTCTTTATAATCTCTTTTTTTACTTCATTTGCGTACCACAAAACACCCCCGGCAATGAGAACGGCGGTGGCAAGGAAGATACTCAAGAAAACGATACTTTTTTTGGTCATAGGAGTGGGTTAAATAAAATTTTTATTAATGGATTGATATACTGTATTATATAGCATTTGTCAACGATCAGACAGTTCTTTTGTTTTCTTCCTTCCTTTCAAAAACAGAGCACGGTCTTCATCTTTCTGTTACCTCGTTTGTCAAGATACTACGTTGCACTCATCCGAAATCCGAACGAGTAGTGAGAACTTTTTTAAAACTCTCACTATCCCAATCGGATTCCAATCTAGATTACTATATATCAATAGGCTCAGCAGTCTTATTAAGTGCACTCTTTAAATTTTTTACCTTTTCCATCCAAATACGATTTGCCATATCACCTACTGTTGTACCCATTTCTATAAAACAGTTTTTCTTTGGCTCAATATCAGAATAAGTTATAGATTCAATAAAGTAAGTGCCAAAATCTATAACTCGTCCCTCTTCTATTGCGTTAGTTCCAAATACCACATCCTTACTATCTCTTAGTTTTCCATGGTATTTATTCACAAAACCAAGTGACTCGTTGCATCCAGCAATCTTCTCTAATCCCCTACTCGAGAACTCTACCCTCTCATACTTTATCAAACTGCCGTTCGGTAAAGTGTACGATTCTAAACCAGTATACATATACATGAGATCCTCCCGGTCTCTTAGTGTTGTTTTGAATCGGATCCCCAATTCAGGAATGTTATACCATACCAACTCTTCTGCCGATTTTGCAAATTTGATTTGCTGTATTTCTTTTTCTTGGAGAGCGATCTGATTTTTCACCTCTCCCGAGTACCACAAAACTCCCCCGGCAATAAGGACGGCGATGGCGAGGAAGATACTCAAGAAAACGATGCTTTTTTTGGTCATAGGAGTGGGTTATATAAAATTTTTTTGAACGGATCAATGTACTGTGTTGTACGGTATTTGTCAAAAGTTTTTAAAAAAACTCCCTTTTACCCAAGCATTATCCAAACACAAATGGATCAGCGCAGATCTCTATTGATCTTCTCCATCGTTACACTCTCTCGGACGGGACGAAAAGACATCCGGTGAAACGGTGTGGGACCGAATTTCTTGAGCGCGTCCATATGCACCTTCGTTCCATATCCTTTATGTTGGTCAAATCCGTATTGTGGAAACTGTTGATGCGCAATAACCATTTCTCTATCCCGTGTAACCTTTGCCATGATCGATGCCGCGGCAATAAGTTGCTCCTGAGAATCTCCTCCCACGACCACTCGTTGTTTGAGCGATGAGTTAAGCTCTTTATTTCCATCCACCAAAAGGAGGGTCTTTGCGGAAAAGTCGCCGCTTGTCATTTGTATATTTTTTCCCATCACTTTCTGCAATTGCGTCACGGCTTTCTTCATTGCCAGAAAGGTCGCTTCCAAAATATTCATTCGATCGATCGTTTTACTATCACATTCTCCAACACCTACCCAAAAATATTTTGAAACGATCGCAAAGGCCTTTTCTCGTTGTGCGGGAGAAAGTTTCTTCGAATCCCGAATAAGTCGAGTGTCTTCCTGGGGTATATCTTCTTTTTGATCCTTCCGCATCACCGCTCCCGCCACCACGCTCCCGCACAGCGGTCCCCTCCCCGCCTCATCGATACCCACGACGAAAGAATATCCTTCCCTCAAAGACTGCTTTTCGATCTCTTGTGTAGGTAATATCATATATGTAACAGAACAACTCAGCGCTAAAATGGATCGTTGGACTTTCTCGTCTCTTTTTTGTATAGTATAGCATAGACCAATAACCTCCCTTTCTGCACAGTCGATGGAGCGATCCCGTACTGTGAGAAAAGGATCACCTATATATGTCCCACTTTTTTTCTGTCCGTTTTTGAACCCATAGCGTTTTGAGACGGTTTTTTATTTCTTGCTAGGATCCTCTACTCTCCAGTGAGAAGAAAACCGAAAAGTTTTTCCGATCGCCGTTCTCACTTGTTCCTTATTCTTTACGACTCGTCACTTCTTACCTCCTACTTACACTTCACTCTCATGTCCTTCGCCCATCTCCACACTCACTCACACTACTCTCTTCTCGAAAGTCCCGCCAAGGTGAACGATATTCTTGACCGTGTCAAAGAACTCGGAATGGATACGATCGCCGTCACGGAGTATGCCAATCTCTACAGTGCCGTAGAGTTCACCATTATGGCCAAAGAGCGCGGAATGCACGTGATCATCGGATGTGAACTCTTCGTTTCCTCTCTCCCGATCGATGACGTAGCCGCACACTCTGCCGCGATCCATAATCTGACAGTCCTGGCCACCAACACCACTGGATACAAGAATTTGATGCACCTTATCACTACGGCTCAGCTGGATGGACTTCTCAGCAAGCCCTGCGTGGACAAAAAACTTCTTCGCGAGCGACATGAGGGACTGATCGCCCTGAGCGGATGCCTTGAAGGCGAGATCCCTCAATGCATTATCAAAAACGATCCCACCGGGGCAAAACGAGTAGCACTCGAATACCAAGAGATATTTGGCAAAGACAATTTCTACTTTGAGCTCCAACATCATCCACGTGTACCCGAACAGGAGCATGTTAACCGCGAACTCAAGAGACTTTCCAAAGAGATCGAAATACCCCTCGTGGCCACTGCCGATATCCATTATGTTCATCCGGAAGACGCGCCCATCCAAGATCTTCTTCTGTGCATCAAGGACAACCGCAAAGAGTATGAGAATGACCGACGTACCATGGCGGACTTTGACCTCTATATCAAAAGTGAGCAAGAGATGCGAGAGGCCTTTTCCGACACCCCCGAAGCGATCGACAATACCGTGACCATTGCCAACCAGTGCGATTTTAAGATCACACTGGGAGAGATCCAGCTTCCTCACTACCCCCTCCCCAAAGGCGAAACGCCTATGTCCTCTCTTCGGGCACTCGCCGAGAAAGGCATGAAAAAACGTTTCAACGGAACTATCACACCAGAATATCGAGAGCGCCTCGAGTATGAGCTTTCCGTTATTGAAAAAATGGGATACCCGGAATACTTCCTTATCGTACAAGACTTCATCAACTGGGCCAGAGACAACGGTATCGTTGTTGGACCGGGACGTGGGTCCGCAGCAGGGTCTTTCGTGTCGTATCTCGTGGGTATCACGAACATCGACCCGATCAAATACAGTTTGCTCTTTGAGCGATTTCTCAATCCCGAACGTGTTTCTATGCCTGACGTTGATATGGACTTCGCCGATGATCGTCGAGATGACGTTCTTGCCTATTGTCGAGAAAAATATGGTTGGGACCACGTCGCGCACATCATTACTTTCGGAACCATGGCAGCGCGCGCGGCAATTCGTGATGTCGGTCGGGCAATGGGAATGTCGTACGGATTTTGTGACCAGATCGCCAAATTGATCCCTATGTTCTCTTCGATCGATGGAGCGCTCGAAAATGTCCCCGATTTCAAAAATCTCTACGGTGCCAATGACGATGCCAAACGCCTTATCGATGGTGCCAAAAGATTGGAAGGTGTGTGTCGTCATGCCTCCGTTCATGCTTGCGGTGTGGTGATCACCAAGGACCCCGTCGTAGAATACACACCCGTTCAACGTGTTTCCGGAGATGATGAACATAGTATCTGTACGCAATACTCCTCTTCAACCAAGACCAGCTATGTAGAAAAGATCGGGCTTCTTAAGATGGACTTCCTGGGTCTCAAAAACCTCACCATCATCCAAAATACCTTGCGCATCATCAAAAAGATCCATAATGTCAGTATCGATATTGAGACACTCCCCCTCGATGATGAAAAAACATACGCCCTCCTCCAACGCGGAGAGACTACCGGAGTTTTTCAGCTGGAATCCTCGGGTATGAAACGCTACTTGAAACTTCTCAAGCCCACCGTCTTTGAAGACATCGTCGCAATGGTGGCACTCTACCGACCGGGACCAATGGACTGGATCCCCGATTTCATCGCCGGAAAACACGGAACAAAAAAGGTAAAGTATCTCCATCCAAAGCTTGAGCCGATCCTTCGGAATACCTATGGTGTGGCTGTGTACCAAGAACAGGTCATGCAGATCGCCCAAGCGCTTGCGGGATTCTCTCTCGGAGAAGCGGACATTCTGCGAAAGGCGATGGGAAAGAAGATCCTCGAACTTATTAAAGAACAGCGAGAAAAGTTCGTCGCCGGATGTGAGACCACCGGTGTTGGAAAAAAGATCGGAGAAAAGGTCTTCCAATTTATCGAACCGTTTGCCGGATATGGATTCAACCGTTGTCTCATAGGGAGCACTACGGTTGTAGACAGTAAAACCGGAAAATTTTTTTCTCTCCAAGAAATCGCAAATCTCAACGACCAAGGGAAACGTCTTCCTTCTCTTTTTTCCCTTAATGATAAACAAAAACTTCAAACAAAAGAAATCCAACACGTTTACAAAAACGGAAGAAAAAAAGTTTTTACCATCACTACTCGTCTTGGAAAAAAAATTACAGCAACCACCAATCACCCCTTTCGAACCTTTTCTGGATGGAAAAACCTGGGAGATCTTTCCGTTGGCAATCGTATTGCCGTGGCACGAGCTATTCGCCCATCCCGACACATAAAGATTGAAGAATATAAGGTTGCTCTCGTCGGGTATCTCCTTGCCGAGGGGAATCTTTGTCACCCTCACGGATTCTATTTTTACAGCACAAACAATAAAGAACTCGATGACTACGAATCTCATCTCACAAAATTCAAAAACACAAAAGCCACACGCAACAATTCAAAATCGGCTATTTCTATTTATGCAGGAAGAAAAGACCTGAGGAAACCCTCGGAGGCCGTTGAATGGATTCGAAAAATTGGTATGTATGGAAAGACTGCGACCGAAAAGCACTTCCCCAATTTTGTATTTACCCTCTCAACAAAACAACTCTCACTTCTTATAGGGAAAATGTTTCAGGGCGACGGTTGCATTAGTATTACTCGACAAGACCCACAAATATTTTATGCCACCTCATCAGAACGACTTGCTCGTGAAATGCAGCATCTCCTCCTTCGACTTGATATTACTTCAACACTCCATATAAAAAAATTTAAATATCCCGGGGGTATAAAAATCGGATACACTATCACCATCAATCGATACAGCAATATCACGTCTTTTGCCAACGGTCCCGGACAACACCTCATTGGAGAAAAACAAAAAAACCTGAACAAGGCCCTCAAAAAACACCACGTGCTCAATGGTTTGGTAGCCATTGGATCGGCCAGAGGAAGTAAAGATATTCTCCCAATAGAAATTCTCCCCCTTATCAAGAAAAAGATCCTGAGTGCCGGTTTTGCATTACGCACATTCGCACGTCAAAATAACATTGCTGAACGATTACTCTTTTCTGACAAAAGTAAGAAAGGTCTTCTCAGAGAGACTGTGCAAAAAATAGCGACGTTTCTTCACGACGCAGAACTTCTAGAGGTTTCATCTTCGGATGTTTACTGGGATGAGATCGTTTCGATCGCGCCAGCAGGCACCGAAGAAACGTATGACCTGACTATAGAAGGCACTCATAATTTTTTGGCTAATGATATTGTCGTTCACAATTCCCATGCGGCATGCTATGCGCTCATCGGATACCAGACCGCGTACCTCAAAGCGCACTATCCAACGGAATTTATGGCGGCGCTTTTGACCTCCGACCAAAGCAACTCCGATCGCGTGGCTATTGAAGTAAGCGAATGTCGCGATATGGACATCACCGTACTGCCCCCGAACATCAACGAAAGTTTCGAGGAATTTGCGGTCATTAAACAAAACACTCTCGATCAACCACAAAAAACAACTGCTACCCCAGAACAAGACGCTCTACCGCAAGTCATCCGTTTTGGACTGAACGCTATAAAAAATGTCGGACATCCCGTGGCCAAAGCGATTGTTACTGAACGGAAACGCAATGGAGAGTTTACTTCCATCGCCAATCTCATCGAGCGTGTGCGCTCCCACGATCTCAACAAACGATCCCTTGAGTCGCTTGCTAAAGTGGGCGCCTTCGACGGGATCGCAGAACGAAACGAGGTGTTGACCAACATCGATTCCATTCTCAACTTCATCAAAGTACTCTCCTCTCAAAACAATACCGAACAATCCTCGCTCTTTGACGGTTCTTCCGTAGCACCTCCCACCATCTATCTCAAAAAATCCACTCCCGCCTCCAAAAAAGATCTTCTCGATTGGGAAAAACAACTCCTCGGGCTCTACGTAAGCGATCACCCTACACGCGAATACGAGGAATATCTTGATCGCACCACTCACCGTCTCGACCAACTTTCTCACGATATGATCGACGATACTATCACCATTGGAGGGATCATCACCGGCGGAAAGAAAATATTTCTCAAAGACCAAAAACAGATGTACTTTGCTATGGTCGAAAATACTCGAGGAAAGATCGAATGCGTGGTGTTCCCCCGCACCTACGAACAAACCGCCTCCTCTTGGGAAAACGATCGCCTCGTCCGCGTTCAAGGCAAGCTCTCCGATAAGGACGGTCAATATAAGATCCTTGCCGAATCAGTCCAAGCGCTCTCCTCCGATGAGGTGACCACGCTCAAACGCATTGAAGCAACAAGAAAGAAATATGCCAAAGATAAGGAAGATGCCTCTTCGGAAGATGACTCCACTAAACCATTTACCATCACCATCCCCACTGGCACCAGCAAAGAAACCCTTCATACACTTTCTGAAACGCTCCGCACACTTCCCACTGGAGACACACCTGTTGTTCTGCGCATCAATGGCAAAGAGATGAAAACATCCTTCAAGATCGAAAGGACAGAAGAAAGCGAGAAAATACTCAAAGAGGTATTTGTTGATACACAACCCGTGGCTCACAATTAAAAAACGGCTTACCTAGGCCGTTTCTACAAACGCATAGAAGAAAACAAGCTAAGAAACTTCAAGATCCTTCTTTATCTCTTCAAATTCATTTTCCACTTGTTTGAGACGGTCTCGACTTGCGCGAATAAGCGTAGCACCCTCTTTCACTTTCTTGAGCCCCTCCTCCACATCCACTTCCTCCTGCTCTTCAAACCACGATACTACCTCCTCAAGCTTTTTGAGTGATTCTGACAAGTTTGTTTGTTTAGACATAAGATTTCATTTAAACACTTAGACATTGGGGCATAAAAACATTACAACATAGAAACATTCCGGCGTACAAGCATATCAACGCTGGGTTACGGAGAGAATCCCTGTATGCTTACGCCCATGTTCATATGTTCAGATGTTTACATATATACATGCTTCCCATCCCCGAAGAATACCAAAGGTTTGCATAACGTACAAGGCATTGCTACACTATCAGCATAAAGTTTCGATAAAAACAAGTTAGGCGAAATAGCTCCAAGTATTCGCTACATCGCCTAACACGGCGTATCTGGTTACGCCCAAAAAAATTCTTTCTAATAAACACGCTATGAGTCAATTTGAAAAATTCAATCCTGATTCTCAGTTTACGGCACCCAAGCCTGAGAAGGAATCTCTCCCCAGCCAGCCTGAGTCGTTAGAAAGTCAAGATGTTACTCAAGAAAAAACGCCCGCTCGTGAGCCTTTTAAGAAAACACCTGAAGAGCTTGAAAAAATCGAGGAAATCCGCCGCCAAATTCAAAAGGAAGCACCTGCTTCAACGCCTCAACAGAAAAAGTTAATTCCTCAAAATCCAACGGAAATTGAAACTATAAAAGGTCAGCAATATACTGTGGAGTATGTGCCAAAAGAAGATATTTATCCTGCTTACGGCTATGGTGGCGGAAACAGTGCTGTTGTCAGGCAAGATTTGCCCCCACAAGTGAAAAAATTTGTTAAGGCTCACGAGCTTTATCATTGCCAAGATAAATCAGATTTTGGTGGCTGGCTGGGGAGAGAAATTCGTGCCAATGTAATTCCCGGATTAAAAGATCCTGTTGGACTTGTGGCAACTATATGGAAAACGATAACAGATGTAGACAGGATTAAATTTTATTTGAAGCGTATTAAAGAAGGTTGTTAGTAAATCCGCGAGAATTTTTTCTGGGCTTCACCCAAATTTTGCTCCGCTACGCTACAATGAACTTCAGATACGCCGAAACATTACTAGTAGTTTTTGAAAAAGTTTTTTTACCACCTCTATATACATAAATAACGATCCTAAACCTATGCACTACAAACACACACAGATCGGTTACCTGATGCTGATCGTGACACTGGCTGTGCTGGTGCTTTTCGGATGGATGTATAGTACGGCCTCCGCCGAGCCCCCCTCGGTCGACTCCGGTACAAATTTTGCCGTTACCGCACTCATGGCATTTATTCTGTTTGTTCTTGCTTCCTTTGTGTCACTGCGGGTGAGTATTGATGAAAAGTGCCTTCACATCAAGTTTGGCTATGGCGTGTACCAAAAAAAGTTTTTACTCAGTAACATACTGTCCGCTCAAATCGTAAAGAATCATTGGTATTATGGATGGGGAATAAGAGTATGGTTATGGCCCAAGATGTGGATCTACAATGTGTCCGGTTTTTCTGCGGTTGAGATAAAACTCAAAAACGGTAAAACATACCGGGTAGGTACTGATGAACCCAGAAAATTAGAACAAGCCATTCTACGCTCGATCAAACACTAAAGATCGCTATCTTTTCTTCAAAGACGTCTTTTTGACAGTTGCCTGCACGTTTCCATCCTGCACCAAAACATCCATTTCGTCTCCCGACTTCACATCGCTCACCGATCGTACCACGCGCCCACCCGATGAAACGATACTGTAGCCAAGTTTGAGTTGACGTCGTGGATCACTAAACACAATGCTTTTTTCTGCCGACCAAACACGTTCTTTGGCATCGCTCAACAACTGCGAAAAACGCTCTACAAGAACTCGCTGATCTTGAGAGATGCGATCATGCGTTTTTTCCAAAGCATGTGCCACCAATACCACACATTGTCGCACACGCTCCTCTACCCCTCGGCATCGATCCATAATTGCGGAAAATTCGGCAAATACCGTTTGAACGTTCCGATAAAATATGTTTTTTTGTTGGGTACATTCACGTTCAAACGTATTGAACAGATCTCGCTCCAAGATATCCACGCGACTCACCAATCGCTCCCATGAGGTATTGAGCTCTCGTGTGACGGCCGTTGGTGTAGACACCATCACATCCGCTGCAAGTGATGCGAGTGGCACATCCTTGTCATGCCCGATCCCACAAATGACTGGCACAGGAAAATGAGCGATCTCCCGAACGATCGTTTCATTATTAAATGCCTGCAAACTCTCCAAACTCCCCCCACCTCGAATGATCACCAATACATCAAGTGGACGCTTTTGCAAAGTGCGTATCGCGCGAACTAATTCAACGACGGCCATTTGTCCCTCCACACGACTATTGACGAATGCGATATGAAAACCAAACTTCCCAATATTACTCATAAAATCGTGAATCACCGCCCCCTCCTGAGAAGTGATGAGTCCGATACGATGAGGAAATTCAGGTACAGTTCGTTTCTTTTCTATTGCAAATAACCCCTCTTCTTCGAGTTTTTTCTTTAGTTTCTCATACGCGGCCTTTATCACCCCTTCCCCAACCGGCTCCACCATATCGACGCGAAAGGTGAGTCGTCCAGAAGGTTTATATACCTCAAGTATCCCGCGAACCACCACCTCCAATCCTTCTCGAAGCTCCACCCCACAAAGATCATAACGATTCCTCCACATAAAACAGGACATTGAAGCGTTGTCCTCACTATCTTTGATCGTAAAGAAAATATACCGATCCCGAATATCGACACTACTCACCTCTCCCTGTACCGCTCCAGGCATTTCAGAAAGCACAGCATTCGTTCGATCAAGAAACTCCCCCACAGAAACCACCTTTTTTGAGATGTCTTCAAAAACATTTGGGTCTAGGATCTCCTCATCGTTTTTTTCCTGTTGATCGTCACGTATTACTTGTTGCGTCAGCGCAAGGATCTCCTCACCATATTCCTTCACTTTTTTTTCTCCGATCCCATGGATCTCCAGCAACTCCTCAGCAGTGCTAGGCATCCTCTGAGCGATCTCATCGATCGTGCGATTTGGAAGGATACGAAAAACCTCCACACCCTTCTTGCGCGACTTCTCTGCTCGCCATTGTTTTAACAATACCACTATGCTCATATCTGACAGTATACCCTGACACGACAAGGTTTTCAATCGTTGGTTTTTTACCAAAAAATGATATACTGAATGTACTTAATAAACCAACACTTTATGTCTCAATATACAAACAAAAAGGTTCTTTATGCGCTTCTTCTCACGTTCATAATCGTTCTCGCCTTCTGGGTCCGTACCTATAACATCGATCAAGTTCCTTCCGGTATTTATCCTGACGAAGCGGTTAACGGAATGGATGCCTATCGAACGATGACCGGGATCCAACCATTCCAATGGTTCTATACCGATAACAACGGCCGGGAAGGGCTTTTTATGAATCTTATCGCTCTTTCCTTTTCGATCTTTGGAGTAACGATACTTGGACTTAAATTCGTATCTATATTTTTTGGAACACTGACCGTATTGGGAATGTATCTCTTGACCAAGGAACTCTATCGATCTCGAAAGGCCGGTCTTGTTGCTGCCTTTCTGGTAGCCGTTTCCTTCTGGGCGATCAACTTCTCCCGTATCGCTTTTCGCGCAGAAATGCTCCCATTCGTACTTGTTTTTTCGACATATTTTCTTTTTCTGGGACTACGTCTTCGAAAATACTGGCCCTTCCTCGTGGGGGGGCTTATTTTTGGTATCGGACTTCATACCTACATCGCTTTTCGCATCGCACCGATCATTTTTATTGCTCTCTTTCTGGCGGCATGGGCATCGCGACCAAATTTTCTCAAAACCTACTGGAAACACGCTCTTCTGTTCTTTGTAGGATCACTTATATCTGCGGCACCCATGTTATGGACATTCTATCAACACCCTGAGTTCTTTTCCTCACGGTCTGCTAGTGTTTCTGTTTTTTCCCCAGAGATAAACCATGGACACCCCTGGATCACACTGGCCAAAAGCATCGGCATCACGATGCAACAGTACAATATTATCGGGGATATGAATTGGCGACATAACTATCCTCCATTTGCCATTGTTCACCCAATTGTGGGAGCTGCGTTCCTCATTGGTCTCCTTATGCTTCTTAAAGACTTCTTTGTATTGCTCTACGCACGTGTCGCCAAAAAGATCCAAGATCGTCACCTAGAAGTCACCACCCTTCTTCTTGCTTGGCTCGTAGCTATGCACGCGCCAGAATTCCTCACCTACGAAGGGATCCCGCATGCACTTCGCGCTATTGGAGCTCTCCCTGTTATCTATATCATCGCTACCATCCCTTTTATATGGGTCTTTAATGTATACGCATTACGAAGCAGTTTTAACCGAGCAGGGGCGTATCTCTTCATCTTTGCCATACTCTTATTCGTAGGAACATTTGATATCGTTAAATATCATGTCTTTTGGGCAAATGCTCCACAGCAACACCGCGCTTTTCAATCAAACCTGATGGATATAGCAAGATTTATTCGTGAGACCCCAAAAGAAATACCTGTGTATCTCATCACCGGGAACATGGAACGCATTCCCGTAAAACTCTTCAACACAGAACGCACGAATCTCACCACCCTTTCACCGGACGAGGCGCTCTCCACAACATTTCCCGACTTGGCAGTTATTCTCCTTACCGAGCCAAACGATGCTCTCCTCACAGCACTTCGTAGCAATTCCACAAACACTCTCTCTCCCCAAACACAGCAATTCCCTCCTAGCGATCCATTTTATATAATATACGTTACACCCTAAAAACACACCGTTTTATGCTCAAAAAACTCGCCCCGTGGTATATCGCCGTATCGATCGTTTTTGTACTTATCGTATCTCTCCTCAATGCTTGGAACGATTCGGCAATATTTGACGAAACAGCCCATATTCCGGCTGGATATTCCTACCTGACACAGCATGATATACGTCTCAACCCAGAACACCCACCTCTTCTCAAAACACTCGCTGCATTTCCACTTCTGTTCCTTCATCTAAAATTCGACACCACGCAACCTTTTTGGACCACCGACGTTAATGGACAATGGGACGCCGGACACTCTTTCCTGTATGAAAATGGCAATGACTGGAACGCCATACTCTTTTGGTCACGCGTACCGATCATTTTGATAAGCATTGCTTTAGGACTTTTTCTTTTTTGGTGGGGAAAACAGTGGCTTGGGCTGGCGGGTGGACTCATCGCCTTTACACTCGCCATGTTCGATCCCAATATCTTGGGACATGATCACTATGTCACAACCGATGTCGGCATTGCCGCTTTCCTTACATTCTCCATGTATTTCTTTCTCAGATTCCTCAAAAAACCCACATGGAAAAATATCCTCATCGGAGGCATATTTCTTGGACTGGCTCACCTTACTAAATTCTCTTCTGTGCTCCTTCTTCCCATCTTCTTTGTTGCGCTTGTTGTGTATCCACTCTTTTCAAAAAGATCTTCAAAAGACAGTTCCTTCCAATGGCGATCTCTTTTTTCTTATCTCGGAAAGGGATTAGTAGCATTTGCCATTTCAATACTCCTTGTTTGGGTTACCTACGCCGGACTGTATTTCTCGACTTCCCAGGAAGTCGTTCAAAAGACCATTGACTTTTATTTTGTTCCGACGGATCCCAGACCAACCGTACAGGCCACAAACTCCACACTTACATTCCTTAATGGAAACCCTATTACGCGTCCGCTTGGCGAATACATTCTTGGGGTAGCTATGGTATTTAAACGTGTAGCAGGAGGCAACGGCGCGTACTTCATGGGCCAGGTCTCCAACACTGCCTTTCCCGCCTACTTTCCCACCGTGTTTATGCTCAAGGAAACACTTCCACTCCTGCTTCTCACTCTTTTCGCACTCGTCTTTTCTCTTGGTCGATCCATACGAAGATATTCCTCACTTCATGCTCCCATCCTGCATACAAGCGCTAAACAATTTTCCAAATTCGTACGAAAAAATCCAACATCATGGGCGCTACTTGGATTTATCGTCCTCTACGCCTACATTAGTATTACCGGAAATCTTAATATTGGGTTCCGACATCTCTTCCCAATTCTCCCCTTTCTCTATCTCCTTATAGCACGACAGATGACCGATCTCCTCAAAAACACCAAGGGAGCAATCCATTTTACTGCCAGTATCATCTTTTCACTCCTTCTCCTCTTCAATATCACCACAACAGTTTATGCCTATCCCTACTACATGTCCTATTTCAACCCAGTTGCCGGAGGATCTATGAATGGATATCACTATGTCACCGACTCTAATGCCGATTGGGGACAAGATCTTAAACGACTCAATACCTGGATCAATGACTACAATGCTTGCGCTCACATAAAATGTGACCCCAACATGGGTGTTGGTTGTCCATCAAAATGTTATTCGATCGAAAAATCTTTTCCCACACCATTACAGCCAATCGATAAAATTCACGTAGATTACTTCGGCGGTGGGAATATCCTCAAGATCATCGGGGAAGATCGTGCAATACTCTGGTGGGACAGTCGTCGTCCCATCGAACCCGGCTGGTACGCTATCTCGGTAAATTTCCTGCAAGGAAGTATTTATGACACAACAAAAAAGGATGAGGAGAGCTATCGATGGCTTCGTGATCAGACCCCTGTTGCGCAAGTAGGAACATCCATTCTTATCTACCACATACAATAAATCTATTCCCCAGGACCACAAAAAACCGCCTCTTGCCACAGGCGGTTTTCCTTTTAATTTTTCGTACTCTTATTTTCCTGCTTGCCTATCATACATTCCCTGTTTCTTCTCCCCTACACCACAAAATCCTTCCTCAGCTCCCCCCTACTATCCCACACTATCTTCCTACCTTGTTAGAGCACTATTTTCATTCCTTTTTTATCTGAGAAGTCTCTACATCATCTTTAAGGTCCTTTTGATCCCCCTCTCCATCACCTTCCAATGTGATCTCAGCCTTCTTCTCCGTAAAAAACACCTTTCCATCCACTCGTAGATCAATAGATTCCAGTATATCCTTGCGATCTGGAGGAAGAGCCACAAGAAATGCATAAAGAGACCGAAGTGTATCTTCAATAGAGAGATCTCTGGCCACCTTGATCTTCCAATTCTTACTCGTCTGGACCTGATATTCCTCAAAGTTCTGCGGTTGATCAAAATACATAGCACTAAACTGATCTCCCAATCGACTACGAAGAAAATTGTCCCATTCAAGATACTGTGCAAGCGTATCTTTTTTTATGACGCTACTTCCTAGTGATGCATCCCCACTGTCATTACTGACCACAACAGGGTATACCTTTTCGTTGTTTGCCACAATGACTTCCCTGTCAGGTAATTCCTGAAAAGCATACCCTCCCTCATCAACCCCAAAACATTTCTGCAAACCACACCAATAGGCCACCATTTCACGCTCCGTAAATGTTATATGGACCGCGTTGGGAAATTTCTTTTCTATATGAATGTTACTCAATAGGAGAAATTTGTGATCCAGCCTATCCCTCATATCATCCACGGAAAAGAAAAAAAAGTTTCGATGCAAAAAAATATGCCACACCTTCTCCTGTCCATACTCGTTAACTACTGAAATAACCTCATCTTGGGTGACCGTATGTGAATCAGAGTCTATGTGCACCTCTCCTATTTCTGTATATGAAGAAAAGAATAGGAAGTAAGCACACACGCCCAAAAATGTAAAAAATAGTAACCAAAGAAAAAGAATATGAATTTTATGCACTCGTTCTCGCCTACTCATCTCCGTCATTCCTGATCTGCCAGCAGATCTATTTCGAATACGGATAGATTTCTTTTGTATTACGATATTTTTTCGCATATACATCTACAAAACTCTTTATCAATAAACTTCAAGTGAGAAATATCATATATATCACAAACTCAACAAGGTGTTTTCTAGTATAAGACGGCTATTTACCTGTGTGTTTTTGAGTAATTTTACACATTCATACATCTTTTCTACGCGTGCGAACATTATATGCATATTCTCCTTTTCCGAAAACGCTCTTTCTCGAAAAAGAAATGCCCATAATTCCAAAGTTTCTATAGCTTTTGGTATATTTTTTGAAAGCGCTTCCCCCAACCGGAGTCTTTCACCAATTCCCATGTTCTCGATCCTTAATGAGTCCTTACCGATCGATGTTCGTTCATCAAACATTTGCCTGTTTTCACTCATTTTGATCGCAAGACCAGGAAGCCCTAAGGAAAGACTCCACAAATGATCTGCGTCCGAGAATCCCCTGCTTGAAAATGACCTTTTAAAGGCCTCTCGAGAGACCATTCCAAACATTTCTTTTTCACAACGCGACAAGATCGTAGGCAAGAGTGTATCAAGTGTATGTGCAACAAGAACGATCACGGTATTTCCAACAGGTTCTTCCAGTGTTTTAAGGATCGCATTCTGTGCTTGTACGGTCATCTTTTGTGCTTCATCGATCAAAAGGGCCTTCCTACCATGATGTGCAGAAGAAAGGGAGACCGCTCGAACACTTTCTCGAACCACGTCAGTATCGATCTGCTTTTCCTTAACTACACCCTTTTTCTCTTCGACTTCTGGAGATATCTCAACGATATCTCCAGAAGTATCAATGGGTCCTAGGGAAGACCCCAAATGCACAGACTCATTTACATACGCCGTAACAAAAAGATGAGCCAATGTGTGTTTTCCAGAATATTTTGGCCCAAAAAAAAGAAAGGCTTTTGAACGAGCCGGGCTCACTAAAAACTTCTCGAGACGCTCCTGTACCGCGTAATGACCGATAAAAGACATATTTTTTTATACAATCCTTAGAAATCAGCAATGAGGATCTTACAACGATCCCCCGAAAGATCCTCACTCTTGAACATTCATTTCCTCAATTGCCCCTAAGATCTTATCTCGAAAACACTTCCCAGAAAACCGAAGTGCGCGCTCACGTATAAGCTTCCTATCCCAGGTCTTTTTTTCCAAGAACCGCCTTACTGCATCCGCCACCATAACAGATACCGGCTCTTCAAAAAATATCCCGGACACACCTTCTTCGATAGTCTCCAATGCACCTCCTTTTCCTAACGCAATGACGGGTGTTCCCACTTGCATAGCCTCCACTGTAACCATCCCAAAATCATCTTCTGCAGGAAAAATGAGAGCACGTGCGTTCACCATATAACGAAGAACCTCTGTATCGGACCTACGACCGAGAAACTTGACGGTGTTCATAGAAGATTTCTGGATACTTCTTGCATCATAGCCATCACCAATGATCACAAGAGGCAAGTTGAGTTTTTGAAAGGCCTCGACTACTAGAGAAACATTTTTACTCTCCGTCAAACGGGAAACCACAAGAAAATACCCTTGCTCACTCAACTGGGCATCTCGCATTGCTTCCGGATCAATATCCTCTCCCAGTGTAACTGGTGGATATATCACTTGGGCCCGTCGACGGTAATATTTATTGATACGTTTCTTTGTGTATTGAGAGTTAGCAATCAATATATCTGGACGGTCGGCTGCCATACGGTCCCAGACTCGAATATAGCTCAATAAAGCGCGACGGCACAATGCTACTCCTCGTCCCAAACCCTTCGTATAACGCTCATTGTAATCCCACACAAATCGCATAGGCGAATGTAGATACGCGATATGTTTCGTTCTCAGTTTTGTTACAACTCCTTTGCTCCAGGCCCCTGAAGATGAGATAACTAGATCAAAGTCCCGAAGGTCAAAGGCTTCTATGGCCGATCCAAAAAAAGGCAAAAGCCATCGGTATCGACGTCGAAAAAATCTTGGAAGTTTTTGCAATATAGAAGAGTGAATAACACGATCGGAGAATCTTCCTCCTGATAACTCTTCATCGTAGAGAAGTGTGTATATCGGGGCCTCCGGAAACATATCTGCGAGCTCCCGAAGTACCCGTTCCGCACCTCCAAACGTCATCAAAAAATCGTGCACGATCACCACTTTCTTTTCCATAAAAATATCACTAAAAATACAGGAATTGATGTATTTTCCACATCCCCAGTATACCATCCATCCGAACTTCCCGAAAGACACTGGCTCGCTACCCCGAAAGAGCAGAACCCTTTAAAGGGTCAAAGGATATAATATTGACTTTCAATGATATTTTTGTTATTCTCTAAGGGTATTTTTGAGATCTTCATGCGCCCATAGCTCAGCTGGTAGAGCAGTTGGCTCTTAACCAAACGGTCGTAGGTTCGAATCCTACTGGGCGCACTAAAGACCTGTGTGAACATCTAATGAATTGAGCCCCGATAGCTCAATGGATAGAGCAGGAGTCTTCTAAGCTCTTGATGGGGGTTCGATTCCCTCTCGGGGTACACAAAGAGCATTTTGAAGAGTGTGGCAAAGATATATGGCGATTATCGTCTAATGGTTAAGACATCGGTTTGTGGTACCGAGAATCTGGGTTCGATTCCCAGTAATCGCCCAGGTAGGTCACTGGAAGATATAGGGGCGCCCGTAGCTCAGTGGATTAGAGTACTTGGCTTCGAACCAAGGGGTCGCAGGTTCGAGTCCTGCCGGGCGCACTAAAAAAACCAACCCTAAAGGTTGGTTTTTTGTAAAAAAAGATCATTCATAAAACAGGTCACGCTTTATAACAGCATTTCCAGATGGGATCTTTCTCTCTTCCAAAACATCAAGGATCTCCCCAAACTTCTTCATATCCAAACTTTCTCCTTCTGATTCTAAGATCTTTACTTTTACGGCTTCAATATGATCTTGTGGAGCATAAAACATAGTATACCACTCAAATATCCCAAGGCAGGACACTATCATGAATAAAACAAAGAAGATCGATCCCCAATGACGCATCCATAGAGATCCTATTCTCTTAAAAAACAAACTGACCTTTCTAACCAGTAAATTCATAACACCAAAACTTCTTTAAGAATAAATATTGTTCTCCTTGCAAAAAACTCAACCAGATCACCTAACTCTTCAATTCCCAAAACTGCATAAAAGAAAGCACAGCATTCGTCACAACCTTTTTCCCAGCCGGTACCTGTTCTTGCTCAGAACTCCCCTCAGAAGAGACTGTAGATTGACCTGCTTCCTGATCTTCTTTTTCCATTTTTATACTCTCAAAAGATGCTACAGGACTCATTCTATCCAACCGGTCAAGATAACTCATAGTAGCTGAGTATGTTCCGCGGATCTCTACAAAAAACGTGAATTGATTTTTCTCCTGTTCAGCCTGTTCTTTCTTTTCTTGGTCCGTTCTTGTGTCCTTTGTGGCAACTGGCGTTTTTGCTTTTGGTTTTTTTACGGGTCCCTCTTGAATGTCCAACTTAACCTCAACGCCCGATAACTGAGCCATTGATTCAAGCTTTTCAATGGTGTTAATAAGGTCCTCCTTTCGCACAAATATATCTTGTAATGCTCCCTCTTTTTCCCGAACGAATTCGTAACGACGCAAAATATCTTCCCTTTGTTTTATCTTTTCGGTGTTAATCTCATCACGGGCCAAGAGGTTCTCAACAGAACCTTGCTTCTGTTGCACTGAACGAAAGACCCAAAACAGAAAATACGAACCAGCTATTAACCCCACCAAGATAAAGGCGGATGTGATGAAAAAAAATTTAGTATGCGCATTGATCCTCATAAACTCCAAAATACAAATAACTCTAAATAATCAGAAACACTTCGGTTGAATCGAAATCTCCATTTCAAAATCGATACTTTCCTTTTGTGCTATCTGAGAAAGAGGCAACTTGACATCTGTAAAACACTCGATCTTTTGTAAGCTCTCTTGAAATACCAATAAATTTTCCCGATTATCAGAGTGTCCCACTATCTTTAATTTTCCTTCCTCTATTGATATGGATGAGAACATAACCCCTCCAGGGGAATTTGATTCTATAGCATGGTATACCCAAATAAGATTCTTCTGTTGCTTTAGTAGCTTCTCGGCCATTGGGATCTTGGCCTGCACCTGAGAAAACTCTTTCTCATAAAATAAAATGTCAGCATAAGACTTATCCTGTTGTTCCCGCTCAGAGACCCTGTTCAATACGGATCGCTCTTCCAAACTCAATAAAAACCACACACCCGAAAGCAGGCTCCCTAGAAAAATAACCAGAAAAAGGAGCCCCACTTCCTGACGTATCAGGTCCCGATATAACTTTGAAAGACGGAGGTTTTCCTTTCTTTCAGGGGGAAGAATATTAAGAAATGTCTTCATATGTATATTGTAATCCCTGCCAAGCGAGTCCTATGGCTGTTGAGTAACGTAATGCATCTTGATAGGGTATTGTCGGAATAGCCTTTCCCAAATTCATTCGAGCCCATGGATCTCCTCTCTGCACCGTCTTCCCCAATCTTTTACCAAGGTATACAGGCAGTCCTTCGGTGTTTGCGCCACCACCACATAAAATTACTCTATCAACTGAATGAGAAAATTTTAATCCGCCTACAAAAAAATCCATAGACGTTTGAATATGCTGAATAAGATTCTCCATAATGGATTCGACTCCCTGAAACACTGGATCCCTTTTAACAAATGATCCGATTCCTTGTTCATATTTTATCTTTTCTGCCTCTTCTTGGGGCACGTGTAGGGTCTTGGCTATGGCATCCGTCATCATTTGGGAAGAAAGGGAAATGCTCGACGTAAAGCATGGTGTTCCTCCAACTGCAAACGTAAACGTGGTCCTTCTATCACCAAAATCCACCACAAGAACCGTTTCAGCGCTGTCCACCTCCTCCGCCAGTAAGCTTTGAACCTGTGCCACAGATTCAGTGCCCATACCAATTGTCTGCAATCCAGCCAACTCCAGGACACCCAAAAAAGAATCCACTACACCCCTCGCCACGGCCACCATCAAAATACTCATCTTCTTTGGATCCTTTGAGAAACTTTTTTGAAGTGGGGTCCAGTCATAATACAACTGATCCAAACCCATTGGAATATTTTCCTCAACTTGCCATCGAATCGCCTCCTCTAATTGCTCATGTTTCAAAAATGGGACCTCGATAACACGCAAAAAAGATTTTCCTTCAGGTAAAGAACAAAATACCTTTTTGGTACGGATCCGTGATGCCTTTAAACAGTTCAGTATGGATTCACGAACGCCTTCAGGATTTTTGATTTCTCCATCAACGATATTTCCGGGGGCAACAGAATAAGAAGCATACCTCGAAACATTACAATGTTTCCCAGAAAGACCCAGTTGGACCACTTTCACAGAAAGATCACTCAGATCAAGTCCAAAGGGTAATTGTTTAGGAAGAAAGATTGGATCATAAAAAATATTCATACCTACAGTATATTATAATTCCTCCCAAAGGTCGATAGCATAATGTGTTCCTGTTGGAAAGTAAGGAGGCGGAGTATATAAAAAGTTGTTATCATAAACGATATCCCTTGTTGTATATCCCCAATCTTGTGCCCCGTTCGTCCAAGCAAATCCGTATCGCCCCCTTGTTGCCAGGGAACCAAACACTGTTATCCTGCTTTTATGATCACTTGTTCCATAATCTGGCCTACCAACTCGCCCATTTTGAGCTATAAGCGCTGCATCAATCCGCAGATCATCTTCGCTACTCTTTATTACATCAATATTATTTTGTGCTATAAGACCAATCGTTTCGGATCCGTCATAACGAGTATATAAAATATCCTTTTTGAGATATATATTTTTTTGACTTCCGCCTGACATATCCGCGGCAACAACCGTTACCATTTTTCCATCAACTCTCCCGTCAACCCAAACATCATCCTCTACAAATATCACACCATTGTTAGGTATTGTATACGATGTTGCTGAAGTTTCCTTAGTGATGTCATTATAGGCATCCACGTTCTTCACCTTACGAACACTGACTGTACCATTTGAATTTAACGTAATGTGTCTCCCAAGGTTTGAGTCATTAAAATAGAGATTACCATTCGAGCTCCTGTCCGTACAATATGATCCCGGTGTCAAGCATCCGGACTCCCCTTTCATAAAAGCAAGATCAGCAGTCACTCCATTAAAACTCGGCCCAGTTTTTGGAAATTCCTTTCCACCAAGAAACACATCGCTCCCCATATTTGCATTATACTCATTGGTCCAACTAGTCCACACGCCATCTCGCATATCAACCGCAACAGTATCAGGGTCATCGTATGTCTCTCGAGCACTCGAAATCACATTATGAGCAACCCCATCAAAACGAATCCCGCCATTTGAGTGAATTGGTCCTTGTACCTCCGTCCCGTCCCCGAACCGAATATCAGAATCGCATAACACCGAGAATTCACTCCATGACGGTTGTCGAAATCGAACCCTAATAGTTCGAATTCGAGACGGATCCTTGTACAGATATCCAGTGGATTCAACCATGGCCACTGTTGAATTTCCATTTGGCGGCGTAACCGTGATCGAATACTCTCCAATGCCCTCATATTCGGAAACATAGGGAACATCCACACCAAAAGGAGATCCGTTTTCCCAAAAATCTTGAATCTGTTGCTTTGTTCTCCCCTCGACCTGATGGGCTAAGTACCAACGATAGAAATAGATCCCGGATTCAGCAGCATGAAGCGCACGCTCTTGTGTCACCTTTTTGTTGGCATACTGAATCTGTGAGGTTATAACTCGTATAAAACCAGAAAACAAGATAGAGCTAATCACCAAAATGATCAGAGTGTATACAAGAACACTTCCCGTAGCATGCTTATTTTTTCTATTGGGCGCGATCATATTCAGAAAGATTACGAATAGAAGCAAATGATTGAAAATGAGTGGCCGCCGGAGAGGAACTGGGATTTATATCCACATAAAGATCAATACCGATCATACGAACTACACTAATAGAAAAACTCCCTGTCAACTCACTATTTCCATTATCATAAAAAGAGAACACGTCTCCCGGATATGGTTCGAAACCGTTTCTTACGTCCGACAAAAAAATACTGACCACTTCTTGATTCGTCGGATAAGTAGCCGGACTTCCAACCGGATCAATAATCCCCATACGGAGATTTGTTCCATCAAGAAATATTCGAACACGTTCTATATCTCCATCTTCATCCTGATCAGCAAAAAAAATCACTTCGGTCGGATCGGCTAATTTCAGAGCATACTCTCCAGCATCTGACTGTCTCATATTCCGGAAAAGTGAAACTAGAGAGGTAACGGTCTGAGATGCTTTATACTGAGCCTGCGCACTATCTATGGCAAATTGTTGCAAAGGCCAAATATTTACAAAATACAGCACAACACCAAACATTGTCATAGATAATATCCCGATAGCAACGATCATCTCCACCAAGGAGAGTCCTTTGTAAAAATAGTTTTTCATATAGTTCCTTTTAGTCTGCATGGAGAGAAACAGTTACCTCCTCCAGTCCCACAAGAGTCACGGTCTCAGTTTCAGAATGATATCCAGCTAGATCCACCTGGATATCATACGACTCCCCAAGCGTAAGCTCATTTGCATTCGTTGGAAAATACCCAAAACCATACAAACCACTCATTTGCGTTGCATCATATAATCCCCCACCCCCCGTAACATGGATTGTTGCTCCCGGTAACTCCACACCGGAAGCATTGTCTACCACTTTGACAAAAATACCGGGATCCGTTTTCTTGAGTAAGATAATATCAGTACTAACGGTCCCCCCATAAGGGAATAACACGATTTCAGGGTCATCACCAGACAGGCCTGATTTCCAAAACACGTAGTCTGTTTCACTTGTATCTAAAGAAAAGGTATATGTGCCACCGCTTCTATCAGTAAAGTGGATGTCTCCATTTTCATCCGATGTACTTGATTCATTTTTATATTCATAATCCGTTGGAAGAGCATTGTTATCAAGTCGCCTCCCACCAGATAACAAAAAGGCAATATCAGGAAATGAATTTCCAAAAGGATCTTTTACATGAAAAGTAATATCCGTTAAAGGATTTAATTCAAAATTACCCACATTAATAGCTCCATTTGCAACAATAACAGGGGGATTTTTTGGAGGAAACGCCCCCACAGGAGGATACGGAAGAGTCTCCAATGTTTCATACCCAGACTTCGTAAGGCGTATAGTATACCCAACATCACTCACGGGTACTCCCAGTAAAAACAAATTACCCGTATTATCGGTAGAAAAATTCCCCGCTATCCCAGTGATCGTCACATGAACACCAGAAACAGGATTACCCGCGTTATTATAAACATTTATCGACAGTGCGCCCGTATTTGGGATCTCCTGTTCAATTCCCGGAGGAACAAACCGAGCAACCATCTCCACATGTTGCTCAGAACTTCTCGCTCCCCATTCAACGGAGATAAATACCTTTTTATAATCATTTGGCACAGCATCCGTAGATGTTAGTAGTGTCCCGTCATTCGGGTCATCTTCATATTGAACGGTAGTGCTAATATAAAAGTGTCCCGTCCCAAAATCCTTCTCTTCATTTGGCACCATAACACAATGACTCACACATGAAGGCACGCCCCCATCAAACCCAACGTCTTCATAGGGAAGATTGCGTATTCTCTCCATCTGCTCGTTCGCTAAATTCATTGCTTGTAAGCGCCTTTGCGCATCCAAAATACGAACCATTCCCAAAGAAAAAGCAGAATAAAATGTTAAAGCCATCACGGAAAATACAAATACAACGATCAAACTCTCGATAAGGGTCGTGCCCCTCAAATAAAAACGTGCTTGCTTTTTCCCCATACAAAACAAAGTTTAACGTCCTTATTTTATATTATCCAAAACACTATACATTGGCGTAAGCATGGCCACCGCAAAAAAACCAACCCCGGTTCCAATAACGATCATGAGCAATGGTTCTATAATAGATGACATATTTTTGGTCATCTGGTCCACATCTGCTTCGTAGAATTCTGCCAATTTCAAAAGAACCTCTTCGGTCTTTCCCGTTGATTCTCCCACTTCAACTATCTGATACACCAAAGGAGGAAATACCTTTGACCGAGAAATAGATTCACTCAGATTTATACCCTTTTGAACATCTTCCATGCTCCTCAAAATAGCAGTTCGATAAGCATAATTTGAAAGTGTTTCCGATATAACACGAAGAGCCTCAACAACAGACACACCACTTTTTAGAAGAGAACTGTATATACGAGCAAAACGAGCAGAGTTGGTCTTTATAACAATTTCTTTTACTACCGGAAAGTGCAACAAAAGAAACGAGATCACCCTCTTTCCAATTACCGTCTTAGCAAAAAGTGAAAGACAAATAATAATTACTACAACAGCAATCGAAACAAGTATAGCGTGCCCCCTTAAAAAATTACTCACTCCGATAATGAACTGAGTGGACGCTGGTAACTTGACCTCCATATCTGAAAACACTGATGTGATCTTCGGCAAAATATAGGTCAGCATCAATACTCCAACACCGACCATAGCTGTCAAAATAACTGCGGGATACATCATTGCTCCACGAACTTTGCTGATCAGATCATGTTCTTTCTCTAGCTGAACCGATACGATCACCAAAACTTCTTCTAAATTTCCACCCAACTCTCCCACACGAACCATACTGACAAATAAATTACTGAATATATCTGGATATTTTGCCAATGCATCGCCAAGTGGGGTGCCCGATTGGACTCTTTCCGCAATGTCATGAAGTGCTTTTTGGAACCGTTTATTTTTTGTTTGATTTACAAGAGTATTGATCGCCTTGGTGACCTGTACACCCGATGATATCATGACGCTCAAATTCCTTGCAAAAAGCATCTTGTCCTTTAAAGAAACGCCTCCGAAAACCTTATCCATCAATCCCATTGTCTCAGCCGATTGACTCTCTTTCTCCTCCTCGTGAAACGTGAGTAGAAAACCCTCTGAACGCAACTGATGGAAAAGTGCGCTATCACTTTTTGCAAACATGCTTCCAGTACGCTCTTCTCCCGTGCTTATATTTTGGGCTGTAAATTTGTAATTCGGCATATTTTTGTTTTATTCTTTGGTAACACGCAATATCTCCTCTATGGAGGTGATCCCGAGAGCTGCCTTGATCATACCATCCTCTACCATTGTATGCATACCTGCTTTTCTTGATTCTAACTCAATATCCTCAGAAGAGGCTTTCTCAACGATCATCCTCCTGATAGTATCGTCTACCTCCATTACCTCAAATACTCCGTTTCTCCCCCGATACCCCTCATTGTTACAGCGAGCACACCCTTGTGCTCGGTAAAAAGAAACGTCCTCCCATGTTTGAATTTTCTTTTGCTTTGCAACTGAAGATTTTTGTAAAACGGCAAGTATTTCTTTCATGTTGAAACTCTCTCCTAATGTCTTCAGTTCCTCGGATGTTAATACGTAGGACTTCCGACAATCCGGACATAATCTTCGCACTAGTCTCTGTGCAATAATGACGTTCAACGTAGTCGCGACCAAGAATGGTTCGGCGCCCATATCCAACATTCTTGGTATCGTGGCAACAGCACTATTCGTATGGAGCGTAGAAAGCACAAGATGTCCTGTCATAGCAGCATGCATGGCAATTTCCATGGTCTCTCCATCACGTATCTCCCCTACCATGATAATATCTGGATCCTGACGTAGTAACGAACGAAGTGCTGCTGCAAACGTCATGCCAATTTTTGATACTACCTGCGTTTGATTGATGCGTTGCATTCGATATTCAACAGGGTCTTCTACAGTACTAATATTCACTTCCGGGGTGTTAAGAATATCAACTACCGTGTAGAGCGTGGTAGTTTTCCCAGAACCCGTTGGCCCTGTAACCAATATCATCCCGTTCGGCTTTTTTACCTCTCGATGCATGACTTCCAGATCTCGTCCCTCAAACCCGATCTTTTCCAAAGTGAGTCCCTTGGATGATTCATCCAAAAGACGCATAACGATCTTTTCACCGTCAAACACCGGTAAAATACTCACACGAAAAGAGATCTTATACCCTTCAGTTTCTATTTTAAACCTCCCATCCTGAGGTAATCTATGCTCATCCAACTTTAAGTTTGACAGCACTTTTATACGAGCAACAATGCCTTGTTGTACACTTCTCGGTAAACTCATAGCATCATGCAATACCCCATCGATACGATATCGAACAACTACTTCTCTTTCTGTTGGTTCAATATGAATATCACTCGCCTGTTGCAAAATTGCATGTTTCAACAACGTATCTACAATACGAATGACAGGAACGTCCTCAGCAACTTTCTCCAAACTTTTTACATCACCATCTTCCTCCGGCTGATCGCTCTTTGCAGACTCGGAAAGAGACTCTACATCCTGATCGATCAAATCTCCAAATTCCGCTTGTAAACTTTTTTCATATTGTTTCAATATTTCCGTAATACTTTCCTGTGAAGTGAGACAGGGAATGATACGGAGACCCGTCTTCTTTTGAATGAAATCGATCGTCTGTAAATCATTCGGATTGAGCATGGCAACTTTAAGATTGCTTCCCTCCTTCTCAAATGCAACAATATTATATTTCTTGGCAATTGGAGCTGGAATGATCTGTAAAATATTTACAGGAATCTCATTCTTTTCCAAGTTCACAAAAGGGATCCCCAAGATCAATGAGTAGATCTTTCGTAGCTTCGTATCTTGAATAAATCCTCCTTTCAATAACACTTCTCCCAAAGAAACACCCTCTTTTTGAGAGGTGTCCCACGAAGCCTTAAGATCTTCCTTATTAAGAAAGTCAGCCCCCTGAAGAAACTCATAAAGTTGTTTATCCTGAATCTTCATGTCGGTTTATACAATCTATTTTATTTCACAGTTACCCAACTTTCTCGGAAAAACCAAGAAGAAGGTTGTCCCTCGTCCTTTTTTCGACTCAAATCGAATGCTTCCTCCAACCCGATCCATAATCCTCTGGCATAAATTCAATCCCAATCCAACCCCCTCGGTATTTAATAACATGGCATTATCAGATCGAAAGAACTTTTCAAAGATCTTCCCCTGATGCTCTATGGGTATACCTATTCCCGTATCTTTGATATCCACCTCGATCTCTTTCTCCTTGTTACGTATGTAAAGAGATATCGTTCCAGACCGGTCTGTATACCGCAAAGCATTAAGAAAGACGTTTTCTAAAACCATCTCTATTTTTCTTGCATCCCCGCAGGATTCTTTCTCTTCTCCAAATACTTCAAAAAGAAGTCGAATATTCTTTTGCTGTATATCCATGCGGTAACGGTCACAGACCTTTTTCATGAGATTCGAGATGTTTATACGCTCCTCATACCATCGAACTTCCCCACTTTCAAATCGAGATACCATTAGAAACTCATCCACCATTCGTATAAGATGTTCGTTTGATAACTCAATACTGCGCATAGCCTCACGAGATCCATCATTTCCATCCCCACTATTTTTACTTCTACAAAGATCAATATGCCATTTTATCTGCGCAAGTGGCGATTTTAATCTATGTGACATAGCCGATATAAAATCACTCTTGAGCTTTCTAATAACGGCGATCTCCTCTAACAAACGAATGATAAGACCTCCAATAAGCAGTGATGACATGACTATCCCAGATTCTATAAGAACTAGCGCCTCAGCATTATTAGAATAAGAAAATATAAGGTATGTTGCCCCCATGAAGAAAATAACCACAGCACCCAAAAGCAAAGAAAAAAACGCCGGCGTATGCCACAAGGAAACGCCGAGTTGTTTGGCCTGCTTTCGAAGGTCTAAACCTGACTCAATAGGAAGAAAAGGGGAATGCATATGTATCTTTTTTTTACTGTCAATTCTCTTTTTATTATACCCTAAACACCACACACACCCCTAAGAGCAACTCTACTCAAAAAGTTTCTTATAGTTCTTCGACCAATACACAATGCCATTATAATAGGATGTATTGAACCCTCCAAGATAGTTGATCGATGCACTTTTTATAACTGATTCCTTGCTCGATGTGGCTCCTGCCTTTTGCAATTTAAGGGCCATAGCCATAACACCATCAGTAAGACTCCAGGGATCCGGTTTGCTATGACCCGTCTTTGATCGTACTGATGCTTCATATCCTTTCCATACGTCCGACATAAATTGAGAAACACCCATCGCGCCACCTTGACCAATATACCCACTTGGAGAACAAGAGACCTTTTTGTCCTTACTATAACCAAGCGTCTTCACGATCTCATAAAAAATATCTCTTCTTTTATACAGTAAATTTATCGATGATTGATATTTGGTTCCATACTTTTTATACCGGGCAACGGCAACCTTCTCCACCTCTTTGTAAGTACACTGTCCTGTGTTTGCTCCAAGATTCGTTTCCATCTTCAAAAATCCATACAACACCCCTTCAGGAACGCCCGTTTCATCACTCGCAAAATTCACCGCTTCACGGATGTCCTTCGCATTAAATGACTTCCCGGTCAATATATTCAAATCACTTTCTAATTCCGCCAACTTTTTTTGCAGCTCTTCAATGGTCGCATCTTTCTCTGCTATATCAGACTGCGTTTCCTGCTTTGCTCCCAAAAGGTTATTCTTTTGGGAATTTTGAACAACAAGGAGTTGCTCCTTTTCCTTCTTGATATTATCTAGGTCCTCACGTTCTTTTTTGATATTTTCTTTTGTTTTAGATGATTCATCAATAAGCATGCCTATTCGCTCTTGCAGAGTAAGCACCTGATCCGATCCGTCTAATATCTGGGACATGCTTCCCTCATGAAACACCACTTCTGAAAGCGGAGTTTGCGAGGTATCATACATTAATTGCACCATATCCTGGAGCACTTTCTTTTGCTGACCAAGCTTCACCTCTAATTGAGCTATTTCTCCCTCCTTACGAGAGATCGTCTCTTGCGTGGTTTCAATGTGGGTCTTAGTCTCTTGTATTGCTCGCTGTGTTGCTGTCAAACTCCCATCGATCGCCTGGAGATTTTGAGAGAGACTCGTTTTTTCTTTGGTTACTTTATCGATCTTCTTCTCAAGATCTTTGATATCACCTTTTGTTTCGTCTATTTTATCGGGGTTTATCTCATCCGCCAAAGCTGGAAAAGAGATACAAAAAACTATCCCCAGACCTATCATTAAAAGACCTGAGAACAAGAAGGATCCCCCCTTATCCTTGTGAGAATTATTCCAATGTTTCATGCCTAAAGTATAGCACATTTTTTCAATTTTTGAAAAACAAAAGACCCGCAATGGAACTATGCGGGTCTTTTTCCTTGAAAACTAGACTATTTCAATTCTACAGTTGCACCAGCAGCCTCAAGTTTCTTCTTTAACTCCTCTGCCTCTTCTTTCTTTACAGCCTCTTTGATCACCTTTGGAGCAGCATCTACCATATCCTTCGCCTCTTTCAAGCCCAACCCTGTAATCTCACGAACCGCCTTAATTACATTAATCTTCTGATCTCCTGCAACCTTCAGCTCCACATCAAATTCCGTCTTCTCTTCTACTGCCTCACCCGCACCGGCAGC
Organism: Minisyncoccia bacterium; assembly: GCA_041738235.1. Lineage (GTDB taxonomy): Bacteria > Patescibacteriota > Minisyncoccia > Moranbacterales > JBGSQF01. Next base: position 34,130 of record JBGSQF010000006.1, read on the forward strand.
AGCAGGCATTGCCCCCATCATCATAGGAGCAGCAGCACTCACACCAAACTTATCTTCCAAGACCTTTACAAGCTCAGACAGATCCAGAACGCTCATCTTCTCGATCTCGCTCACGATACCTTGAAACTTAGCTGGCACTTCCACTGCCTTTGCCTCAACCTGCTCATCCGCCTTTGTTACTTCTGTCATACGATTATTGTTACTTATTACGATAGTTAATTATATATCTTGCACCATCATCACTACATACTCTATTTCTTCTCCTCAATAGCATGAAGCACCGTTACCAAGCCACGCAAATTGCCACCCAATACCCGAACAAATCCTGAAATAGGTGCCTGTATTGTTCCCACAACCTTAGCCAACATCTGTTGCTTACTCGGCATCTTCGCCAATGCCTCAACACTATGGGCAAAAAGCATTTTCTTTTCCAAGACTCCACCGAGAATACGAATATTTTTGTTGGTCTGAGAGAATTCATGTACCGCCTTGACCGCACCCACCTCATCCTCTTGAGAAAAAATAACCGCGATCTGTCCGTCCAAAACCTTTTCATCAATTTCTATACCCGCCTCTTTGCCAATTCTCGAGATCAAGGTCTTTTTTACCACTCGAAATGTACCTCCCGCATCTCGTAGCTTCTTCTTTAATGCTCGTGTGTCAAAAACGTTCAAACCTCGATAGTCAACAAACACCACTGACTTAGCTGTCTTCGCCTGATCCGACATCTCAGAAACCAGTGTTTCTTTTTGTGCTCGTGTAAGCATAAATTTTTCCAAAGGAAATTAAAAAACGGACTTTTCTGTCCGATCCCGTGTGAAACAATTAAGAGAAAATTTTTGAAATATTTGCTCTATTACATTGCCTCGGTAGGACTTATTACCCTTTCGGATACGCCTCTTCAACCTGTGTTGAAGTCCCTTGCAGGAACGGTCATCGGACATATTCAATTGTAAAATATTCTATCAGCACCACTATTTTTACCTCTACTTGGCAGGTTCAGCCTTTGTGTCCTCCTCAACTTTATCACTTTCCACCTGCGCACTCTCAGGCAACCCTTCCTTTACCGCTTCTGCTACCTCCTGAACATTTTCCTCTACTTTTGGTCGTTCCATCTTTACTGCTCGTTTTTTTCCTTCAACCACGCCTTGAGCAACCAAAAGGTTATATACCGTATCAGAAGGCTGAGCCCCTTGTCCTAACCAGTGCAATATCCGATCATTTTCCAAAACCGCGACCTTCTTATGTGGATCCCAGCTTCCAACCATTTCTACATGCCTTCCACCAGGTGCGACCGTCTTCTCCTGCACCGCAATACGAAAATGCGATCGATTCTTCCGTCCTGTTCTATTGAGTCGAATTACCAACATAAATATACCACAAATAATATACAGTAAACAAAAACGGCCTTCGCCTTTTTCTTACTGCCCTACTTTACAGCCATTCATAAATTCTGTCAAGACCCCTTTCACACCAGCCACTTCTTCACCAACAATCCACCTTTTTCCATAGTGATAGTGTCTTGAGCATCTCTGGATTCCCCTGTAGCAGGATTTTGGACAGAGACTTTAACAGTATATACTCCAGCCTCAAGAAAAATAAGATAGCGCCCATGTTCATCAGCCATAGTTCTTGAAAGCATGCGCTCGTTTTTATCAAATACCGAGATAGTGGTAAACACAAGTCCCTTTTGGGAAAATCTTTCCTTAGAAACTACTTCTCCCCACTGACGACTCTTATTTGTAAACTGCCTCACAAAGAAGAGGGCAATGTTAAAGAGTAAAAGCACCCAATAGGCAAGGTTACCACGATCAATAATAACAGCATACATGGTCCAGAAAAAACTCACCACAAAAACAATAAAGAAAAAGGAATTGAGCCATACAGAAACATTAAAGAAACCAAGAAAACTAGAGGACCTTCTGATATCCGGCTTTCTTACAAGTATATTACAACGAATAAACTCTTTATTGGTTACCACAATGGGATCTCCCCGGTAAATATTAGTAATAAAAATAGAAGAGTTCTGTGTTTCTTTTTCAAAGGTATACCCTTCCTTCTCTGCTTGGATGGTGTAGGTACCGGGATCGACCAGAAAGCCGAAGCGTCCGAGCCTATCGGAGATGATGACCTGTTTCTTTTGGGTCTGTTGGTTGATGAGCGTTAACGTGACGTAAGAAAGGATATTGCCCGTATTGGCGTCATAGGTCGTTCCCCAGGATCGTTTTCGACGAAAGAACCCAACGATCCCGAAAGCACTTACCATTTGTTGTGTCAAACCTCGCGCAGTTAAGAGCCCAGGAGAAAATACCGACCCAAAAGATCGAAACAACGTAGCTATGACCGCTGCTAACGTCAGTGTCTCAGCCGAAGACTCAGGATCCTTCGCCATCTCCTTGACAGCTGCAATAGCAGAACTTCCCATATTATCAATAAACTCTGGAGTAACTGCTGTAACTGCATGTCCAAGAGTACGAAGTCCTTTTGCAACTACTTCCTCTTGTGTTTGCTTTTGAATTTCATCACTCTTTAAAACAAAGGTTTTTGTTTCTGACCCTTCCGATGTCATATTGTTCTCATCGGTATAGGTAACATAAATAGTATGAACTCCCTGCTCAATGTCCTTATCCTTCATAACATATTCAATACTCCAGTGAGTATCAGCGCGCCCCGTAAAGCTAAAAGGACTAGAAAAAATATAAGCGGTAAGCGACCCAGGACCATCGGCCATCCCCTTAACAATAAGTGTAGAATCTTTTCTCTCTATAGAAGTAACAGTTGGTGGTTTAGGAATGACGGTAACATTGAGAGAAGCTGTTCTTTTGACAGATGTTGCGCTTGTAACACTTGCTTCTACAACATGAAGACCAGTGGTAGGGAACCTATAAGCAAAAGAATTCTCTTTGGAAACCACAACACCATCGACCGCCCAGGCATATGTATACGTACCGCTTTTATCTGGAAAGACTTGAAAGGTCGCCTCTTGCCCCTTTTCAAGTCGTTCTCTTGACGATGAGGCAGAGACGGAGAAATTCTCTTCCTCACTATCCTTTTCTGGTATTATAATACGCCTCCCATTAGAGAATGCGCTCCTCGTTGACCCCTTATAAGCTCTCACGCGATATGTATAAGTCGCTCCAGGAACAAGAGTTTCAGTATCAATATATAGGATCTTATTCTTTTTGACAGTGGCGATCTCCTTAAAAGCATCACTCCCCTGTCTTCGTTGAATACTATAACCATTCTCTAAATCAGTGTTGTCTTGCCATACAAGTCGAATGCCCTTCTCAACCCGCCTAATCCTGAGATTGGTGGGGCGTTGCTCTTGATCAACAAGAGAGAGCGCTTTTCTATAGATAGTTCCCGCATCACCTGATTGATATCCATTTCCTCCATCAACATTCTTAGTTCCTGTAAAAGTGCTTCTGTTATAGTAAAGTGCAATTCTTCCCCCGCCTCCACCACCACCATGCGATCCTCCAACACCTCCCCGAGCACTAATAGATCCGCTCCCAGCAAATAAATTAGCTTGAAGATGCACAGACCCACCGGAACCACCCCCAGCATAGTCTCCCTCTCCGTCACTCCCATCCGCCACAATACTTCCACCAAGACTTATAGGGCCTGTCACCGCTATTTTGACGGCTCCTGCTCCCGATCCACTCAATTGTGCGTCTCCAGATCCCCCACTTGACCCAATATCTGTTGGTTGTGTATCCGAACCGTACGAAGATCCTCCAAAAGTAGATGAATGGTCACCCACACCCCCCCTTCCTCCGAATCCGCCTCCGCCACCGCCAAAACCCCTCCCGGGACCATTTCCTTCACCAAAAGAGGTGGAAGTTCCAATATATCCCTTCCCGCTTACATCTATCTTCCCTCCCACATTGATCACAAGCCTTGCAAGAGAAAGATTGATCCCCTTGGTTTGGTTAACAACGTTAGCTTGATGCGTAAGAGTACCCCCTTTCGCAACCCGCATAGAATTAAAAGAAACTGCTGGTCCCAAGATATCTTGATTCTGAAATTCCATGATCCCAAGAACAATAATATCCTTAATAGGCTGAACATCTCCAATGGCAGGATTAACACCATTTTCATACCAGGTAACATTTGCAGAAATAGTTAATGTAGATTGATAATGGTTATAGATGCCATTGTTAGTGATACTTGCAGCAGTCAACAAGGAAAGTTTTTCTTTCACAGTGATTGTGTAATCGTGCGCGATGACATATCTAGCTGAACCACGAACAGTGAGATGATTAAATACTGACGATTCAACAATGGTCGTAGTGGATCCAGAAACAGCACCATTTCCAACAACAAGATCCCCATACGTAGCAGAATTTGATTTGATAAAAATAGTTCCAGCCCCCCCTCGCTGATAGCCCGCTCCGCCAAATGCAGTCCTTATTCCATTAAAAGTATCGTCATTCGCATAATAAATAGCCAACCTTCCACCACCTCCGCCACCCTCCTCAGTTCCTCCAGAAGCACCCCCGTCAACTCTAATATCACCACTGCCGGCAAGTGTGCCCACAGTAAGATAGATAGATCCTCCTGATCCGCCTCCAGCGTCACCACTTCCATCACTCCCCTTCGAATAAATATTTCCCTCTATAGTAAGTGTTCCGGAAACATTCAATCTTATGACACCACCACCAGACCCACCAATACCGCTATAAGCCCCTCCGCTCGATCCAATGTCCGTTGGCTGGGCAACAGAACCATACGTGACACCCCCAACCGCTTCAGATGCATTTCCTCCATTACCACCGAAACCAGCACCGGAACCGGTAGAAGACCCCTTTACTCCTTTTCCTGGTCCATTACCATTATCGGCACTTGCCCCCGCATACCCCTTTCCCGTCACACTTACTGTTCCACCACTTCTTACCGTCATATCACCTCCCACCTCTAGAAAGAGAGAATGGATATGTGTAGTAGTATTGGCTGTATGTGTAAGTATTCCCAACTCTCCGATAATGACATCATTCGTAACAATAAGCTTTTTCGTATCTACATCTCCATTCTCGATGGTAAAAGTCGAAGTTGTATTCTCTCCAATTGAAAGCGACTGTATTGTTATGGGTCCACCAGAAAGATCGATCGTCGGTTGATTCGTGCCTCCGTCTATGACAACGTCATCACCACTTTGGGGAGTGGTTGAAGCACAACTGCTCCAGTTAGAAGAGTTGCTCCAGTCTGTAGAAGAAGATCCTGTCCAAGTACAGGTACCTGCATAAACCGGAAGTGCGCCAGAAAAAACCCCAAACACACTGAGGTAAAAAAATATAAAAAGAAAGTTTTGTTTTTTCTGCATTACCCGAACTATTAAAAAATTTTACTGAATAAAATTATACCACAAAAAAAAGAATTTCTCTACTAAAATACAGTTCATTAAATATAGTAAAAAGACCACCCCTTTAGTAAGGTGGTCTTTTTTAAAATCTATTTTATGGCCCCACCTCCTGAAACCCATCGGACAAACCTTAAAAACAAGACAATCACCAAAATGATCGATCGCAGTTTTACAGATCGCCTTGTACAAAAAACTAATTCATCTGATCATCTCGTATAATATCTTTATACACGTGGAAACTCTTTCTCGGTTTCCGTTCGAGTGTTTTTCGATCTATTTCAACAAGGCCAAATTTTGGCCAGAATCCTTTATCCCATTCAAAGTTGTCCATAAGTGACCAATGGAAATATCCTCGCACATCAACTCCCTCACTTACCGCCTTTTTTACCGAGGCAATACGTTTTCGCAAGAATTCTCCACGTAGATGATCGTTCGCATCTGCCAAACCGTCTTCCGTCACATACAGTGGTACACCAACTTTCGCATACTGTTTCAAGATCCCTTTCAATCCTTCAAGATCTACCCCCCATCCCAGATCTGACCGATCTTCCCGCAATTTTACCGATCCAAACAGACTAACACGAATAGAGAGATAATTCTGCACACCCAAGAAATCATATTTCCCAATAACGCGAGCTAAAAATTGTTCATTCCCCCAATATCTGACACAAGCCGAGATCGATCGACTTAAAAAGTATCTCTTTTGGAACTTAAAGGATGTAAGAAACTCTGTGAAACCTACTTGAGCACTTGGATGTATCACTTTCACATCTTGATACGCTCTGGTATGCGCCTTTGCCAGATTTTTATACCCACGTAAAGCCAAAAAAATATTCTTCTTCTGCGGTGGCCACTGTCCCGTTATGTATCCATTAGTAATTATACTGTTTGGTTCATTGAAGGTCATAAAGAAAACCACATCCTCCTTCAAAACCTCTACCATCTTCTGAGCATACCGAGAAAACATCTCAGAGAAATCTTGAGCAAGGATCCCGCCTCTACGTGACAACCAAACAGGCAATGTCCAATGCCAGAGCGTAACAAATGGTTCCAGACCTTTCATGCGAAGTGCCTTTACCACATCCTTATAATGTCTTAAGGCATCCTCATCGAAAACACCCTCCTCCGGTTCCACTCGCGACCATTCGATAGAAAAACGATGCGCATTATGACCACCTTCTCGCACAAGGTCAAAGTCCTCTTCATAGCGATGATAGTGATCGCATGCGATCCCCGAAATATAATTCTTCACATCAAACATCTCAGGAAACTTTTTCTGCTGCCAAGGTTCCCATCTTCTCTTCGCCTCATAGACAAGACGATCTGCATTCTCCCGTTCCCATTTAGACCAATCATTTTGTGTATTCCCCTCTACCTGATGAGCAGAGGTGGCAGCGCCCCAATAAAAAACACTTGGATCTATTTCTGTTTTTGATCGTTCCATAATCTCTATCTCTTATTCCATCGAGGCCTGTTACTTAAACCACATTCTCTTCCGTTTGTTTCACATTTGTCACTCTTTTCTGTAATAAAAAAGCTGTGCTTAAGAAGAGCGCTCCAACCACAAAAAACGTAATGATCTTTTCAACAGAGCTCATAGTCCAAAACTCGACCAAGAAAAGACGTGCAAGCACGATGATAAACAAAGCCATTCCTATTCTTTGCATAGATGGGCGTCCCCACAGAATGCCTGACACATGAAAATACAATCCGACGCCCGTAAACAGAATGAGCGCAATCATGCTTGCCACATAGTATCCGGTGACCACCTCATGAAGAAAGAACCAAACAAACAGGAGACTATACGCTACAAACAATACTTTTGAAAATGCCACAATGGAAAATTCTCCGTTCTCCCGCTTGGGCACAAGATAATACCCCGCGAAAAGAACCGCTCCATAGACCATGGCTAGGACTCCCAGAACAAAAAGATGTTCTACCGCAAAAGTAGAAACATTCAACGCTAGTCTTTCTAATTTATCATACCTCTCAAAAGAGAGCAGTTTCTCGATATTTCCAAATGACAGTATCGTAGGCCAGAGCATAAGGAGTGTTAGAACCTTTCCCGCCTGAAATCCTCGCTCACGGAACAAAATAAATGAGGCGATTGCCAATCCTCCGATCTCTACAGCAAGAAGTGTTGTCAATAAAGATCCATCCAACATTTTTGCCGTCGCCGCAAAAAGAAAACCTGCAGAGACAGCAGCATACATAAGTATAGGTTCTCGCATGCGAAGAAATAAGAAAAAGACGTAAGCACTTAAAGCAAATACAAGGGCCGCTATAGTAAACACCAGACCAATGAATTCAGCATCAACAGTCATTACGACCCACGAAAAAAAAGTAAATCCCACCAATGCAGCAAGCCCTAGATCATACTCTTTGGCCGATCGAGTGACCGCCATAACGCCAACATTCGCAAAATAGAAAAGACAGGTGAAACAGAGCATTATAAAGAAATTTAGGAATGTCCGTTCAATATCACCGGCTATAAAAGAAAGAATGGTGTAAAAGAAAACCCCGATCAAGGCCGTAAGCGTTGTCGCACGCCACCCCAATATCACATCCAAAACAATAACCCCGAAAGAAAGGACAAAAAGATACCCTGCCAGAATATTGATCTCCACATGTCCCCACACAAAAAGCGGTGCCACAAAACCATATATGAGCGTCGCAAAAGAAAGCGACCGCGATGCACGAAAACCACTCAGAACCATCATATACGCCGTTACAACTCCCATAAAGAAAAGTCCCACAATAGGGGTATAGAAATTATACAACGTCATACCAGCAAATACCGAAACATAGATTGAAGCAACTCCACCAGTAAGGAGTGCGATCCCCTGAATAGATGATCGAGCAAACCTCCATGTTCCCATACCAAGAAGGATTCCCCCAAAGATCACCCCCAACAAAACCCGTCCGATCGGACCAATCCAATCATGAGAGAATGCATAAGTAACAAACCATCCAAGAGATAGAACCAGGAGAAGCACTCCTACTTTAACTAACCAATTCTCTCCCAAAAAGTCGGTCTTACTCTCAAACATAGTACGCAAAGACACAAGTGGATCCAATGGTTGCTGAGAACTTTTCGAGACTTTCGCATCAGAAACAAACGACCCGTTTAACCCCTGTGTGTTCACAACTGCCCCCTGATCTTTTGTCTGAACAGGTGTCGAAATAAGAGACTCCCCTGAGGAAGACTTTTGTCTGAGCACTTTCTCGATATTTTCTATGCGCCGATAGCAGTCGATTATAAAAAATACTAGCAATAAAAATACTATCGTGCTCATACAAAATGTTGTTATTTGAGTTTTTATTTAATATGGAAATGCGGAAAACTTAACGCATTGTTTGGATCTTTTTTCGAAGATCTTTGTGCTCCTCCTCCTTCAAGCGCAGATCTTCTTCTGCTTTTCTTAACTTTCTTTCTAACTCCTCCTTCTCAGCATGTATGTCACGTTCCTTCTTGTCCACCATCCGCAACGCCATCCCAGCGTCGTCAACAGCTCTTTTAAGAGCAATAATATCAGATTGGAGTATCATCTCATCCCGCTCCATCTCAATCTTCCGAATACGATCTTCTTGTTCGTCACCACTAGATCCTGTGTTGTAAGTCATAGAGTAAAAATTAAAACGCTCTTTAAAATAACAAGAGACACGCCTCAGCTATCAGACTCTTCCCTTGAGGCCTTTTGTAACAGTGTCTTAACTGCATTGATATCGGGTTCTGAGCGCTTTCTCAGAGGTTTGAATCTCTTAGGGGCCACATGATGCATCTGGGAAAGACGCATAGGTTCATCACGCGTTATATATGCCACAGGCTCTACATTTTGCTCAAGTTTTACTGTTTCCTCACGAGATGATTTTGCAATAACAACGTTCTCCACCGTTGTTTTGACCACACTCGATCCAGATGCAACTTGAGTCTTCGCCATCGTCCGCTGGTATTCCTTGAGACACTCTTTGCAAAAAGTTGGGCGACGCCCATCTGGCACGAATGGAAGTTGTATCTTCAGCCCACAAGTGTCACAAAATGCATCGTACAAAACCCTCTCCGACGTACGTCCTTCTTTTTTTACCTCTTCTTTTGGTAGAGAAACGGATGTCGATGCCACAACATTTTTCGTTCCTCCAGGCACGTCTTTTTTGACCAACTTCCGTGGTTGAGCAATAGAACTCGAAATTCTTTCAACAGAAGCAACTTCTCGCCTCCTTGGCGACAAAGGGTTCTTATGATCAGCCAAAGAAGCTTCCCTGCTGGGTTCTTGGACTGTCTGTACTGGCGGAGCAAATACACCACTCCATTCTCTGATTCCCTCTTCTACATCTTCTTTTGAGTAAGAATAAGATTCACGAGAACTGCCTATAACATCCTCAGAAACATCCTGTACATTCTCTGTCTCGATCGGAGGCAAGGTTGTCGCACTAAAAGCATCTCCAGCAATACCATCAATCATGAGCTTTAGATAAATGTGGTACTTTGGCAGATTGACCACATCATTCATCATGAAAACCGGCTCGAATTCTTTCTCCAAAAATTCAGCATCCATGGCTCCAACACGAAACGCGATGAGCGTCCCTGCATTTCCAAAAATAGCATCCCGCACGATCTCATCGATCTGGGTCACATATTGATTTGCAAGAATAAGGTTCAGACGATACTTTCTCGCCTCAGAAAGAATGTTGGCAAATGATTCCGTGGCAAAGTTTTGAAACTCATCTACATAGAGGTAAAAATCATTTCGAACATTTTCAGGAATATCCACTCGAGCCATTGCCGCCATCTGTATCTTCGTGATCATCATAGCTCCTAAAAGAGCACTGTTATCTTCTCCGATCCGTCCCTTTGCAAGATTGAGTATCAAGATCTTTCTGTTATCCATCGCTTCACGGATATTAAAAGACGATTTTGTTTGTCCTACAATATTACGGATCAAGGAGGTAGAAAGGAATTGTCCTACCTTGTTCTGGATAGGCGAGATCACTTCCTGCAACACTCGGTCATTCCACTTTGAAAATTCATCTACCCAAAACGACTTAACAACGGGATCGGTAACGCAATTGACCACCTGTGCACGATATTTTTTATCCACCAAAATGCGCATGACTCCCAATAAGGTACTTCCTGGATATTCCAGCAAAGCAAGGATGGCATTGCGTAAAATATATTCAAGTCGCGGTCCCCATGACTCAGCCCACAGTTTTTTAAATACTCCTATCAGTCCAGATGCTACCAAATGCCGATATTCCGGGGCTACCTGCTCCATCACATTGAAAGCGATCGGAAACGCCTGGTCTGCAGGATTAAAATAGATCACATCTTTTATTCGATCCGGTGGGATCATTCGTATAAGTTTCTCAGCCGTATCTCCGTGCGGGTCAACATATGCCACACCGTGTCCATTTTGAATATCCTGCAAAACCAAATGTTCCAAAAGATTGGTCTTTCCCATTCCAGTCTTTCCAATGATGTACATATGTCGCCTTCGATCATCCGTCTTGATACCAAAAATAGCCTCCTGTCCACGGAAGTTTGTTTTGGCAAAATACGTTATATCATGAGATTGAGGCATAGGCGTTTAGAAATATTTGAGATATTCAAATAAAAACCACTATACGGGCAAATTTGCCGGAGCGCTACTTTTCTTAGCATCCACTCGTCTCAAATACGGAGACTGTACCACCATATCAGGCATATGAAAAACCGATGCAAGTTCCTTGGTACTTAAAATGAATGTTTTACCATCCGTATCCCGATCCTTATATCGTCGAAAGATCTTCCGTTGTCGATACCGAAGACGCGTTTCCCGAGCAAAAAAGTTAGCAAATGTCTTTGATGTATTGTCTGGTTTAAAACTATTCAAGTTCATATCGGCAAATTGCTTGATACCTCCGATAAAAGACGAAACCACAGATTTATTAAACTGCTCTCTTCGCCCCAAATACACAAACCTCATTTTTGTTTTAAAGACATTTCTTCCGACATTCGCTTCCAAGGCCTCCAAGGCCTTCCTCTCTCCAGGAGTAAGCCTAAGATCAAGGGGATCCTCTCCCGCCTTCTCCTCCCCCTTCTTGGCCCACACCGGCTGTTGAAATAATGCTGGAATAATATTTTTTGCAAATTCCCCTACTCCACCAACTACACCTTCAATAACACTCACCTTCTTGACCTTTTTCTTTCGACCTGCAAGTTCTTCCACTAGTTCATGCCCCTCTTTGCTCCACGATTCATTCAAAGGAACAATCACGATCTGAAACCAAGTCTTTTGATCCATCCCCACTTTTCCAAGCGCTTCAATGAGTCCTGCCATAGGATCGATCATCTTTCCTGTAATATCCTCCTCAAAAAAATCATACGTCTTAATTGGAAGCGGGTCTGGTCCCACAAGCTGCATATCGGTTCCCCATAGATCCCATTCTTTATTTGGCATCACACCGGGAACATCATAGATATAATCCTCTACTTCTCGGATCTCTACGTCGGGATATTGAGCATACAAATGTGACTCGACAAGATTTCTATATGGCTTCGGCGTTCGAATATAAAGATGCACCACCCCCGATTCACCCATCATTTCTAAACTAAATTTAGTGGTAAATTTCCCATCTATAAATTCTTCCAATACGTTGAATGTGGAAAGAATACCCGCCATTGCCGAGTAAAGAGACTCCATGATCTTTGGACTTTTTTCGAGATTTTGAGGAGGAAATATCTCAAGAAGAACATATTCTATCGTACCAGCATATTTTATCTGGATGTGGTCTACCCACAGCAGCAAAAATATCGGGTAGAACATGATCGGCAAAACAACATACCATACCAACGAGAAAAAGCGCCATGCCGAGGCGATATCCGCTCCCATCCCTTGGAATGTTCCTAGGAGGAGTTCCATCATTCTTATTTTATTTTTAAAATAATGATTCGATCATCATCCTTATGAATATGCCGTCGATCGACCTACAAGGCTGAATTCGAATCTTTGTCAGGCAACGCATATGTATCCCTTCCAACCTTCCTAAAATGCATATTAAGATTGATAAGAATAGTGGTTGCTTTCACCTCTTTTTCTCTCAAAACCGAAGCATAGATCTCTTTTCGACTCATAGACTTTTTAGAAGCACGCAATACTTTCTCTATAGCATCACGAACCGTACCTCCTTCATGTCCCCATTCACGCAAACCATAAACACCCCTACCTACCAAGGAAAAGATGGGATCCTTGATCAATTCGTTATGTGCCGTTTGCGGATTAGTTGGTTTACGTCTCCCAAGACCATGTTCATCAATGTGGCGAGCGATGTCTCGGAAATGTAATGGCTTCTTTCCATATTTTAGCACAAGATATGCTTTATCGCGAGTACTCTTTGGATTCACCTCAGGCCAGTGTACCAATCCCCAATGACCGAAGGGATTTACTGCCAATTTTGCACTCGTTTGAAGATAAGATTCGAAGTGTGGTTTTTCCAAGGCATCGGGACGGATCGAGCGAAGAGCATCATACACTTCATCAAAAACGAAAGGACGTCCTTCTTTTTCAAATATAGCATGGATGACATTCAATATCTGATCATACATTTCCATGTCAAAGTCCGACAAAAGCACCGATGGTCTAAACCGAGGATCTCGCTCAAGCACAGCGAATCGATCGGAGTAATCCAAAAAGAGATCTATTGCGCCCCTCTCAGCAAGGTCCTCCCCTGAAATAGTCTGATAAAGGTCCTGTTTTGCAGCGATCCCCCCTCGACTACGAAGAATGGACTCTAATGTCTCTATAGCAGCCTGAACCTCTTCCTTGCTTCGTGACCCAAAATCACGAAGAACTTGTTGGATGATCTGACGAATACGTTCACGAGTGATCCCATATCGCTCTCCGATAGATTCCAACGTCATCGGTTTTCCTTTTCCATAAATATCAAAACGACTTTTCACAATATCTTGTGTTCGTTTCGGAAAATTCTCCAACTCCCTTTCCACGATTTCTCGAAAAGAAAATGGGCTTCTTCTGTTTAAAGCATCAAAAGACATATTTTTATCAGTAATACCAAAAATAAGATTTCAACCAATACTAACACCGATAAGCATTTTTGTCAATAGCTAATTACGCTCACGGTCGTTACCGAAAAAAAAGACCAAAAAAAGAAGTTTATCCCTTATTTTTGGCCTTATAATAGCACACTCAGAAATGCCTATTCCGCCTTCTCATTGACCAACAACACTTTCACGTCTTTCTGAACTCCGTCACGGTAAATCGTAACCTTAATCTCAACCCCTGGCTTATATTGGGATACTATACGAGAAAGAGGCATGTCCAATGTAATTGGCACGTCATTTATAGATACAATAACATCACCTTGACGAATACCAGCAAGATATGCCGGGGAGCCAAAAAGCACAACCGTTGCTGATGTTTCAGGTATCTTGACCCACGCGCCAGAGGAAATGGGAAGGTCATACATTGTAGCAAGCTCTGGAGTAAGAGAAACATAGGAAATTCCAAAAAGGGGCCGAGTTGGTTTCCCTTCTCCCTGATTCAAGAAAGCAAGCGCATCTGTCAAAGCACGAATAGGCAAGATGATTGTCTGAGTCCGATCATTAGTTGTAAGTTCACGAACCATTCCTAACAATTCCCCCTGATATGTGATGACTGCCGATCCGTCTTGAGCATAATCTCCTGGCTCTATCTTTCCCACTCCTTCGTACTTCTCACTTGATCCAACCGACTGATCAGCAATATTGGTCGTCTTGGCCAATTCAGCCAAGGAAGAAGTTTGCGCTATAGGAGTGCTCCCCTCCAAGGACCGACTGATAAGTAACACATTCCTTCCTACAAAAAAAGCATCCTGTGGAGCAATGGTTGGGGTAGGCGCATTCTTCCTTTCGGTACGAAAAAATGTTGTTTCCGTAAATGGGTCTGAACCAATGAGCGTTGCATCGTTCGTCTCACCATTCATAGCAAAGACCTTATAAGTTGTCACCTTCCCAAAGGAGACCTCTTTAGTTGGAACAGCCACAACACCATCATTCGTAATAAAAAATCCAGAGGCCAGCGTGCTCGTGTCAGTTCCTAAGACGTTGGAAAGGGAGACGACTGTAACAACTGCATTCTGGGAATTGACTACGAGTTTTGAAACAAAATCACTTTCAGTGACCGTAACCTGGTCCTTTCTTTCTATGATCGTGACTTGGTCAGGGACATCGTGTTCCGATATCCATCGAAAATACTCTGGGTGCGAGTTACGAAATGGTTCAAAATAAGAATGGTATAAGAAAACAGCAACAAAAACACTTGCAAAAAAGAATATGGTCCGAAATAGCCCTTGTATACCCCTTTTTATGTACATATGAAAGATTATTTATTGTGTAAGGGTCCAGGGCGTGGTCAAAAGCACCATCGAGACTAAAACGATAAGCACTGTTACATCACCCCACGCACGCGAACGCGTGAATACTCCCTCCGTATAGCTGCTCAGAACGTCCCATAGAACATAATAGAGGATAAGGAGGATCACTCCTGTTGTCAAATACCCAAATGGCCAAAACTGCGTCATCCATCCTAACTCAACAAAGAATATACCTACGGCCACACTATACATTTTAACATGGACGTTATCTCGAGCAATACCAGAGAGGTATTGATGTGTCAAAATATATGCACCAAACCCCATAAACCCCATAAATGACCAGATCGGGACAGAGTAATTAATGAGTATCCCGATCAAAACCGAGAAAAAAAGAAACACTGAAGCAATGGTAATAGCTGATAAAATACTTTTTGTCATCCCCACAAGAGGTCCCTCATGCCAACGACGATACCCCCACAACATCCAAAAGAGAAGACTTCCCGATATCACCGAAAATATATGCTGTCTCACCATATCATCTATAAACAAGAGAAGGGCCCAAGAAAATATTCCAAAAAAGAACAACAGAACATTACCTCGTGAAGACCCCCGAAAAACAAGTGGCCGAATGGAGACCAAAAGCATCAACAGTGCAACAAGTGAGAATATATACCATTCGGGAAAGAATACCGAAAACTCTAGTATTGCAAGAAAAAGACCAGATAATACAATAACCAATGGATGCATACGATAGTATAACGATAACCTTCCCGAAACCTGCACCAATCCTTCTACTGAGATCTTTGTTCAAGTCGAACCTGAATATTTTTCTCACTATCTTTGTGCCATATCTTCAATTTCAATTCATCGCCAACGTGATATTTTGAAACAATGTGCGAGACATCATTATCTTGTGTCACTTTCTCCCCATTGATCTCCAAGATAATATCATTTTCAACTATACCCACCTTATCAGCTGGGGATCCAGGGATAACAGCAAGATCAGTTCTTGCATCCCCCCGCAACACCAATGCGCCATAGTCATATTTAAGATTATTCTGGCTCTGAATATCTTTATTTAAGATAATGTATCGAACACCCAGGAATGGAACAGATATTTTTCCCGTTTCTTTTACTTGATTGATCGTGTCCTTCAGAGCGTTTATAGGAAGGGCAAACCCAACATTCTGGGCACCCTGTGCAACGGCCGTATTAATACCGATCACTCGACCACTTATATCAAGCAATGGGCCACCGGAATTCCCAGGATTAATAGCTGCATCCGTCTGAATAATGTCATCCAACTGTTCCGACTGGCCAAATCCCGATCCCGCAACAATATCCCGCCCAAGTCCAGATACAATCCCTCGACTGACAGAGTTACTAAACTCTCCCAAGGAGTTCCCAATCGCAATAACTGTTTGCCCCACCTCTAGCGAACCAGAATCCCCCAAGTCCAAAACTGGAAAATCTTTTCCTTCGATCTTCACGACAGCAACATCTCGCATGGGATCACGCGCCAAAACAGTCGCTGAATGTTCTGTCCCATCCTGTGTGATAACCGTATATTCTGCACTAGTATCACTTACTACGTGTTTATTTGTGACAATGGTCCCATCAGAACTCACAAAGAATCCGGTACCCCCTCCCACTTGTTGTTTTTCTGTACCTTGTGACGGGTTGGGAGAAGAGTAAGGATCAAAGAAAAAACCAAATGGATCGCCCCGATAAATTGGAACGTCTTTCTTCACGATCACGCTCACAACCGCAGGCGTGGCCTTTTTTACAACAGAGATCGTTGCGCTTTGTTCCTCCACATCATTAGTAGCTACCGTCTGACCATTCGGGGTACTCTTCTCACTACTGTGTACACCCGCCAACCCGCCAAAGAGCTGCTCAACTCCAGAAACATTCCCCAAACGTCCGACAATAAAAATAACGAGTGCGGTTCCCACTATCCCACCGAGTATACCCAATACGAAAGAGGTAACCTTATTTCTTTCTATTTTATCCTTTTTAAGTTCTTTGTTCTGCTCTGTTGATGATGGCTCCATTTGTATGTTATTCGTTTCCATACTTAGAGATATTACTTATTTGATAGAGGGTCCTCCGCTTGAATAAATCCATTTTCTTGTTCAAAAGCGGCCATGGTTGGATTTGTAAATTCTACATACCCCGTTTCAGCATTCCACTCATATTCCGGCAATAATACCCAAACGGTCGACCCTCGAATACTATTACCGATCCAGTCGGCGAACGTTTCTTTGCGAGTCATGATCTGACTTATTCGATAGAGTATCACACCCGCTTCCTTTCGAGTCTCATTTAATTGAACAATATGGTATCCGAGCGATGTTTCAGTAATATCACTCATTTCACCAACCGAAAGTTTTTCGATCGCATCAGCAAGTGCCGGCTCAGCCTGACTGATATCGATCCAACCGATCTCACCCCCGTCCCCCACAGTGGATCCTTCAGAGTACTGCTTCGCTACATCAGGAAAAACTTCCCCAGAATTGAGACGGCCCTGAGCCTCCTGGATCTTTTTAAGCGCCTGAACATCTTGTGATCTATCCTGACGCGCTTCAAAGATTGCGGATAACTTCTCTTTATAAAGGTCGGGCACAACCACCTCCTTTTTAAAATCAGCGAGATCCCAACCATAAAGACGGCTTAAATCATCCATCACGCGTTCCTCAGAACTGAACTCATGCATTTTTCTTTCTACACTTTGGTCCGCCTCTAAGGAGGTAACACGCACCCCTGCTTTTTCGGCCAAATACTTGACCATCTGATCCTCAATATATTTATTCAACAACCCTCGCTCTCGCACCTGCAACCTTTTTTTTCCTTCTTCAGTAGTAAAATCCACACGCATCCCAACCGAAGAGAAGTCCTGCTTCTCATAAAACTGGCGCAGTGACTGCAATTTCCATTGCAATTCCGCTGCTGTAAGAACCGAAAATGGTTTCCACGTGATCAACACGGGAAGATGAAAGGTATGTGCTGCTCCCTGTGCCCATGAACTTGTGGCGTATCGAGCATACACAGCAACCAGAAAGGCCATCGCTACACACACTAAGATAATACTTGATCCAATAAATATTACCTTCTTAGAAAACATTTTTTCTTTTTTCATACATTACTTTTATTTGGGGCCAAAAAAGAAACTCCACCATTTTTTCGGATTTGAGATACTACTATTTATCACTATACGAACTTCACGTTTTGGCTGAGGATCTTCCACTTGTGTTGACTCCTGTTGAAATCGGTCCGGCTGTACGACTGCTACGCTTTCCCCCGGTTTTTTAAGATTGAGTTTATCTTTCGCCTCACGCTCAACATATTCCGGAGTACGAAGATAGGCAATACGATCATTCAGTTTCTGTGTTTCTTCCTCGATCTTTTGAGCCTCTTCTTGAAGTTTTAATACGTCTTCCGAAATTTTTTCTTTCTCTCGATACTTCTCATATCCCCTCCAAGAAATGACAACTGCAATACCTAATATCACCACTGATATTAATAATATTAAAAATATGCGTGATGATTTCATAAAAAAGCTAACCCAATGCCGGTAAGATCAAATACCCAACCATAGAAAAAATGACAATGGTAGAGACGATCCACCAAAACACCTTAACTACTCTTTGTCGTTGTTTTCTGTTCATAGAAGCAAATCCTTCCTTTAATTACTTTTTATTATTATTGAGTATATCACATTGCCTGAAATGTGAAAACAACCCCCATTGACCAGCAAGCACACTCCTTACCTCTTCCCCAAAGGTATGCTACAATACCCACAAGAATTGAAAACTTTTACTCCATATCCTCATTGATAGCATTATGGACAGCCTCCGAAGAAAACCTGCTCCTAGACGGCTTCCCCCTCTTCCGCAAAACAAAGCTATTTTACAAAACCAGTCCCACCAAAAAAGTTCAAGTGGAAGTTTTTCGTACTCTTTTTCCCTGCCTCCACAAAACCCGCCAATTATCCCACGGACAAAAATTCCACGGAACAAAAACAAGTTTCCAAGCATCAAAAAGATACTCTCAACGGTCTTCCTTCTTCTGCTGTTGGCCTTGTGTATTGGAACATCCCTCATATTTTGGCGTATCCACAAAGTATCGCAGAACACTTTTACACAAAAACCGGAAAAAGGCATCATTTCCGAAACCACGCAATACCTTCTTGGAGGCTCAAAAGATGACAGAAAACCCCTACGCGGGGAGGCAGATGGGCGCATTAATATACTTCTCCTGGGGAAAGCAGGGAAAGACTACCCAGGACAAAACCTTACCGACACAATAATAGTTGCAAGTATTGACACAAAAGAACGAAAGACCGCCCTCCTCTCTCTTCCCCGCGATCTCTATACCCGCATTCCCAATACCAACACCTCAACAAAGCTCAACGCGTTCTATCTTTATGGACAAAATGACAGTGACCCCTTTGGCGTAGTTCGTTCTGCTATAGAGGACATCACTGGACTCCCAATTCACTACACGGTCGCCTTAGACTACGATGGTTTTGTAAGGATCATAGAGGCACTTGGAGGTGTCAATGTTACTGTTGAGCGAGATTTCTACGATCCAGCGTTCCCAGGTCCAAACTACTCCTATGAAACATTTGAGATCAAAAAAGGATTTCATACCCTTGATGGAGCAACAGCCCTAAAATATGTGCGCGAGCGACATAACGATCCCATGGGTGACTTCGGAAGATCAGCCCGCCAGCAACAGGTGATCCAAGCTATCAAAAATAAGGCCTTTACTCTAGAAACCTTTCTCAACCCCTTTACCGTATATACGCTGCTTGGAACGATCGAGGCTAATATTCGAACCGACTTTTCTCCAGAAGATATCGCGAGCATCCTTACGCTCATTCAAAATGTCGACACACAAAATGTAAGTACCTATGTTGTAGACGCCTGGAGACCGGACAGTCTACTGCGCGTATCCCATATTGCACTGGAAAATGGTCAGAACATGTTTGTGCTGATTCCTCGAACGGGGACGTATCAAGAAATACGGGAAGTTGCCTCAGGTATATTCTCACAAGATGAGCAGAGAGCTCGGGTACAAAAAATTCAAGAAGAGTCACCACATGTACTACTTATCAATACAACAGGTAACCCCCAACTTATCGAAAATGTTCGCGCACTCTTATCAGACCTTGGATTTGAGAACGTGACAACTGCCGAACCAGTTGACACGGCACCTCTGGCCAGAACGTATGTACGAAAAACCTCCGAAAACGCCAAGCCATACTCTCTTGATGAGGTGATGAAAAAGATCCCCGCCTCTCTCTCAGGCGAATCCCTCGATGACCTAATTCCAAAAAAGATCCCCGAAGACACAGACTTCACCGTATTACTCGGCAATGACATCATACAAAACTATCTCTGGGAAAAAGGAACCGTAGAGGACTACCTCAAAGAAAGCGAGTAAATCAAACCTCACCATAAAAGTCTATCCTTATGAAACTCATTGTTGGTCTCGGAAATCCAGGAAAACAATACTACACAACCCGCCATAACATCGGATTCCTTGTAGCAGACACTCTTCAAAAAACATTCACCTTTCCTACATTTCAGATCAAATCACGATTTCAAGCGGAGATATCAGAAAACTTTGTTGGCTTACACCGAACACTCCTGATCAAACCTCAAACATATATGAATCTTTCCGGTGAAACCGTTTCATCGCTCCTCTCCTTCTACAAATTACCCACAAAAGATATACTTGTTGTTCACGACGATATTGACATTCCCTGGGGAACCTATAAATATACTCAGGATTCTCGCTCTGCAGGACATCGTGGCGTACAAAACATCATCGAAAAGATAGGTACACAAAAATTCCCACGACTGAGGATCGGGGTAGGTCCAAGACCTGAAAACATCCCTACCGAACAATTTGTTCTTACCCCATTAGGAACAAAAGAAGTTGGGGAACTTTCCGACATTCTGACAAAGATCGTTCAAGTGATCCCAGAATATCTGGATGCACGAATTTCTTAGCAAGACTTCGTCTACTCTTATCACGCACTTCCACTATTTATTTTTGCTTCTTTTTTTAGGAACAAGATCAACCCCTCCAGGATTCCAGGGATGACACCGAAGCACTCGTTGTATGCCCATCCACGATCCACGCATTACACCAAATCGATCTATTGCTTCGTAAGTATACTGCGAGCAAGTAGGATAAAAACGACACAAGCGCTCTCCTAAGATACGCCCCAATATCCCATGATCTACAGAGAGCGTTTTTTGGTATACTCGAATAAATAATAAAAGAATTCTTTTCATATAGTCTCATCTTGTAAAAATTAGAACATTCATACGATCCCCAACTTCCATCTTAGCCAAAAACGATCCACGCGACTTAATGTCTGTTTTATCTCTCTTGAATCTTATGATATACTATATCATAAAGATCATCCAAAAAAATAAAAAAGACTATGTCAATGAAAAGCGTCTCCTTCGGGAAAGTCACATGGATCAACTTTGAACAACCCGACCAAAAAGATGTTTCTTATCTTCAAGAAAATTTTGATATCCACCCCCTGGCCGTTGAGGAATTCATGACGCCCACATTTCGTCCAAAAGCAACTCGGTATGATAATTGTCTCTATCTAACGATCCACATCCCCCTTTTTGACCCCGTCCGTCGAACAACATACCCAGGAGAAGTAGATATCCTTATCACAAACACTCATCTCATTACTGGACACGAGGAACACATTTTTCAGTTAGAAAACCTCTTTGCCTCACTCGAAAGAAGTATTGGCAAAAGACGCCTCCACATGAGCAAGACGCCAGCACATCTTCTCTACACACTTCTTGAGTCACTGCTTGAGTCTTGTTTCCCCCGACTTGATAATATCGTACGAAAGATCGATGAGGTGGAAGACGAGGTATTCAATGGAAATGAAAAAGAGATGCTTAAGGAGATCTCTCTCGTCAAACGCGATATCCTCAACTTCCGCAGAACGCTTATGCCACAACGATCTATTCTGGAATCCCTTGCGCAAAAGGAAACTCCCTTCGTATCAAAAGATCTCACACCTTTCTTTCAAGATCTCGTTGGTACCAATATACGCCTCTGGAACACATTACAAAGTGCCAAAGAGACGATCGAATCCCTTGAGGACACGAATGAATCCCTCCTATCCAACAAATTAAACGAGAAAATGCGTCTCATTACCATTTTTTCTGTCATTCTTTTGCCTTCTACACTCTATGCTAACATTCTAGGAATGAACTCTACGGAGCCACTTGATCCCGATAATGGTCCGTTCTTTTGGATGCACATTGCCATTATTGTTATCATCGCCCTTGTCACACTCACTATTTTCAAATGGAAGAAATGGGTCTAAAGGTCTTTACAAAAGAAACGACCAATGATTCATGATCCAAAAATACAAGACCCTTGTATACAGTGCAAAACCGCGGGGGTACTCCTCCCGCGGCCATGCTCCTTTGACATCCTCACCCCTCATCTGATTTGATCCATACACTCCTGTACACCGCCTTGTAGGCAAAGGCCATGAACCCCAGCAGGAGTACCCCCACAGCAAGAAGAATGATCCATTCTGAGACGACCCCAAAACAAACCGATTGAATGAGGGCGATCCCATCGAATATTAAAAGGCCTATCCTTGTGCCTTCAAAGATCACCCCCAACATCTCTCGCTCTTCCTCGAATCTCGATACCCAAGCAAAGAGACCAAAGAAGCAGAAAACGAAAAGGTTCTCAAGCAATAATACCGCCCAAAAGCCACTCATACCAAACCCCCACTAGTTGAGATCATATGGATTGTCAAAGAAGACATTTGAGAGTACTCTAAAAATAAGAAAAAATCAAGGGCCCTTTACCTGATAAACACCTGGTCTACTTATTTTAACAATATGCTTACTCTTTACAATACACTCACAAAGCAAAAGGAAATATTTGAACCTATCCACCCGGGAAAAGTTTCTATTTATGCCTGTGGCCCGACCGTCTATGACTATGCGCATATTGGAAACTGGAAAACATATATCACCAATGACCTTCTGCGCCGACATCTAGAATACCTTGGATATGAAGTGCGCCATATCGAAAACATTACCGATGTTGGACATCTCACACGTGATGATATCTCTCAGGGTGATACCGGGGAGGACAAGATCGAGATGAAAGCCAAGAAAGAGCATAAAACTCCACAAGAGATCGCTCGTTTCTATGAAACCTACTTTAAAGATGCTCTTACGAAACTTAATATTCTCCCTGCACACTACTTCCCATGTGCCACAGAGCACATCCCCCACATGATAAAGCTTATCGAATCTTTGATCACAAACGGACATGCCTACGAATCAAATGGAAATGTGTTCTATGATATCTCAAGCTTCCCTCACTATGGGGAACTTTCCGGAAACACTCTCGAGAGTCTTAGGATCGGTGCACGCCTCGAAGCGGAACACCCCGACAAGAAAAACCAATGGGATTTTGCACTCTGGCTCAAAGCACCAAAAGATCACCTTATGCAATGGGATTCCCCGTGGGGAAAGGGCTATCCCGGATGGCACATCGAATGCTCTGCTATGAGTTTGGAATATCTTGGTAATACTTTCGACATCCATATGGGGGGTGAGGACCATATCTTCCCCCACCACGAAGCAGAAATTGCTCAATCAGAAGGTGTGACGAATATACATCCTTTCGTACATTTTTGGATCCATACACGCCATATGATGGTGGAGGGGAAAAAGATGTCCAAATCAAGAGGAACCACCTATAGGATCGAGGATGTAGAGACGAATGGATACACCACCATGCACTTACGTCTTGCCCTTCTTTCTGCACACTACCGATCACAGATGAATTTCACCTGGGACGCTTTGGACCAAGCCAAAAAGAACTTTGAACGTATCACAAATTGGGTAAACAACACGAGTGACGTACATGAGAATGCGCGCAAGGAAAACAGAGAGGAAATACAACGATACGAACAAAAATTCTGGGATGCTCTCAACGATGACCTTAATACCCCGAAAGCACTTTCTGTGCTGTACGAATTGATCACGTTCACCAACACACACAAACGCTCTGTTTCCGTCGACACCTTAAATATCCTGTGGGGTCGGCTAAACAGCGTCTTAGGGCTTATCCTCCCTTCGTTCTCACACGAAACGATCCCCAAAGAAGTCACAATTCTTACCGCCGAGCGAGACGAAGCTCGAATGAACAAGGACTTTCAAAAGTCTGATGCACTTCGAGCAAAGATTGAATCCCTTGGCTACATCGTCGAAGATTCCCCAAACGGTACGACGGTAAAAAAACAATAACCCTTCTTTTGCCCATCTGGCTATCAAAGGGGAAAACATGTGTATAAAAAGAGCTTCTTCGAAACTCTTTTTATTTTTTGTCAATATGTCTTTTTAAAATTGGTTGTGATATACTCTTAAAACAATACACGAGTTACTTGCTACCAAATATCCCCTATGGCCAAGAAATCCGAACTTCGCGTTCCTCCTCATAACCTAGAAGCTGAACAATCCGTTCTCGGCGCTTTAATGCTCGATAAAGAAGCAGTTACCCGAGTAGCCGACATTCTCCGTAAAGAAGACTTTTATAAAGATGCACATGGTCTCATATACCAAGCCATGCTTGATCTTTATGAAGAACGCGAACCGATCGACGTCTTGAGCGTTTCTAATAAGCTTGAAGAAAAAAAGATTCTTGATAAGATCGGCGGATCGGGCTATCTCGCCTCACTCGTTAGTCAAACCCCTTCCGCACAAAACATCATCCACTACGCTCGTCTCACACAGAAGAAAGCCACATTGCGCCGACTCATTCAAGTTGCCAATGAGATCGGTGAGTTAGGATACAAAGAAGCCGAGGACCTTCAGGACACACTTGATAGCGCCGAACAAAAACTTTTTCAGATCTCACAAAAATACGTCAAAAAAGATTTCACTCCGATCAAGTCGATTTTGGAAGAAGCCTTTAACCGTATCGACGAGCTCCATAAAAGCGGTCATGATCTTCGTGGGGTACCTTCCGGATTCTCCGACCTCGATGCGATCCTGGCAGGATTTCAAAAATCAGATCTCGTCATTCTTGCCGCACGTCCCTCCATTGGAAAAACTACGCTAGCGCTAGACTTTGCTCGCCTCGTAGGAAAAGTTGCCAAAGTGCCTGTCGGGGTCTTTTCTCTAGAAATGTCCTCGGACCAGCTCGTAGACAGGATGATCGCCGCCGAGGCCGGGATCGATCTCTGGAAACTCCGAACAGGAAAACTCAAAACAGGGTCCGATTCTGATGACTTCCAGAAGATCGGCGTTGCCATGGGAACTCTCAGTGAAGCCCCTATATTTATTGACGACACGTCAAGCGCAAACATCATGCAACTTCG
Source organism: Minisyncoccia bacterium (assembly GCA_041738235.1). Taxonomy (GTDB): domain Bacteria; phylum Patescibacteriota; class Minisyncoccia; order Moranbacterales; genus JBGSQF01. Next base: position 59,245 of record JBGSQF010000006.1, read on the forward strand.
CACTCTAGCGCGACGCCTCCAATCAGAACACAATCTCGGCATGATCATCATTGACTATCTCCAGCTTATGGAGGGACGCTCCAAAGAGAATCGCGTACAGGAAATCTCGGAGATCTCCAGAGGTCTCAAAAATCTTGCCAAAGAGCTCAACATCCCCGTTCTGGCCCTTTCCCAGCTTTCTCGTGGTGTAGAAAACCGAACCGACCAAGTGCCTAAACTTTCCGACCTTCGTGAATCGGGATCGATCGAACAGGACGCCGATGTGGTGATGTTTCTCTATCGTGAAGACCGCTACAAGCCAGACTCTCCGAATAAAAACATTGTCGACCTGATTATCGCCAAGCACCGTAATGGTCCGCTGGGGAAAGTCTCTCTTTTCTTTGACGAAGCCTCCACAACTTTTCGACAACTTGAACGTGTACATGCGGAATAAGTTCACATGGACTTCTCAAAACACATATTAAAATCTATGCATTATCCCAGACCTTTTGCCAATCTCATTAAACACTTCTCCGCTCTTCCCTCCATAGGACCGAAAATGGCAGAACGCCTCGTATTGTATCTCTTCAAGCAAAATCCGGAATCTTTGCGTGATTTTTCTGAAAACCTCCAGAAACTCACACATCTCAACTCTTGTAAAGCATGTCACAACATTTGCGAGAACGATATCTGTTTGTACTGTCAAGATACCAAAAGGGATGCCTCGGTTATTGCCGTAGTAGAAGACGCCCTTGATATCATTGCCTTAGAGCGAACAGGCATATTTCATGGACGATACCATGTCCTTGGTGGAACACTTGGGCCTATCCGAAAACAAGAAGAAGATACCTTCACTCTTTCGTCCCTCATTAAACGCATCGAAGAAGAACACATTCAAGAAGTGATCCTTGCTTTCAACCCAACCATAGAAGGCGATATGACTGCGCTTTACCTCAAACAAAAGATCACGCCTCTTGGTGTTACGGTAACACGACTCGCTCGCGGACTGGCCACCGGTGGAGATATTGAGTACGCCGATGAAGAATCCCTTGCTTCAGCAATAACCAATAGAAAATAGATCGCACTCTTCCCATTAAATTTAAAAAATACCTATGTTTGAAAAATGGCTCAAAAAAACTTCACAAGAAGGTCAAATACAAGATACGACATCTGGTCCTGCCCCCTCTCAAGAGATCTCGGACCAAGATCGTACACAAACACCCATAAAAACACCAACAGACCCGCATGCCGTACGCGATTATAAAGACCTCTCACCAGAAGAAAGGGAGAAACTCAAACAAATAGCGATCAATATCCAAAAGAAAATGAGAGAAAACTAATGAACTAAAAACAGCGGACAAGCCGCTGTTTTTTTATTTCCAAGAGTATGAGACTTAACCAAGAAAAATTAAGCAACCTTAGTGATCTCTACTTCAGTAAACATCTGACGATGGCCAAAAGTAACCTTGTATCTCTTTTTTGCCTTGTGCTTTATGCCAGTTACCTTCTTCGCCCGTCCCTGACCCTTTATCTTACCCTCTACAACCGTTTTTCCAAGACCCTTTGCATCAATCTTAGCAGAAGTGTCATCCCCAGCAAAAAGGACCCTATCAAAAGTAACCACCGACCCCTCTTCTCCCAAAAGTTTCTCGACGCGGATCACATCGCCCTTACTTACCAAATATTGTTTTCCCCCAGTAAAAATAATAGCATGCATATGTATAATCGATATTTAAACAAAAAACGTTTTTCTACGTCTCCTGGATTATAAAGACAAATAAGGAAAAAGTCAACAGCCAAGAATAAAAAACCAATACCCCTACAAATAGCACGGTTTCCCACAACTAAAAGTAAAGGTGCCAGATCCGATCCAGCCATTCACATTTTATAACCTACCTTGCAGGAGTGGAAGGAATCGGACCCTCGTATCAGGTTTTGGAGACCTGCGTTCTACCACTGAACTACACTCCCATATGCACAACTCAATCCTATGAAAAAAGCACTCTTCTACTATACACAATTTTCTTCCAAAGAAAAAGAGGGTGCGCGATCTAGCAACCTCTTTTCTCAAGAAAGACTACTTTACCTCTCGAAACTCCACATGAGACCGAGTAAGAGGACAATATCTTTTTTGCACTAACTTCACTTGTATCTTTTTCTTATTCCGCTTTGTAAAATAGGTAATTCCAGGACAGTCCTTACTTCGAAGCTTGACCAACCTTTCTTTATACTTTGTTGCCATACTCTCTTACGTTAAAACAGCTTATTACACACTTCTGCCTCTTCTTCTCAAAGGGGAAAATCCAAAACCTTTCCCCAACGATACCCGAACAAAAGAGAAAAGTCAAGAAAACGATTCGTAGACTAGTCAAAAAAATTCTTCACAAAAAACCATCTGCGATATATGAGCCGAGATCGGGAATCGAACCCGAGACCTCATCCTTACCATGGATGCGCTCTACCGACTGAGCTATCTCGGCATTTAAAACACCGCACAACCTCCTTTATAAAAGGTTGAGAAGCAAAAGGATCTCTGTGGGCAGGGAGGGATTCGAACCCCCGTAGACCGAAGTCGGCAGATTTACAGTCTGCTGCGATTGACCGCTCCGCCACCTACCCATTCATACAACTCTCTTTCTACACTATTTTCCTCCTTTGGGCAAATATGCCACCACATCATCACCAAATACCCGTTACTTTTCTGAGCCATCTGTCGGGCTCGAACCGACGACCTGCGGTTTACAAAACCGCTGCTCTACCAACTGAGCTAAGATGGCTTTAATCACCTCCCAGATAAACTTTTTTCAACTCGACGCATTCGAAACCGGGCTCTACGACTCAACGGACTCAAACGGAGCACTTGTTTAAAACACTCTTTTGCATCACTGAGGTTCCCATTTTCCATATAATAATCCCCTAAACGCTCGTATGCTTCAACATCCCTTGGGTTCAACGCAATACGCTCTATGAGAACTTGCTCATATCGATCCTTCTCGTCCTTCTTTTGAGGAAGCGTCACTTCATCACTGATCATTGGGCGCCCTTTGAAATATTCTCTCTTACGACGTTTTGCTATTTTATCACGAGGTGAAACTACTGCCTCGACCGATATTTCACGCAATCCTTTCCTTTCCGAATTTTGGCCTACCACAGAAGAAACTCCAAAAACCTGATCCCCCTGCTCCATCTTAGGAAATTTTACCTCTCGGACAGCGCCTCTATGCAAGGCACGTTCGACCACAATATTCTTCAGCCACATAAAGAAGGACCTAACGACCTGGATGACCAGCATACCCAAGGACGGCTTCTGGAGGATATCTTCTTGCTCTTGCACACTCACTTCACTCTGTTTTCTTTTGGGAGGTGTTATTACCTGAAATATATTTTTTTCTCCCAAGTGAAACCGCGTACCACTGCGCTTCTTCAAAAATAACCAAACTAAAAAGGCAACACAGCAGACAACACCGATAGGAGGAAGAATAAGTGAAAGCATAGGGTCATTAGAACTTGTTTGGAATCTTACCACATGACAAACTGATACACCAGCCATTCAATCAAACACAAGAACCTCTCACTAAAAATCTGATTCAAACGAACCTTATGATCTAGATCTCAAAACGCTCGAAAGAACCGATTTGGATGTTCTCTCCAATACGTGCGATAAACTCTGTCACCACCTCACGGACAGTCTTGCTGGGATCCTTTACAAATGGTTGTGTCAAAAGAGCTACTTCTTCACGATACTTCTTTTCTTTTCCAATAAGTATGGTATCTACGATATTTTCGGGCTTTCCTTCAGCGGCAAGCTGTTCACGCCATATTATCTTTTCTTTTTCCACGAGATCCAAAGAAACCTCCTCCGGATCCAAATATTTGGGATCAGATGCAGCAATATGCATAGCAATATCTTTCGAAAATCCAAGGAAGTCTTCATTTCGAGCAACGAAATCCGTTTCACAAAAGATCTTAACCATTACGCCGATCTTTCCATTCGTATGAATATATGAGCCGATCACACCCTCTTTCGCCTCTCGGTCTGATTTTTTAAGTGCCTTATCTTGCCCTCGTTTTTTCAACAATTCAAGTGCTTTTACTTCATCCCCTCCCGCTTCATCAAGAGCCTTTTTTACATCCACCACTCCGGCACCAGTGCGTTCACGAATCTTTTTTATTTGTTCAAGCGTGCTCATATAGCATGTTTTGAATGAATTTAATGTTTATTTCTCGTCAGCAACAACGGTAGTTGTTGTGGCAACAAGGCAAGCTTTGCAAATATGCCCCAAAAGGTATTTCAAGGAAGAGATCGCGTCATTGTTAGCAGGTATCACATAATCCACCGACAAAGGACTATCGTTCGTATCCACAAAGGCAATGACCGGAATGCCCATCTTCTTGGCCTCATGAATAGCAATGACGTCATTTTTTATATCAGCCACAAATATTGCAGCAGGAAGTTCTTTCATCTTTCGTAGTCCTCCTACCTTTCTCTCCAATTTCTCAGCTTCTTCGGCCTTCTTCATCTGTTCAAATTTGGTGTAATGATTGAATTCTCCTGCCGCGATCTTCTGTTCGAGCTCCTCCATATGTCGCACTCGACGACGGATCACATCAAAGTTTGTAAAGGTTCCTCCAAGCCAACGCTCAGTAATATATGGCGACTCACATTTTTCAGCGGCAGAACGTACCAACATATGAGCGTGCTTCTTCGTTCCCACAAAGAGAAGTACTTTCTTCTCGCGAACGATAGATGCAATAAATTCAAGCGCTTCCTCCAAGCGATCTTTAGTTTTCTTCAGATCGATCAGGGCGAGATCTCCCCGATAAGTATATACATACTCTTCCATCATAGGATCCCTTCTGGACTTCTTGTGTCCATAATGCACCCCAGCCTTAAAAAGTCCCTCGAGAGTAAGCTCCCATTTTGTGACGTCTTCAGTTGAAAAATAGTCAACCGGAACACTTTTTACGGACTTCTTTTTTTCCGCATCCTTTTTCTCTTCCTGCATATGTTTATAATTACCTTATTATCACCTCCTTTATGTAATAAATCCTTTCTCAAAAAACGAAACTGGCGGTTTCGTCAGGTAGAGAGAAAGGTCAATAAAGAATGTTTTCCCCAAATAGGGATACGAGAAGTATACTGGAGCATTCCCCTCTTGTCAATTTTAATTCCCCGTGCTATGCTCTTTCTACGCCCAACTGCGGACGTTGTTTGTTTTTATTTATTCTAACCATCCCGTTATGAAAAAAGAGATCCACCCAAAATATTTTGAAAAGGCTGAGATGCATTGTTCTTGCGGCGCCGTCTTTGTGACCGGATCTACAGAAGAAACCCTTCATATTGAAATATGCTCACAATGTCACCCTTTTTATACCGGAAAAAAGAAAGTTGTTGATACACTCGGACGCGTAGATAGGTTCAAGCGAATGACAGAAAGAGCTGATAAAAAACGCGCTGAAACAGAAAAAACCAAGGAAAATAAGAAAAAACGAGCCACCAAGAAGGAAGAAGTGGAAACACCTAAAAAAACTTCCCCGAAAAAACCCGCATCAAAAAAATAACGGGACTTTCAAGAAAACCGGTTCCCTGCCGGTTTTTTTATCCCCTTTTATTTCGTTCTTTGTTCTAAGCTCAAAACCAATCTTGTAAATTCCCCATGTTATGCACGTTATCATTGAATCACTCAAAAAAGAATACTCTGATCTTGATAAACAACTCACCTCCCCTGAGGTGGTTTCACAACCTCAGGAACTCAAGCGAATCGGGCAACGGAAGGCCGAACTTGAGGCCATTTTTACAATATCCGACCAACTCGACAAGGTACGGCTACAAATGCAAGGAAACGCGGAGATCCTCAACACGGAAAATGATGAGGAACTAAAAACCATGGCGCTTGAAGAGAATATTACCCTCGTACAAAACGAAACAAGACTCGAGCAGGAACTCAAGATCGCACTCCTTCCCAAAAACCCCAACGATGAAAAAGATGTTATTGTGGAGATCCGAGCTGGGGCCGGTGGGGATGAATCAGCACTCTTTGCCGCCGATCTGTTCCGTATGTATGCACGTTTTGCCGAACGAAAAAATTGGAAATCCAGCATTCTTCATTCACATGGAAATGGGCTCGGCGGTTACAAAGAGATCATCTTCGAGATCCACGGGGAAAATGTCTATCAAACCATGAAATACGAATCAGGTGTCCACCGCGTACAACGCATTCCTGAGACTGAAAAATCGGGACGTATCCATACGTCAACAGCTACCGTCGCTATTCTGCCAAAAGCAGAAGAGATCGACATTGCTGTCGACCCCAAGGATGTCCGTATCGATACCTTTTGTTCTTCGGGTCCTGGTGGACAATCCGTCAATACTACCTACTCTGCCGTTCGACTCACGCACGTTCCCTCAGGACTGGTTGTATCTTGCCAAGACGAGAAGTCTCAGATCAAAAATAAAGAAAAGGCCTTCACCGTCCTACGATCACGCCTACTCCAACTTGAAGAAGATCGTCGCGCCAAAGAACTTGGTGACGCGCGCCTGGGACAGATCGGCACGGGAGATCGGAGCGAAAAGATCCGCACCTATAATTTTCCCCAGGATCGCATTACCGACCATCGCATCAAACAGTCTTGGAGTGGCATTCCCGATAAACTCGATGGGAACATTGATACCCTTCTTGAGGCACTTCGGGAAGAGGATATGAAACTGCAACTCGAAAAGAAAGAAAAATAACGTCTATTGCTTTCCCATTAAGACAAAAAAAATCGGCGACACATCCCTGTGTATCGCGCGATTCCCTGCACAACTGCATCCTCACCGCATCCTCCTTGCGATGAGCCTCACAGCAGCGCACCCACCATTGATCTCCGAAGAAAGAAATGGATATCCATCCATCCCACTTCCCCGTTTGAGTGCATAGGTCCTGGGCCCAATCTTGACCCGAAGGCCAACCCCATTGATACGGGCTTCCACGATGCGCCCGTGGATACGAATTTCCCTCCTGGGAACAAGCGTGATGCACTCGATGGTGCAAAAAAATCTGCGTGGTTTACACACAATTTAGCTCCTCTGGTGGTTTCGGAAATTTTAAGAATGATACAACATTGGTATTTAAAGTCAAATGTCCACTATTTACACCCTTACTAAAAACCTGCGAGAAGCTTCAACCGTTGAGTCGGCCGACGTTGTATTGATCCTTTCTTTTATTCTCAAAAGACCAAAAGAGTATATCCTCGCGCACCCGGAACACGAACTCTCAAAAGAAGAACAGAAAAAACTTCAACAGCTCCTGGAAAGACGCGGATCAGGAGAGCCCCTCGCATACATCTTTGGAAAAAAAGAGTTCTTTGGAAAGGACTTTCGGGTCACGCCCGATACCCTCATCCCACGACCAGAGACAGAACTGCTTGTGGAAGAAACGGTGGAGCACCTTCTAAAGAACGAGAATAAAAAAACAATTCTTGTCGATGTTGGAACAGGATCAGGATGCATCATCGCATCAGTCGTTAGTCAGCTAAGAAAATTAAATTCTACATTACTCCAAGATATTAAATTCTATGGTCTTGATATTTCCAAGCAATCACTCGACATCGCAATAAAAAATGCGAAGTGCCATAACGTTTTAAGTAACATTGTTTTTCTCCGATCAAATCTTTTGGAATATCTTTTGCATCACCCATCCTTGATCAAAGATCATACATCACTCATTGTTGTTGCAAATCTTCCTTACGTTCCTTCTGCATACCTCCAACAGAAAAAAACAAAACTCACGAAAGGGCTTTCTTTTGAACCATCGCTCGCACTCGATGGTGGCAAGGATGGTTTCGATCTCTATCGATCACTTCTCGATCAAATTCGATCACTTCGAAAGTTACATTCACACATCATCATTCACTGTTTATTTGAAATAGGGAATGATCAAAAATTAACCTCCAAAAAAAATATTACAAGCGTATTTCCCCACATCAAAATCAGTTCTAAAAAAGATCTCTCAGGACAGATACGCATGATAAAATTTTCCTTAGATTAAAGTAAAAATACAACATAAAACAAAAGCTCCGGAGTTCCGGAGCTTTTGTTTTATATCGAAATCAAAAGAGCTTTTTGTATTGTTTTTCAAGACAAAACTATTTCTTTCGCTTTGCGACTTTTCGTTTTGCTGTCTTCTTCACAGCCTTCTTTGCTGTCTTCTTCACAGCCTTCTTTACGGCCTTCTTAGCTGGCTTTCGCACAGCCTTTTTCTTTTTTGCAACTGCCATAGAGGTCACCTCCTTTCAATTTTATTTTCCTTTTTTTTATTTTCTTGAAACACATCTTTATATACATATATTATACAAACAAATATTTTTTTATACAAGTACAAATACAAAAAAATAAATGTGCATAACTTTTTAATACAAAAAAATATTTTCTTGTTGACTTTAATACAAATCCCCACCGTTATTATTTCCATTCATACATTTAAACTTTTTCGTCATGGGATAGTAAGTTAATTTTTATCTCACCTCTGCTCCAGCACTACTCTACACAAACACCTTTTTTATAGTTGCAATTTATTGTTTAAAAAAACAAAAGTTCTATACTCATTTTTATTCAATTTGACTGTATCAGAAAAATCCTTTATCCTAAAAGGAAATCGGTCGATATTCTTGTTCGCAACGACGAAATCAAGGATTATGCAGTATTATCCGACAGGACAGTTATTCTAGAAAGAGAGGTGACAACAAAATGGAAGAAGCCCCAAAAGAAACGCAAGAAGAAGAAAAGATAGGATCGGTTCGCCACTGGGTCGAGGAAAACCTTCGCCTTATTGTTAGCGTGGTGATCGTTATCGCTCTCGGAGCAACGATCTATTCCTATTCCCAAAGAACAAAAGAATCCACGGTTGTATTTGAGAATGGAAACAACACTCAAGAGCAAGTACTCGTCGACAACACTGGGGAAAAGACGACAGACTCCCAACAAGTCGTTGATACCGCAGGATCTGATCAACAGAACAATGAGCAGCCCGCAGTGGAAACAACTCCGGCCAAACCAGAGGTCACTTCGACAGAAACGAGCAAAGAAACTTCTGACGCTTTTATCGCTATTGCTCAAAAAGGAGATGGGCTCACTCACCTCGCACGAAAAGCTCTGGCAGATTATCTCGCCAAGAACCCCGATTCACAACTGACCGTAGCTCATAAGATCTACATTGAAGACGCCCTCAGAAAGGCCGTTGGTCATAAGGGAGGTGTCCATGTAGGCACAGAAGTATCGTTCTCGAAAGACCTTATTCAGAAGACCATTGAGCAAGCCAAAAACCTTAACGAACGTCAACTCCAGAACTTACAGAAATACGTTCCGCTTGTGCCTTCACTCTCCTGAAAATAAAACTATTTGTTCTTTAGTAAACAAAACCCCGCAACGGCGGGGTTTTGTTATGAAACTAAACTCCCTCTGTATAATTTTCATGATCTATTTCTACTGTTCATAAATAAAAAGAAGCTCAATACCAGCATAACAATAGTGATCACCTTCCCAACCGTATCAGACAAAAACGTAGAAAGAGCACAAATACTCACAAATCCCAAGATAAAGAAACTTACACTCCTCTCGCTCCATCCCCTCGCCAAGAGAATATGATGCAAGTGTCTCTTGTCAGGACTCACCCATGACACGCCTGCCTGGTTCCTTTTCCACACCACCCAGAGGGCATCAAGTACAGGAAGTCCCAATACAAGAAAAGCAGTTGCTATCTTTGCCCCAGCAAATATGGATAAATAGGCAATAGCAAATCCAGCAACAAAAACACCAGCAGTCCCGGTAAATATCTTTGCGGGATACATATTAAAAAAGAATAGACCGAGATACGACCCTAAAAAGGCTAATGAAATTATAGCTACGGGAGGTTGAAAAACCTCCGTACGAAGACTCAGCATAAAGAAAGCAAGGGCCACTATCACCACTATGCCAGGCGCAACCCCGTCCACCCCATCACTCCAGTTGAGCGCATTCATAAGAAGTAAAAACCACACCCCCGCAAGCATGCTCCCAAAAAATACCCCCCATGCTCCCCAAAAAATAATGCGATCCCCGAACGGGTTTGGGATATTTAGGATAGAAATTCCAAAAACAAAGATAACGACCAAAACGATCATAGTCTGTGTAAATAACTGCGTTTTCCATCCGACTGGCTTAACATCATCCAAAATTCCTAAGAGTAACATCCCCAAACAGCCAAAGATAAGCCCCCATATATCTTTTGTGATTTGTAAAGATGGGTCAAAAAAGAGCGTTGCAATAAACACCACAACAACAACCCACCCTCCCCACCGAGAAATATCACTCGACTCCCTCCCTAATTCCTGCCTTGTTCTCTTAAAAAAAGAAAAATATTTTTCCAGACTAGTAAATATCCCAAGTCCAGCTACGCTCAAAACGAGAGAAAAAACAAGTGGAAAGATATAGAGAGACATATAGCAACAGTGTGGTTTTCAATACCGTAACTCCTCAGAGCCGAATCATTTTCCTATTTACCAAACACTCATGAAAACAATTTCCTACCTATTCCCCAAGATAACACTCACCAAAGCAATAAGTGCTGCAATTTGGACCATTCCCCCACAAAGAACCATAAGATGTGCCATAATACGATCTTTTTCTCGAAAGAATCTCCAGGCCAAGATCATCTGCATTACAAGAAATATAAATGCAGCCACAGGAATCTCATAAGGAGAATACCAGGGACTTATTGAGGTTGGATCGACACCCAAATAAACATTAAAACGAAGCGCCACCGGCACGCCTTCTTTATGAAAGAACCAAGTACATCCAGCCCATAAAATAATATGCAACAGAAAAGCAAATGCAAACAACCACTGTATAACATGGTTTCTAAAAAATTCTTTTCTGATCGAAGAATATTTAGAAGGCATACAAATTGAAGATCTTGGAAATTTCGATCCAGTCAGATAAAAACTTACACCTCGATCAAAGGAAGGACATTTTCTTCCTTTGCCTCAGGTAACTCCTGAACCCTTCCTAATCTTTTCTCTATGGTCCGACTCTTGCGAGATGCCGTTTCGATAGTATTACTTGCTTCTTGAAGTTTTTTATGTGTTTTGTCCAATAGATCACCAAATGTGATAAACTCTTTTTTAATAGATCCTAACACCTCCCACACCTCACTTGATCGCTTCGTAATAGCCAAAGTGCGAAATCCCATTTGTAAACTATTAAGGATCGCGGCTATGGTCGTGGGCCCCGTAATGATCACACGGTACTCTCGTCGCAAAATATCCGAAAGTCCGGGACGACGAAGCACCTCCGCATACAATCCTTCATTCGGCAAAAACAAGATCCCAAAATCCGTTGTATAGGGAGGATCGAGATATTTATGCATAATATCCTTTGCCTCAGATTTTATGCGAACCTCAAGTGCTTTGGAAAAACGATCAATTGCCTCCACATCACCTTTTTCCGAAGCATCAATAAGCCCCTGATAATCTTCCAGGGGAAATTTCGCATCGATAGGCAAGAGTATGGTTTGTATTTTTTCGTCCTTGGCCGGGATTCGAATGGCAAATTCTACACGATCATTCGACCCCTTCTTTACTGCAACATTTTTGACGTATTGTTCAGGAGTTAGGATATCATCCAGAAGGGTTCCCAGTTGCACCTCACCCCATGTGCCACGCGTCTTTACATTTTGCAGTACTTTTTTCAGATCCCCCACGCCAGTAGCAAGCGTCTGCATCTCCCCCAAGCCTCTATGCACCAACTCCAAACGCTCATCTACACGCTTAAATGACTCTCCGAGTCGTTTTTCAAGTGTAGCATGAAGTTTTTCGTCCACCGTCTCACGCATCTTCTCCAATTTTTCACTATTATCCCTCTGAATATTTTCCAGGCGTTGCTCCACCGACTTCCGCACCTCATTCATCTTCGCTTCATTGCGATCGATAAGATCACCCAGAACACGAGAAACATATTCCAACCTATCCGTTATCTCCTTTCTCATTCGATCGTTGACCTCCGAAGATTCTCGACGGTTAATAGATATCTCTTGTCGTACCGATTGTTCTATCCTCCCCTCTAATTTCTCAACCCTCTCAAGAATAGGTCGAACTGTTCCTTCTCCCCTACTGGAACGAAGTACAAAGAAAAGTGTCAAACCCACTATTACGATAATACCAAGCAACAAAAAGATTTCCACAAATATTTTTTTATTTCTTTAGAATGGATATGAAACGTTTCAAATTGGGAATTCGATTTACCAACTCTTCGTTCGGTCCTTCAAAAAAATCAGTCAGAAATCGATCCGTAAGCTCCAAGCGGTACCGAAACTCTTCAGCATCCAAAAGCATATAGCGAATCTCTCTCCCCACCTCCGCTTCTACCTGAGCGATGATCTGTGCTAACTTCGTGCGTTGAATATTATTGACCACCAGAAGCATATCGATCTTCCCCTTGGCATAATCGAGAAATATTCCACTCAAAAGCACAAGCTTGACATCTCCTATTTGACGGATCTTCTTCAAGCCCTCACACTGGGGATGCCGGTTGGTTGCGGCAATAAGTGTATGGAGCTCCGGATAGTAAGGAAAGGCCTTATTAAGAACATAAAACTTTTGTTTCTTTATTGACCGCTCCACTATCAATTTCATCTTTACAAGTACTCGCAGGGCTTTCCGTGATTCATTCTTCCTGATCTTGTTCTTGGAGATCACCTCATCAAAAGAAAAAAGCGTCTCTTTATTGAGTATAAAGAAACGAATAAGACGAGCTTTTTCTTTTGTACCAAAGAGAAGTTCGAGAGTATCGGTCATAGAGCTCTGTATATTAGAAGATAAATACCCATTCAGTATAAGCGAATCTGGTAAAAAAAGCAAAAAGCGGGGAAACCCGCTTTTTGACCAAATGCTTCTTATTTCTGAAGATCCACGTCAAAGTACATATGGAGATACTTTGCCTCTATGGGCATGGTGTGCGAAGACCACCGTTTAATCAAAGCATGTACAGCCTGTATCAGTTGTGGTCATACCATTTAGGAGTCCCGCCGCATAGCCAGCGTTCCTACAATATCTATTGCAGGAGGTTCCACACGCCACAAGCTCTCCCGCTGAGCCAAGCCCACTTATCCCAGTGCCACGTACATCACACGGAGAATTAAGAGAATACATAGTATTATTTGACACCAACACAGAATACGATTTTCGTGGCATGGATGCAGTGGTCGCAAATGGAGGAGTTGCACAGTTCAAACCATTCTTATCACAATATGCTGATGCGCCCACATTTCCCTCAACATCGACTTTTAGCGTACCGTCTGGGGTTGAATCCCCAATTCCCACCTTTCCATTTGCCACAATAAGCCCATTTGCCGCCACAGGAATACCATTAAGACCAGTGTTAAGGATAAGGTTCCCATCCTTGATCTGTCCTGCTCCCGTAGTAATAGGTCCGGAAACAGTGGCAGTTGTGGGATCACCCGCGGGTGCTGGTGTCCATGCTGCCTGAGCAAATTGAAGACCGACGCCCAGAGCCGCCCCTAATACAACAACCTTAGACCAGTAACCAACTTCTTTAAAAACACTTTTACTCTGCATAAGGATTATATTACAACTTATGTGTTAATTTTTTAATCTCAAACTATTTTTATTGTCTCAAGGCCTTTTCTAACTCATCCTGAGAATAATTTGTTACCTCTTCTTCAGGAGCGAGAACGGTGAGTACTTCTCTCAACTGTTTCTGCTCAACCGTCGGGTCAATCTTGACCTGGGGGGAATCCCCTTCTTGATCTCTAGATTCAACGGATTCGGCAGATTTGTCCAATGCCAATTGCAATTCTTCTTGAGTATATACAACTGGTTTTACGTCATCAGTATGCTTTAAAGAGGGCGCCTCTACTCCAACTCCCTTTGTAAAGACATCCACAGCGATCAGTACCACAAAGATCATTATGACACCAAGTACTACAAGAAGGATCTTAATTGAAGAATTTTTTTGATCAGGCATAGTGTTTATTTTAAAATTTTGTAACGTCTTCACAGTATCACAAACAAATAACGCATGTTTTCAGTAAGATCCCCTTTTAAGGAGCTACTTCCCTAAATCCTGCAGGATTGCATACTTTTGTTCCGGGTGAAGCAGGACTACAACCGTTGTTACATGTAGATCCGATACATGTCGATGACTCGCATCCATTTGGGAGGCACGGGTCAGATACAGTGACAGTGACTGAATAAGAGTTTACCCCTTTTTGAGCTGTTACTGTTTCCGTTCCGACAGCCAGGGCTTCTATTCTTTTTTTAGAACTGTCATCGATAAAATGCGCGAAATCCTTTCCTGATTCATCACTCCATGTTGTGGTTGCAGTAACGTCCGTAGATCCGTCACAGGCCACGATCGGCAAAGATGTTCTACTGCTCAACGTAAGACTTATCGCTGAAGGAACAGGGGATCCTGTACTACAATCATCAAATTTTAAAGTTAGGGTCGGCGCCGGGGCAGGTTTTCCGGAAAATTGGATGAATCCAAGCTCATCACTCCATGCGTATCCTTGAAGCTCCTGAGTACTTGGATCGATCGTCACGCCGTTCAGCTGTACAAAACCACTCCACCCACCAGAATTTCCAACAGCTTCCTCATTTTTAATAGAGAGAATTCGAGCCCATCCTTGCAAGGTGTTCCCAACCCTTTTTGAATAGCACGTTCCCGATACTGGACAACCCACGACATCTGCATCTTCAAAACTTACCCATCCGTATCCATGACCACCCCAAGCATGTCCAGTAACATCTCCATCGGTTTCTGGCATAACAACCTGAGTCGCATCAAAGGCACCGGAACCCTGATAAATGCTCGGTGTCAAACCGTCATTGGTCCCCCCCCAAAAAATATGCTATACCTCCTCCCACACCATCAAGAGCATTCGTTATTCCTGCGACAAATACCATCCCTAAAAATGCAAGAGCAAATATGGGAAGCGTGAAGAGAAGTTTTGTTTTCATATTGTTTTTTAGAAAAGTTGAATTTCTTTATTAAAAATAATATCATATCAGACAAAAAACCACAACAAAAGTGTACCGACCTGCATTCCATACCAAAGCCCTCCCACTAAGAGTTATACGATATTAAAGAAGCACTTCACTCGCGTGAAGAATAAAACAACAAGAACCGAGGATCTTTCACTTTAAAAATAAGTTACCCCATATGTGATTTCCTTCGAAATTGTGGTACAATTAACTTATTCTTCTAGGAAGAATAAGCATTTGAATTTTCACTAGCTGTATGACAGAGAAACAAAATCGCAAAGACCAAACGGAAATGCAATCCGTCATCACGCCCCTTACCATAATAGGCAACGATCGCTTAGCCCCCTACATCCAAGTATTCACCCATCAACCGGAAAACATTACCCAACATGCCCTTGGAACGCTTTTTGGGATATTCAAGATCGACGACATCAGCGTTGATAGTGCCTTTATCGTAAACTTTCTTGTTTCCGAATTCAAGAAAGAATACTATGGAAATCCCCGAAGAACTCCTGCGGGAAGTTTTGAAGCGGGTCTCAATCGAATAAACATCGCCCTTTCCGAACTCGCCAAACAGGGAAATATTGCCTGGATAGGAAAGATCGAATCAGCTCTTTGTGCTCTTGAGAAAAACGGGATGCTACACTTTAGCGCAACAGGTCCTGCGCACATCGCGCTCATGAGAGAAGGTTCTCTATCGCTGATCAGTGATGGCCTTGCCCCAGAAGCCACAGCACCCAATCCCCTCAAGACATTTATTGAGATCTCCTCAGGAAAACTTCACCCTGAAGACCTGGTCATCCTTGGAACACATGAATTGTTCGAATTCCTCCCCAAAGAAAAAATGGAAAGAAACGCAAAACACTTCAGCTATGAAGAATTTACGAGATTTCTTCATACTGCACTTGTCAATGAATTTGATCTTTGTGGAACAGTAACTGTTTTACTCAACAAAAGAGCCCCGATCCCCAAAACAAGAAAGTCATCCTCATCAATATCCCCAGAATCCATACCGAACATGTTTAGTGCAAAAGCATTTCGTAAACATTCTGGAAAGAAAGAGGGAATGATAGTCACCGACCCAGAAGAAGACAGTTCGACCCAAAGAAAAAATCAGGAAGGACATCTTTATATTCAACAACAAGCATCGTCGGTCAATGACTCTGGTCAGGAACTCAGAGAAACGCTCCTTATGTTCAAAGAACGAATCGCAAACATCCTAGATGAGCGTATTACTGCCTCCCAAAATACCTTGCGTCAATGGCGACGAACCCTTGAAAAAGAGCTCTCCCGCAGATTTAAAAAGTCTTCGCCTGTAAAACCGACACCCATAATAAGCAAAGATCGTGTGCCCAACAACGGAGAACCTCTTGTCAAAAAATATAACACTCAACAAGAAACACCCTCACTTCAAGAAATATCTTTTATACGTCCATCCCAAAAAACGCCGGACAACAGAGATCAAAAAACAACAGAGGAGCTCAAATTGGAAGAATCTTCAGTTACTAACATCTTTGACACCATTTTTAAAAATTCCACAATAAAGAAAATAGGTGATCTTCTCCGCACGTTATGGAAAAAAATCCGTACTCTTACCCCGGTTATCCTTGGCGTATTTCAAAGATACACTCGGGATCTCCCAAAAGCCTTCTCACATCTTTCTCGTTTTATTCAACAATTGGTACAGATCGTACCGGAACAATACAGGAAGATCGTCCCACTCGCTCTTGCTATTGCTATCGCTCTCATCGCCTTCTTTCTTATTCCCAAAAAAGACAATACAAAAATACAAGAAACACCCCAGGAAATTACTCAACAAGAACCAGCTCTTCCCGATCGATCAGCGACCTTCTCACAAGAAAAGAATGTTTTCTTTCCTAAAAAAGAGGATGAGATAGCCCTCTATACATCGCAAAACACTATTCAAAATATTTTCACTTTTGACGAGAAAACACTGCTTGTTTTGGATGATAGCTCCATCAGCATCGTTCCAAAAGAAGGGGCGCCTGAAAATTTCCCGATTCCAGAAACAAACGGCACGACACTATCGGCCACCTATATGAAAGATCTGTCCACCCTCTTTGTTCTGACAGACAAGGGGTCCATTGTTTCCTTTAGTCCCATCTCCAAGAAATTTTCAAACAACTCACTAGTCCTAGAAGATCCCTCTACCAATAAATTCCTTCTTGGTAGTTACCTCACCTACCTCTATGTCGCCAACACCACACAAAATACCATACTCCGCTATCCACGTGCTGAAGCAGGTGGCTTTGGAGAACCTCTTACGTGGCTTTCGAACGATTCAGGTGTTTCTCTTTCAGATGCGATCGACATGACGATCGACGGGTCGATCTATCTCATCAAACCAACAGGTATTACCCGTCTGAACAATAAAAAAGAAGATCCCCTTACGATTGAAAGCCCTAATAATCCAGCACAATTTGGATCTATCTTTACTCAAAATGAGTCAGATGCTCTTTACGTCTCAGATATAAAGAATAACAGGATCCTCCTCTTTAAAAAAGATGGTTCGATCGAACGACAGATCATACTTCCAGAAGCAACACCCGCAATATCAAAGGTGAGCCATTTAGAAAATAGCAGTGCCCTTATACTCCAGGGAGAACGTGAGATACTTCAGCTGGAGCAATAGCGACTAGATCCGACCATGGTCAAATAAAAAAAACGCTCTTGGGTAGAGTGTTTTTTAAACATGCTCTGTCTCCTTGCTTACATGAGCTGTAGACGTTCGATAAGCTCATCAATATTTTCGTTACTTTCGAATACAACACTTCCAACGGCTATCCTCTGAGCACCCGCCATGATGCATGCTTTCAGATTTTCTTGCGTGATACCTCCGTCCAAACCAATAGAAACCCTTTTTGGAAAAGATTTGCGAGCTTCCCCAATACGGTCCACAACTCCAGGGAGCATGCTTTGTCCTGATTTCCCGGGGTGAACCCCCATAAGCAGAACGCTCTCAATATACGGCGCGAGACCGACGACTTTTTGTATGTCCGTTTCGGAGTTTATAGCGACCCCGACCTGCATGCCATGCCCCACTACTGTTTCACAAAAAGACCGAGCTTGTTCAACATCACGAACTGACTCCCAATGGAATATACATCGATCGATCCCCGCTTTCTGACATAATTCTATGTATTCAAATGGGTCCACCACCATCAAATGCGCCTCATAGAAAAATGGATATCGCTTCCCATCAAACTCTTGTAGCGCGAACGATATTTCAGGAACAAACTTCCCATCCATAATATCCAACTGTACCCAATCCGCCAGACCCTCCACTAAAGAAAGTTTTTTATACACGGCGTCTAAACCCTTCTCTAAAATAGCTGGAATGATCTTTCTAGACCCAAAACTTTTCATTGTCCGAATCGCCTCCGATCGTTCAAATGCATCTATCTTCCTTACTCTTCTAACAAAACGCTTGTTTTCCTCGAACCCTGTACAAAGCCACGCAAGAATAACATGTTTTTCCTCCTCTAAAGAAACACTTCTGGCGGCCACACATAACACATTCGTATCATCATCTCGTTTTCCGCTTTGTACATGTCCTTCTCCAAGCGCACAAGCCGCTCGAATCCCACGAACCTTATTGGCCGATATACACATTCCCACACCAGAACCACACAAAACGATTCCCAGTGATCCGGAATCCTTCGACACTGATCGTCCAACAGCAAAGCCAAAATCAGGATAGTCATCTTCAGCCTCAAATTTTGTATTTCCACAATCTTTCACCTCATACCCATGGTCATGCAAAAAAACTCTAAGGGCCTCCTTCATTTCAAACCCCGCATGATCAGACCCAATATAGATAGTTCTGCCACTTGGTGAATCCATAGTATATTATTTCACAACCTTATATTTTACCCTTTAAGCTTCTTGACGTATTCGTACGCACTGAGTGCCGCAAGCGTACCATACCCAGCAGAAATATTGTTTTGTTTGTAAGCTGCATCAGTTGCATCACCCGCAGCAAATATCCCAGCATGAGATGTTGCGCATGTTCGATGATCGATCGTAATCTCTCCATATGGGTTTCGATCTACTAGGCCCTTAACGAGCTCTGTATTCGGCACCATTCCGATCTCCACAAAGACTCCCTGCACATCAAGAGTCTTTTCCTCTTGTGTTTGAAGGTCCTGGTAACGAATACCAGCAACTGCCTCTCCCCCCAACACTTCCTTTGTATCCACATTATAGATAACCTCCACTTTTGGATTGCCCTTCACCTCCTCTTGTAAAAGGGGATCTCCGGTCAATTCTCCACGAGACAATAAATAAATTTGATCCGCGTATGGGTAGAGGTCTTGGCACGCCTCGAGCCCACTGTTTCCCCCACCCACGACCGCTACCGTTTTCCCTCGAAAGAAGGGCGCGTCACACGTTGAACAATATACAACCCCGTGACCGATAAATTTCTCTTCACCGGGTACGTTCAAGTGTCGATGCCTTCCTCCGGTAGCGAGTATTATACTTTTTGTTTCATATTTCTCCCCCTTCTCCGTTTCAACCTCAAATCCTTCATATTGTTTAGCAATCGCCCTCACCTTCACGCCCGTTTGAATTTCAATATCCTCCTGTGCACGCAGATGCCCTTCCAACTTCTGAGCAAACTCAAATCCTTTGATAGAAACCTCTCCGATCCAATTCTCGATCGTCGCCGAAACACTCGACTGCCCTCCGATCGTATCCGTAAGAAAGAGCGTCTTCATCTTCTTGCGCGCCGCATATACTCCAGCAGATACTCCGGCGGGTCCACCACCGATAATTATGACATCATACATATGTATTGCTTTATATTGGATAACCCTTTTATTTGGATACCTTTCATTATTGCTTTTTTGACCACCCTGACAACCCGTCAACTGTCAGTATACCGAAATAACACGTTATTGACAAACAAAAGAATGCTCCCATCATATTTATTTACTACGCGATACCAGTATTTAAATTTCTCTTCGACACTTTTCTTTTTTAGAAAGATGCAGTATTGTATATACATCCCAAAAACCACTCAGGGGAGAGGTCCATGTCCGGAGAAAACTGGGTTCGTAAGCAGTACAAATGCCCCTATTGCGGGGCGTATTTGGTTCAAGAGGAGGAACTCTGTCCCAAAGCGTGCCCGAATTGCGAAGCGCCCATCACTGTCGAAGTCATCGAAGTGATGCTCGGGGAACGCCCAAAAGACCACAGAGATGATTGATCTCGGGAGTCGGCTCCGCGCATAGCCGACTCCCAAACAAAAAAACCGAACTTTATCGGTTTCTTTTTATATAAAGTAAACTGCGCTCATTTCATCCGGAAATGGCGCAGTCAAAGATCTTCTTATTACTCTTGTTGTTGCTATTTTTCCTCAGTCCTTACTTAATCGACCATAAGGCGACGCTCCGCCTCACGATATTTCTCCGCCGTCTTGTCGATGATCTCCTGGGGCAGCTCCGGTCCTGGCGGGGTCTTGTCCCAACCCAGGGTCTCCAGGTAATCACGGACGAACTGCTTGTCGAAACTCGGCGGGCTCGTACCAGGTTGATACTGGCTCTCCGGCCAGAAGCGCGACGAGTCCGGAGTGAGCACCTCGTCGATGAGGTAGAGGCGCCCGTCGGCGTCCAAGCCAAACTCGAACTTGGTGTCAGCGATGATAATGCCGTGAGCCAAGGCGTGAATAGCTCCCCACTGATAAAGCCTCAAGCTCACCTCGCGCACCTGCTTGGCCAGGTCACTACCAAGCAGCCAAGCGGTACGGTCGAAGCTGATGTTCTCGTCATGGTCTCCGGTCTGCGCCTTAGTAGACGGCGTGTAGATCGGCTCACGCAAACGATCAGCCTGAGTCAATCCCTCCGGTAAGGTGATGCCACATACGGCGCCATTCTTCTGGTAGTCCTTCCAGCCGGAGCCGATCAGGTACCCGCGGACGATCGCCTCCACCGGCAAGGCGTCAAGACGGCGCACTACCACGGCGCGGTCACCCAGGCAAGCACGCTCGTCTGGATCCGTGACCACATCGTCCACCGAGATACCGCACAAGTCATTCGGGACGATGAAATCAGTCCGCCTCTTCCAAAATCCAGAAAGACGAGCCAACACCTCACCCTTACCCGGGATGGGCTGTGGCAAAACGACATCGAACGCCGACAGCCGGTCCGTGGCGACCACGAGCATGTGCGCATCGTCCACGTGGTACATATTGCGCACCTTACCACGTTGAAAGAGAGGTAAACCCGATCTCGAGAGATCAGCGTCACCAAGAGCCTCTGACATAGGAAGTCTCCTCATGCGTTTTGGAAGTCAGACGGTGTGTCCAACTTGACCATTCTCTTCGTATCATATAACACTTCAAAATGCAAAAACGGACTCACTGTCCGTCTTACAAGCCTTGCTTTCCTACGACTTACCGCCCCTACCTACTTATAACTCCACTTCCCAAACACCTCTCCCCGTCATAAAGCACTGCAAATTGCCCAGGAGCGATCCCCCGTTCTTTATGATCAAGAAGCTGTAAACGAAGACAGGTCTTTTGAGTATCAAGAAATTCCACTACACAGGCGTACTGTTGCGCCCCATGTCGTATCTTTACTTTAAACTGAGCACCCTTATACAGGATGTCCATCGGCACAAGCCAACGAAAATCTTCCACCTCAAACGTGTCACGCTCAACATTCGTCATTTTGAGACGATGGGAAATAAGAACGATATTCTTTGAAACGTCTTTTCCCGTCACATACCATGGCCCACCGGAAAGATTCAACTTGTGCCGTTGTCCGATCGTATACAGCCAATATCCCTTGTGTCGTCCCACTACCTCACCCGTATCAGTGTTCACAATATCCCCCTCCCTCTCTCCCAAGTGATGACACACAAAATCAGCATAGTTGATCTTTCCCAAAAAACAGAGTCCTTGACTATCGGGACGATCCTTGGTTGGAAGGCTCCATTCCTTTGCCAATGCACGGACCTCACTTTTCATATACTGGCCTAATGGGAAAAGTGCCTGAGAAAGTTGCCCCTGAATAAGACGCGAGAGAAAATAGGTCTGATCCTTCACTGGGTCTGCCGCAGTAAGCAGAGTGTACTGGGACAGTTGATCCCGCCCCTTACGCCCATGCATTTCTTTCGTCTTCAGTTTTTCACTACCTATCATTGGTACAACTCGTGCGTAATGTCCCGTTGCCACCTTATCAAAAGTTATACCTTTTTCTTTCAACCAATCCGAAAACGCCCCGAATTTGATAAAACTATTGCACATCACATCCGGGTTGGGAGTGCGTCCCGCTCGCACCTCAGAAAGAGCGTAAGAGATAACTCGCTCATGATACTCCTTTTGAAGAGGCACTATCTCAAGCGGTACGTCAAGCTGCTTACATACCGCTCGCACATACCCCATATCCTCTTCCCATGGACACTCACCCAAAAAGGCCGTCTCGTCTTCGAGCCAGATCTTAAGATAGAATGCCAAAACTGTATGTCCTTCATCTTGAAGAAGCTTAAGTGCCACAGAACTATCAACTCCTCCAGACACAAGAACCGCTATACGCATATGTTCATGGTTACATTGGATTATTGTGAAATTATTAGAACAATAAGTCAAGTAAAAGTTTGCTTTTCTTCTCTCTTCGCCCTATTATAAAGGAAAGTATTTTATATTTTATATTTTCTTTATGGCCCTAAACGAGAAACAGCAGGAACACCTCCATAACCTTCGTCATTCTTTGGCACATATCCTTGCAGCGGCCATCACCCGACTCTACGATAATGTTAAATTTGGCACGGGACCCGTCACCGAGCAGGGCTTCTTCTACGATATCGATATGACCCATCGACTCGCCCCCGAAGACCTCAAACGGATCGAAAAGGAAATGCGAAAGATCATCCGCGCCGACTACCCCTTCGAACGATCCGAGCTCACCACTAAAGAAGCCAAAGAAAGGTTCTCCGAATTGAATCAGTCCTATAAGGTCGAACTCATCGAGGGACTTGAGAACGAGGGAACAAAAGAAGTTTCTCTGTATCAGACTGGGGAGTTTGTAGACCTTTGTCGTGGAGGACATGTTTCACGAAGTAGTGAGATCCCTGAAGATTGTTTTTCGCTCACACGTATCGCTGGTGCCTACTGGAAAAGTGATGAAAAACGCGAACAACTTCAGCGTATAACGGGTATTGCTTTTGCAAGCAAGGCGGATCTCGATGCCTATGAGACAATGCTCAAGGAAGCAGAAAAACGCGATCACCGAAAACTTGGTAAAGAACTCGACCTTTTTACCTTTTCAGATCTGGTCGGTCCAGGACTTCCTCTCTGGACACCCAAGGGAACCACGTTCCGAACGATCCTCGATGAGTTTGTCTGGACGCTCCGCAAAGCAAAAGCGTATGAAAAAGTTACCATTCCCCATATTACCAAGAAAGCCCTCTACGAAACATCGGGGCATTGGAAGAAGTTTTCCGAGGAACTGTTCAAGGTAGGTACTCGCGAAGGAAAAGAATACGCTCTCAAACCAATGAACTGCCCCCATCATACACAGATCTTTGACCACCTTCCTCGCAGCTATCGTCATATGCCTCAACGCTATGCTGAAACAACCATGGTCTATCGCGACGAACAATCCGGCGAACTAGGAGGACTTACTCGCGTACTTTCCATCACGCAAGATGACGCTCACGTCTTTTGTCGAACAAATCAGATCAAAGAGGAGTTCTTTGCCGTCTGGGATATCATTGATGCCTTCTACACAACATTCGGGTTTACCTTTGAAACAGTTCGTCTCTCTTTCCACGATCCAAAAACCCCGGAAAAATACCTTGGGGATGAATCTATATGGAAAAAGGCCGAGGACATGCTACAAGAGATTGCTAAGGAGAGACATGTTCCTTTTGTAGAAGCTCCCGGTGAGGCAGCACTCTATGGACCAAAAATTGACTTTATCGCCAAAGATTCTATCGGTCGGGAACATCAAGTAGCTACCATACAGCTCGATATGAACCTGCCGGAACAATTCGATCTCTCGTGTACCAACGAAGAAGGAAAGAGTGAACGCATCGTTATGATACACTGTGCTATTATGGGGTCCCTCGAACGATTTATTGCGGTACTTATAGAGCACTACGCTGGAGCATTTCCCCTCTGGCTTTCTCCCATCCAAATTGCGGTACTTCCCCTCTCCGAGAAGTTTCTTGACTATGCTCAAACAGTCACCCAAAAACTGAAAGACCAAGGCATTCGTGTGGAACTCCACAACGAGAACGACTCTCTTGGAAAACGCATACGCGAAGCTCAGAAACAAAAAATTCCTGCTATGCTCATTCTTGGGGAAAAAGAGGTTTCCGATCAGACCGTAACCCTCCGTCGCCGCGACAAAGAAGAACAAAACGTGCTCACACTCGACGCCCTCATTAAAGGTCTTCAGAAAGAGATCCAATCACGCGCATAAGCAAGTTCAAGGAAAATCTATTATACGTATGTGAAAAGGATGCGGCCTCGGCGCATCCTTTTTCTTCTTATTCTCCCCCGAATAGTTCTCATCCTTCGTAATAGATGACCAACTGGCCCCGGTTTCTGTAAAACCCAGTGATCGACCGAGATCCCGGGGTTTCGATCTTTCTGGCAGTGACCTTCCTGCCACTGGAATTGAAATACTCGATACGCAGAGCGTACTCACCTTCCCGACCAGGCACGAACTGTTGGACGACCGCTGATGCCGGAATCTTCATAGTTAGTTGCATCTTCGATTTCCTCGGTTTGTTTCCATTCAGTTGCTCACACCTCCTTTACGGCGTGACCTCTCAAAATCCCCAACGGAATTCCGTCAGAGCGCGCACAAAAAGAACGATCCTTCTATATATCTCATTCTCAGGAAATATGCAAATGGATCGACCTTGTTAAGAAACTTTTTTATTCAAAACTAAAATTTTTTGTTTCTCCCTCTTATATCATTGCCCTACCCCCTCTTTTCCATCTTCTCAAGTAGTTCTCGAGTCAACTTTATAAGCGCTGTAAAAGGCAACCAGATCCACAGCGTAGCTCGCAAAAAATTATCAATAAGATCATTCATATGTTCTTTATGAACTTTTGGCTATTGGTTTCGTATTCTTTACTCTCATAGTATACCCTACAACCCCCAAAGCAACAACTACATTTAGAGAATTTTTGGATCCATACATCGGGATCTCCACGATCGTATCGCATTGTCGAAGCAACCGCATATCAATACCCTTCGGCTCATTCCCCACAATAAGAGCGACCTTTCGTTCAGGCTGAAAGATGTCAAATGATACACTTTTTGGGTTTTGCTCAAGCGCGACGACCTGCCAACCCTCCCTCTTGAGTTCTTTTATCAAAATAGACACGGACTGCAGGTATTTCCATGGCATCGTATCTTGTGCCCCTAGTGCGGTCTTAGCGATCATTTTCTGCGCGCTCGTCTGATATATCGCACCGAGTTTTGCCGGAACTGGAGAATATCCTGTGAGATATATCTTTTCTGCTCCCGCACCATCGGCAGTGCGAAATATCCCACCAATATTATGGGCACTTCGGATATTGTGTGCGATCACGACCCACTCCATAGTTACTCAATTTACCCACCACCAAATGATCGATAAGGATACAAAACAGACTCTCCCCCCATCTACTTACCACTTGTCACTGGCTACTTATTAAAGGCTACCAACTTTGAATAGTATACATTCACGTCTTGGATCCATTTCTCGGCCGAACCAGGCGCATGTCCCACACAACTACGAGACCCACATTTCCAGATCACCATATCGCGAGGTGTTTTGTTCTTTTTTTCTATGACCAGCGTATGAATACGGCCACCCACTACAGTAATAGCCTCCTCAGGACTTGCAAAACATCCATAGCCCATTCCATACCCAAGTGATCCGACCCCTTTATATCCCCAATAATTATAACATTCTCGACCATTTTGAGTTGGCACGTGTCGTCCCCAATCACTTTCCTTCTTTGCAATTCCTACCAAGAAAGCAGCCACTGATCGATCCTGCTCGGCAATAAAGGGTGCCATAGCCTCAATTGGATATCCAGCCACAAGTGTACGAACTTCTTGCTCAAGTGACTTCTTTTCTTTTTCTTTCTGAACCTCTTCCGCCGATGCCATATGAAACATATTTTCCCCTAAAACAATTCCTAAACTCTCCTCTTCGGAAGATCCCTCCGAAAAAGCAAGATCTTGTATATGCCCCTGTGGAATATAAGATTCATGCCACATCGTTCCTCCAGCAACACCCGCCATGATCACCAGTATTCCGAGCCATGCAGCAAAAAGGAATACCGGATGGGTACTCAGAGGATCTTCAAGTTGCTGCGAAAGAGATGCTAGTTGCATATGAAATTTTTAACAATAAAAAGCTGCTTCACAATTTGCTACCAATTAAAAAAGCCCTGCATAAGGACCTTTTTAAATGTTCTGAGAGTATAGCATGTCCCCCTTTCTTGTCAATGGTAAGAACACTAATTTTGCTTTATATTAAGCAATTACCATTATTTTTAGATCAAAATAATAGGCTTACCGCGAACACGCTGCGCGATAAGCCCAAGATTCAAACAATTGGCGCGGGTCAAACCCCCCGCAAATGATCGAACATATCCCTCACCTCCTCCTCGGTAAGGTGAGGATCCTCTGGTTCTTCTTCGCCGTATATCACCTGGATTTTTCCTTCTTCAACGGCCTTTATGACCTCAAGGTCCCTCTTGAGCTCATCAAGAGAAAGAGTAGCCATAATAATACATACCCCGCATGCTAAGATCACCCGCTTTATAACACAAACAAGAGATGAGCGCAACAAAAAGACACCCCGTGATCGGGGTGTCTTTACCAAAAAACTTTGCAAACTCCTATTCCAAGATCCCATCCATATTTACATCATAGATCACCATTTCTTGAACGTGGTTATATTTAATAAGTTCCTCTTCGGCAAACCAGATAGCGATCTCCTTCTTGGCTTCCTCTTCATTTCCAGAAGCATGAATAAGGTTACGAACTGAGCGTTTATCCGTGTCAGCCAACCCATATGAATCAATGGTGAAGTCTCCACGGATCGTTCCCACATCGCTCGAAAGAGGCTCCGTCCCTCCAGTTACCTTTCGGATGATCCCGATCGACTGACTACCTTCCCACACCATCGCCACGACCGGTCCGGCAGAAAGATACTTGGCGTTCGCTTCAAGTACCGCCATACCATTCTCTCGGTACGTTGCATAGGGTGACTTCTCTCCTTTGCGCTCATAAGCCGCAGCAGCCTTTTGTCCCACCGTCTCGAGCCACTCCTCGCCTCCCACCATATAATGCTCTCGTGCCTTCTCAGGAGACGCTACGACCATTTTCATAGCAATAAGCTTGAGTCCCGTTCGTTCGTATCGCTTAATGATCTCCCCTATTAAAGATCGCTGGACCCCATCGGGCTTGATGATCACTAACGATCGCTCTTTTTTGACATTCTCGTATGAACGCATAATCAAACAATTACTCAATTAAATTTGAATCTGTGTCTACTGTACCTTGATACACCAAAAAAAGCAACATATTATACGCGGATTTATAAGATTCGCTTTGAAGTATTCCCCTCCCCAAATTTGACAATATTATTTTTTACTTGTTATCTTAGAACCGTCCTGCTTTACATGAAAAATCATGAAAGTTGAAGGACAAAGAACTTATTTGGAGGATCTCTGCAATGATCGAAGTGCTCACTCGCGCCTACCGATTCAGCATACCGACCTGGGCGACGGTGCTTTGCATCGCGACCGTAGTTATCGCGGTCGCAGTCATACTCCCTGGGTGTGCCTCGGCGACCCGCCCAGACACCAACGAAGCATTTAACCGTGGTGTAGAGATCACCAAAAGGGCTGAGCCTCTCGACATCTTCGAGGAAGCTCTCCCCAGAGGAAATCGCTACTGGATCTTCACGGAAGAAGACCGGCTCGTGGAACTTGGGACCATCACGCCGGCATCCGCCGATGCAAGCGACGATCCCGTGTACTATGCGATCAGTCGGAAAATCCCCGCGGGAAGCCCCAAGTGGTTGCATATCGCCGAGAAGTTCAACATCATCCCACCGGGTCTCGAACCCACCGGAGACAACACGTGAAAAATCTCTTTAACCTCCTGAAGCCCACCCTACTCACGGTGGTCGGGGTTGGCATTTTCGTCGCCATCGGATTGGGACTCGCAGCCCTGGACAACAAAGACGAAACTACCGGGGCCGGGACAGACCCGCCCATCGCCCAAGGTGTAGCGATCTAAGACGTCCTCAAAACGTCCCCAGGTCCAAATATTTAATAAGAGAAAGTTTGAGCCCCGACGTCATCGCACGCCGGGGTCTCTTTTTTTATGATCGTTCTTGTACTTTAAGGATTTGTGCTTTATATCCTAAACTTACACACTACTGACTTTAAAACCTCTTTTTCACTATTTTTCTGTCATCATCTCACAAGCCTCTTGCTCGTCTTTACACACAAATGAGATCGTTCCTTCCTTGTCAGTCCGAAAAACGGTAATATTTCTTTTTTTAAATTTCTCCACTACCTCTGGCGCAGGATGCCCATACCGATTGTTCGCTCCTACAGAAAGGATCCCATATTCCGGAGTGATCCTATCCAAAAAAGCATCGGATGTAGAATACTTCGATCCATGATGCCCTACTTTAAGCACCTCAATGTCTCCCACAAGAATGTTTGACTCCTCTTTTTCAGGGAGGTCCCCCGTAAAAAGAAAGGTATGTTCGCCAAATAAAAGTTCCATCACAATACTGGTATCGTTGGAAGGAATGTCCTTTCCCGGATCGATCGTATCATCGGGATATACCGTCTCAAGACGCGCGCCGTTCGGGAATATCAGATCAAGCGGAGCGAATGTCTCCACTGTCGATCCACTCTGTACAACACCCTGATATCTTGAGAACACTTGCGAGGTACTTGGTTCATTGGTTTGTAAAAACTCTCCCACATGGTATCGATCTGCCAAACCCACCAACCCACCGATATGGTCCTCATCGGGGTGCGTTGCCACCACCACGTCAACCGTTCTATCCCAGAAGGGCATGTACGCGCCCAAAAGTTCTAGGAGTCGCTTTGGATCCCTACCGCCATCGATAAGCACTTGAGTAGAACCTTGAGATATAAGGATGGAGTCCCCCTGTCCAACATCCAAAAACCGTACAACTATGGCGTTGTCTGCTCGTCCACCCCAGATCACCCATCCCAAAAGCAAAACAGCAAATACTCCCACAATCAATCCTCCCCAAATTTTTAAACGATTCCCCCTCATATGAACACACCCAAACAATTTAGATATCCAACAATTCCCGATTCTTGCAAGTTTGTCGCGTCACCCTCTGTTCACTCCAAACCAGCCACCACGCCACTCCTCCAAGCACCCCATACCACACAATAGTGAAAAGTAAACTCACGCTTTCCACATGTACCACGCTCCAACCCATTGAGGCAAAGAACCGCACCACCCCAATATCGTACCACAGTATCCCCTGTGCCGGCATGCCCGCAACGAATCCCAGCCATCCCCCCACAAGACCCAAAAGTGATGACAAAAAAGTAAAGAGCATCGCGAATGGTATCGTCCAAAGCACCAGCACATTGACCATGATCGACACAAGGGAAAAAGAATGGAAACTCCAAAGAATAACTGGGAGCACAAAAAGTTGTGCCGCGGTCGTCATAAAAACGATCTCGGCTATTCCTTGGGCCATCGTATGTCTCGGTCGCATCTTTTCGTACAAGGGTGCCAGTACAATGATCCCCAATGTCGCTAAAAATGATAACTGAAATCCCACATCATACCTCAGGATAAGAGGGTTTACTATCACCATTATCACCCCAGCATACAAAAGTACCCGAATCGACCCTCGAGGCCGACCCAATGCTAAAGCAAAAAGCAGGATACTCCCCATCACAGCTGCTCGGATCGCTGAAGAAGGCGACCCAATAAAAAGCACAAAAACAACAATGCTCAGAATCGCCACTGCCGTAGCTGACTTTCGCCAACACCCCAGATACACCGCCAAAAGGAACGTATACCCTGCGATAAGCGCCACATTATAGCCCGACACCGCAACAATATGTGTCATTGACGTTTTGGAAAAATCGTTTGCCACTTCTTCCGACATGCGACTTGACCCCCCGAACAAAAGTCCATTTCCCAATGCTGCGTAGGGTTGCTCGATCGACCGATCCACACTTCTTTCAAATGCTCGTCGTATACCTCCCAAGTAACCAAGAAATGTTTTTTTATCTTCAACCACAGATACGTCCGCCTTTTTACACATCGCACGCACGCCCCGCGACGCCAGATACATCCGATAGTCGAACTCTTCAGAAAAATTTTCCGGCCGTTCGAACATACACAAAAATCGAACTGTTTCTCCAAATCGTATTTCACTCCATCGATCCGTTTCGATCATAACCCCCACCCCTCGACACTGATCGCTCCCCTCACATTGAGAAACCTTTACCAGAACCCTCTGGGCAAACGTGCCAGAAGAGGGATCATCTATCACTACCCCCTCTCCAGAGATCATCTTCCCTCGCAGGTCTGACACGTCCGATGCGATCACCGCTCCTTGCGCCATCCATACCCCAGTCACATAAGCGATCATCCCCGCAAAGCCAAAGAGGATCAAACGATGACACCCTGTCACGCCCCAAAGTATCACAAGTACGATCACAACAAAAATTCCCGCGATCAAGTAAAGATTGGGGAAAAAAAGTACAACCCCCACACCAAGACACAAAAACAAAACACTCAAAAGAATGCTTTGAGAAAGGAATTCGATCGTTCTTCCGTGAGTCATACGCACTCAGATCCTGAATTTAGCCTATTCGATCTTTTCCCTCAACTATATATATTTTGAGGACTTTGTAAACCTATCTCCGTATCTCCACCCGACCCACATACTTCTCCATTATTTTTTTTACCTTCTCAAGGTCCACACTCGACTTACGCGCCAATTCCACAAGGGAAGGATCAAGCATTTTCCCTTCACGAAACTCTTGAATATAATAAGCATTGGCTCCCTTGATCCATTGCCCGATCTCCTCGAAATCTTCCTCCTTGTGGATCCCCGGAACGACCGTTGTGCGGAATTCATAGTCCTTGGCCCTCGTCATGAGCAGTTCCACGCTCTTTTTAATACTGTCGATATTGATATCTTTCCCCACTGCCAACCGATACTTTTCCTTCGTATGCTTAATATCCATCGCCCAATAGTCCACCTTTTCACTTTCCAGGATCTTTTCCACAATGTGCGGAAAAAGCCCATTCGTATCGAGTTTCACCAAGAACCCCATATCTTTCACACGATCAATGAATGCTTGCAGATCCTTCTGCAGTGTCGGCTCTCCGCCAGTAATACATACCCCATCCAACTTCCCTTTGCGTTTTTCGAGGAATGCAAAAAATTCCTCCTCATGATTTTCCAAGAAGAGCTTCTTTGATTCCTCATCATGTGGTTCGATGAGCTCCGGATTATGGCAAAATGGACAACGAAATACGCACCCGGGCGTAAAGACCACCGTCACCATTTTCCCGGGGTAGTCCAAAAGTGTAAATTTTTCAAAACCGGAAATATGCATACCCTCTTTAAATATCAGAGGGCAGGCGAAATACCCACCCTCACAACTTCTATTCTATTTATTACCATGACCTATATACCCCGCTCTTACGCGCAAGCGCACCCCTCTGCCACGAACTCTTTGCGATCCCCATACTCCGCCTGCTTTCCCTTGTTCCATTGCTTGACGGGGCGAATATAGCCTACCACGCGCGAGTAGACCTCTGTTTCACGGTAATTTCGCAGCACAGCGTCTTTTTTAAAACATTCGGCGCATTTGTGATACATTACCCCGTCCACATCGTACGCCATATATTTTGACCCCTCAACGATCACCTGGTCGCAGTCGTGACAAAGCATCTTCTCCATATTTTTGTTTTGCTGTAGTCTCGGCGTTGCTTCTCTATTGCAGGACGATACTCAGCGTTTTTAATAATATATACTTTTTACATCTCACTTTTTCACCTTAAGTTTTGTGCTTTGGGCAATGGCCACACACTTCGGACACACCTTTACCTCTCCCACAAGATACCCATGGTCAGGACAAATACTAAACGTTGGAGTGACCGAAAAATAAGGAAGAGCGTACTGAGATGCGACCTTCCGCACAAGGTCACGTGCCTGAACCCCACTTGTCAATCTCTCACCCAGAAATCCATGCAACACCGTCCCACCCGTATACTTTGTCTGGAGCCCATCCTGAAGATCCAACGCCTCGAAGATATCCTCCGTAAACCCAACGGGAAGCTGCGAGGAGTTCGTGTAATAGGGGTCAATACCTCGCTCTTTAACATCACTGTCGTTCGCAAACACGATATCGGGATATCGCTCTTTATCCTTAAGTGCCAACCGATACGATGTTCCTTCAGCGGGAGTTGCTTCAAGATTGAACATATTCTCCGTTTCTTTCTGATACTGAGCCATACGATCTCGCATATGCTCTAAGATCTCTTGTGCAAGCATGTTTCCCTTCTCAGTAGTAATATCTTCGCCAATAAGATTCAGTAATGCCTCATTCATTCCCACAATACCGATCGTCGAAAAGTGATTGCTCCAATACCGCCCAAATCGAGTAAAAATATTTCTCAAATAAAATTTCGTATACGGATATAGCCCTCTCTTCGTCAGATACTCGATCGTTTTTCTCTTGATCTCCAAACTCTCTTTCGCCAAATCCATGAGATCGTCCAACTTTTTGTAAAACTCTTTTTTGTTCTTCGACGTATACCCTAATCGTGGTAAGTTGATCGTTACTACGCCGATCGAACCCGTCAGAGGGTTGGCGCCAAAGAGCCCTCCTCCACGTTTTCGCAACATCTTGTTATCCAGTCTCAAACGACAACACATACTCCTTGCATCATCCGGACTCATATCAGAGTTCACAAAGTTCGCAAAATACGGGATACCGTACTTAGCTGTCATCTCCCAGATTGGATCAAATCGCTTATCATCCCAAGGAAAATCTTTCGTAATATTGTATGTCGGTATAGGAAAAGTAAAGATACGTCCAGATGAATCACCCTCACTCATCACCTCGGCAAAGGCACGGTTGATCATATCCATTTCTTTCTGAAACTCTCCGTACTTTTCTTTTTGTGGTTTTCCCCCAATGACCACCACTTCATCCCGAAGTGTGCTTGGTGGGGTCATATCAAGCGTAATATTCGAGAAAGGAGTCTGAAATCCGACACGTGTCGATACGTTCATATTAAATACAAACGACTGCATCTCTTGCTTCACCTGCTTATACGAAAGCTTGTCATATCGTACGAACGGCGCCAACAAAGTATCGAAATTCGAAAAGGCCTCCGCTCCAGCCGCCTCTCCCTGAAGCGTATAAATGAAATTCACCATCTGTCCCAAAGCCACGCTCAAATGCTTGGCCGGTCCGCAAGAGGTCTTTCCCTCCACTCCGGTAAACCCAACTCGAAGCAGGTCTTGCAAATCCCACCCACAACAATATCCTGCTATAGACTGAAGATCGTGAATGTGAAAGTCTCCTTCTTCGTGAGCATTCCGTATCGTCTCAGGATAAATCCGGTTCATCCAGTATTTTGCGCTTACCGCCGAAGCAATATAGTTATTGAGTCCCTGTAGAGAATACGCCATATTCGCATTCTCC
This sequence comes from Minisyncoccia bacterium, assembly GCA_041738235.1. Lineage (GTDB taxonomy): Bacteria > Patescibacteriota > Minisyncoccia > Moranbacterales > JBGSQF01. The sequence continues at coordinate 92,969 of JBGSQF010000006.1, forward strand.
TTGGTCTTCCAATCCAACTCCCCCAGATAGCCATCCACAAGATGTACTGCTTGATCCAACGCCGCCTTGGTATCACGAACCTGTCGATGTTGCTCACGATAAAGGATATATGCCTTGGCCGTTTCATCGAAGTCCAAGATCATAAGTACTTTTTCAACAAGATCCTGAACCTCCTCTATTTGCGGAACATATTGCTTCTTCTCCTTAGCAAGCTGTTTAGCGCGTTTTTCCAACAGTGTAGCCACCTTTCGTGCCACTTTTCTTGCATCTGCTTCTGAACCCTCCCCGGTTACCTGAAAAGCCTTGGTTACCGCCACCGCTATCTTTTCTTCACGGAAACGCACCACCCTTCCAGATCGCTTCACAATGCTTCTTACCACATTTTCTTGTGCCGGAACTTTTTTCTCTGCTTTCTTTTTCTGCACAACACGACTTGGCATATGTCTGTATATTAATTTTCAATTCATTTATGACATCTTTTGAATCTCCTTTTGAAAACTGGTAGCACTTCCAAACGCCTTATATACACTCGCAAAACGCAAATATGCCACTTCATCTATACCTTTTATTTTTTTCATCACCATCTTGCCCACGTCACGACTTCCCACCTCTTTGATATGTTTGGCATGTAATTCATACTCCACTTCGCTGAGTATCCGCTCGATCTGCTCTTCTGCCATGGGCCGTTTCTCAAACGCTTTCATAAGCCCCAACTGCAATTTCTCTCGACTATAGTCTTGTCGTCGCCCATCTCGCTTAATAACCACGATCTTGAGTGATTCAAGTTCCTCGTACGTCGTAAACCGACGAGAGCATTTCTCACACTCTCGACGCCTCCGAATGGTACGTCCTTCACTAATATCTCGTGAATCAACGACCTTAGTAGAATCTTCCCCACAAAAAGGACACTTCATACAATTTAATACTATATATAGTGGAATACGGAAGAATTATACCACTAGCGCAACATGAGCGCAACACCGTTTTTTCAAGCGAAAAAGTGGAGTTATCCACCGTAATTTTGACGATGCTCAACAAAAAAATAAGTGAGAAAAAACACGCCTTGAGCGTGTTTTTTCTCTATCTATTTGTACACCACTATTATCATTTTTTCATCTTTCTCCGTATAAATGCCGGTATTTCTAGATCATCATCCGATGCGGCTAACGAATCATCTGGATTTCTCATGAGAGGTTTTGGCTGGATCTTCTCTTCAATGATCATCTTGGTCGGCTCGATCCTCTTGCTCGGAAACGTTATTCTCTCACTCTCTTCGCGCTCAGCAGAGACTAATGGGGTATTTGGTGAGGCCGTCACCGGTTGATCAGAGACAGACGCCTCGTGTTCACCAGAAACTTTGTAACCAGACGGTTGTGTCTGTTGAGCGGTCATTCCTCCTCCAAAAGAAACCACTTTCCTCTGTATCAATCCTGGTTGTAAAGGATTACTTCGGTTTGCTCGGTCAAAATCAAATCCAGTTGCTACTACCGTGATCTGCAACTCACCCTTTCGAATCTGGTCATCCACCACAGCTCCAAATATAACCTTAGCATTTGGATCGATAGACTCAGTAATAATGTTTGCGGCTTCATTAATTTCCAGCATTCCCAGATCACTCGAGCCACTCACGTTAAAAAGTACACCCTTCGCCCCGTCAATGGACAACTCCAAGAGAGGACTGTTAATAGCCGCCTTCGCCGCCTCAGCAGCACGATTGTCACCACTAGCGATCCCTATGCCCATAAGTGCCGATCCGCTATCCTCAAGAATGGCTCGAACATCGGCAAAGTCCACATTAACAATTCCTGGTTTGGTAATAAGATCCGATATCCCCTGCACACCCTGACGAAGAATGTCATCCACGATCCTAAAAGAGCTGATCAACGTCGTTTTTTTATCAATGATCGAAAGAAGTTTATCATTAGGGATCGTAATAAGCGCATCCACTCGGTCCTTAAGGTTCTCAAGTCCCTCTGCGGCGATCGCTCGACGTTGTGCTCCCTCAAATGAAAATGGCTTTGTTACCACTCCAATAGTAAGCGCTCCCAGCTCTTTAGCTGTTTCCGCAACAATGGGCGCAGCACCCGTACCAGTCCCACCACCAAGACCACAAGCAACGAACACCATATCCGAACCCTTCAATACTTCTTGTATCTCATCACGATTCTCTTCCGCTGCTTGTCTTCCAATCTCAGGATTCATTCCTGCACCAAGTCCTTTCGTGAGATTCTTTCCAATATGGACTTTCTCGCCTGCTCGAGAATGATGAAGCGCTTGCGCATCAGTGTTAATAGCGACATATTCAACACCCTTGATATTTGCATCGATCATTCGAGACAGAACATTTCCACCAGATCCACCCACTCCAACCACTTTTATTTTGGCAAACATTTCGATATCCGGCTTTATTTCTGCCATACGAGAAAAATTAGTATAAACACTATAGACATTCACGCATATCCACCAAACAATGCATTAATGCCTTCCGATAACTTACTGTATCACGCAAAGTCCCTGGCTGTCAAGAAAAGCCCTCTTTTAAAAGAAAAAGTCAGAAATAAAGGAATTTCTGACACCACTTCTTTTAGTTACCTTCTATGGAAGAAACCGCTTAACCCAGGTAATAGCTGGAGAAAATGTATCGGAGAGAGAGGAGAGCACTCCACCTGAGAAATTACCACCTCTACCCGACTCATCAAAATCATAATACCACTTCACCAAACCAGTCGCCACTGCAAATCCAGGATCATCCACCTTATCAAGCAATCCACTCATCTCCTTAGGATAACCAACCGTAACGGGAAGTCGCAAGTTTTCTTTTGCATACTCAACGATACCTGGCAATTTTGCACCTCCACCCACAAGTACCGCTCCAGCAGGAAGCAATCCTTCACGACCAATATTTTTCAATTCGGCATTGACCGCATCAAATATCTCTTCCATTCGTGCCTCAATGATCTCAGCAATATGTTTTCGAGAAACTTCTTCGTACTCAGAGGGATCGATCGTCGAAAGGTCAATATCCTCGTCCGGATCAACATCCTCCGGAAAAGTACTTCCGTATAAAAGTTTGACTTTTTCTGCAATATCAACGGTAGTACGAATACCAATCGCAATATCATTCGTAACATGTCCTGAACCGATCGGAAGTATCGCTGTATGAACAAGATCACTCTCCTCATACACTGCGATCCCAGTAAAGGATGCTCCAAGATCAATCACCACCGCACCAAGTTCTTGCTGTCGTTTGTCAAGAACGGATTGTGCTGCGGCTAATGGCGAAAATACGAAACTCTCCGGTTCCACACCAGAAAACTGAAGGCACTTTGTCATGCTCTTTATCTGAGGAGAAAATCCTTCGATGATCATAGCTTCCACCTCTAGCCGAACTCCTTTCATTCCTAGTGGATTTTTGATATCGCTCTGGTCATCCAACCGATAACTTCTGGGAATAACGTGAATGATCTCGTTATTCAGCGGAACACTCACCTCTCCTGCCGTCTGAACCACACGATTAATATCCTCGCGAGATACTTCACCATCAGCTTTACCTACCGCCACTACACCCTTTGAGAACTGAGTTTTCGTGTTACTTCCGCCCAAACTCACTAACACTCGAGAGATCTTTTGATTTGACATAAGCTCTGCTTTCTCCACCGATGAACGGATGGCTCCGGCCAAAGCCTCCATATCAACAACCGACCCACGGCGCATGCCCACAGAAGGCGCCTCACCAACGCCAACAACCTGAAGTGATTCTTCAGCATCGTTATTACTCAAGGCCACCACAGTTCGAACTGTTTGTGATCCTATATCAATTCCTGCTATGCTATACCCTCTTCCCATAGACCTACTTTTGTTTTAATTATATACCACGAGACGAAATATGTGTAACAGCGATGATCAACGCGACACAAAGCGCTGTCAACGAAGAAACTAACACCACTGAAGCCATAATATCTTTTATGATTCCCGGATACGGATGGTTCCTCGGTCGGACAATATTGATCACGCGCTCCACAACAGTGTTCAGAAGCTCCATCACAATGACCCAACCCACCATACCCACCAAAGCCACCCTTTCCCAAGTGGCCAGATCCACCAAAAAAAGAGACGCCGCAACAACAAGTCCCGCTATTATCTCAATACGAAAGTTTTTCTCGTAACGAAATGTATACACAAGGCCACGCAAGGCATGCTTGAGGCTCCTAAAAAATCGTATCGGCATATCCGTGTACGAGCAAGAACATTCCGCCCTTGCTTTGTTCTTTAATTTTATAAAATCTTCACCTCTCTAGTATATCACATATCTCATCTTGAATCGAGAACATCTCCGGTTCATGATCATAACCCAAAAGATGCAACACACCATGAGACAGCAAATAGGCCAATTCTCGCGAAACACTTACACCATCTTCTCGCGCCTGTTTTTTTACGATATCACATGACAACACCACATCCCCGATCGATATCTCCCCCTTTTCTTCGGCCAAAATAGATGCCTTGTCGGGATATTCAGGAAATGACAACACATCCGTTGGGACGTTTTTTCCACGATACGCTTTATTGAGCGCCTGCACCTCTTCCAAGGAAACACTAGCCACACTGACCACTATCATCTTATCACCTCGTATTACACCCGACCTCTCAATGGACTCACGCACCACGCGTTCCAGAAACACCCTCGAAGATCCGCACACAGTCTCGCCATGAGCAACAACATGCACCACAAAACCACCCCTGCTTGTCGGTGTTGCATCTCGAACTCCTAATTTTGAATCTTGAGTCAAGGTCATCCTTATTAATAGATCAAATTTTTCACATCCTTTACTTGGTCAATACCTTGATGACCATATCCTTCACGCGATTACCATCGGCACGCCCGGCAACCTTTGGCATAACGGCCCCCATAGCTCGACCCATATCTTTTAGATCATCCACTCCGGATTCTGCCAACGCCCCTCGAACAATACTCCCAAGGTCCTCATCGGACATCTGCTCAGGCAAATATGCCTCTAAAATAGCGATAGCTGAAACCTCCGGCTCAGCCAGATCCTCTCGTCCACCAGAACGAAATTGTGCTATGCTATCTTTCCTTGACTTGATCTGACTTGTAATAGCCTTTTGTACTTCTTCATCACTAAGCTCCCTACGCGTGTCGATCGATTTTTTCTTAATGTCAGCCTCGAGAAATCGCAAAACGTCACGCCGCCCCGTATCGCCCGATTTCATGGCAACAATAAGATCTTCGTGGATCTTTTGAGAAAGCATATTGGTCTCAGTTAAGAATTTAAATACTTATTTTTCCCTATAAAAAGAATACAACAAATCTCATCAAAAGAAAAATGAGATCAAAAAGAATTGACGAAGTGACCCATCCCTTGCTATGCTGAATTGTCCTATTCCTCCAGCCGGAGAGAGGACAAAAACAAGATCGGAGAGGATCATGACCTTAATCGAAGAGAACGAAGAAAGATATAGAATGTGGAAAGTGGGCACAGAGACTCTAGCACAAGCCCTCAAAACAGCCCTGGGTGGCGGAAATGAAGAGGAGATCGCAGACCTCAGGAAAGCCCTCCGCGCGCACCTGCACACATGTTCCAGTGTCCCCATGGCGAAGCTGGACCAGCTGACCCTGGACCATCTCCAGGACCTCTTCGACCCTTCCTAAGAAGACTGGAGGAGGTTGGTCCCAAAACGCCCCGCAACATCGAACGTAACAGAACACTGTCACAACCGATGTGCGGGGCGCCTTTTATTTCCAAACAGTTCTCCTTATCGCTTTCGCATCTTTTTCTTGATATCGCGAAGCGTTTCTTCATCGAAGTGTCCCATCTTTTTCACTTTCTCGATCTTTCCGCGAATCTCCGTCTTATACAACGCTTCTTTTCGTCGATTGGTCTTACTCTTTTCTTCCTTTCGATACCGACGCTTCCTAGCCAAAGCCAAAACTCGTGTTTGCTGAACACGCCTGGTAAAACGACGAATGAGATTCTCGTCGGTCTCCTTTTCCTTCTTTAAAACCCGTACCATATAAAATCCTCCTTTCTCCTATACCCTATTTATCTTCTGATAGTAGTGAATAAAACCTTATTTGTCAATTCGGCTCCCTTTTTATGCCCATACCCCTACCACTCCTCTTCTCGCATCCTCTCACCGCCAAGAAGGTGTATATGCATATGCATCACCCCCTGACCACCATATTCTCCTATCCGAGAAAGAAGTCGGTATCCCGTCTCAGCAACCGTTCTTCTCTTACCATCCACCAAACATTGGGAAATTCTTGCCGCTCTCTGAGCTCCAAAAAGAAGAGCTCCCGCCACATCTCTATCCGCCTCTGAAAAGTCCTCGACATTCACAATGTGCTTTTTGGGAATGATCAAAAGATGTACCGGTTTTTTTGGATGTGCGTCAGGAAATACCAAAATATGCTCATCCTCAAAAACACGATGAACCAGGATATTCCCTCGAACGATCTTACAAAAAACACAACTCTCTTTACTGCTCTTTTTTCTGGAAGACGACACCATTATTTCTTAACATTTTTTTAATAATTTCTACAAGGCGCTCTTGAGAAACCGTTTCTTGAGAACCGCTCACCATATCCTTCACGATCACCGTTTCATCAATTGCCTCCTTCTGCCCCAAAATAACGGTGATCTCTGCACCGATCTTAGAAGCATGTCGAAGCTGCGCCTTAAGACCTCCTCGTCCAAAACTTTCACCTACTAAGATACCGTTCTTTTCCAGTTGCGCGAAAAGTCGAAGACTTTTCTTTTTAGCTAACTCGCCTAATTGCGCTAAGAATACCTTCGGCTTCGGATCAGGATGTATCTTCGTTTTTTCTCGCTTCATCCTCATAACGACACGGTCAAGTCCGATACCAAATCCAATAGCAGGCGTGCTTTCTCCTCCCATCTTCTTAACCAATGTATCATATCGCCCTCCACCACCCAATGCCAACTGCTTCCCATCAGGATCAATACTGCACACTTCAAAAACGGTCGAAGTATAATAATCAAGCCCACGAACAAGCTCAGAAGCAATGCTGTAGGGAACCTCTAACTCATCCAGATACTCCAAAAGATATTTGAAATGATCATGTGCCTCCTGGGAAAGGTGATCTACCGTCTGTGGTGACCCCTGCGTCACTTGACGGCACTTTTCTTCCTTGCAGTCCAATATACGCAAAGGGTTGATCGTAAGTCGACGCTTACAATCGCGACAGAGCTTTATCTTCTTTGATCGCAGATAACTGACAAGAAGTTTTCTATACTGTTTTTTATCCTCTTCTGAACCCAATGTATTGATCTGAAAATGAATATCTTTAAGCCCCAATGCCGTCAAAGTTCGGTGTGCCATCTGTATCATCTGCGCATCCAAAACAGGGTCGGACTCCCCAAATACCTCAAAATCAGCCTGATAGAACTCTCGATACCTCCCCTCTTGCGGACGATCGTAACGAAAAGCTGGACCATGTGTAAAAAGCTTTACTGGCTTTGGCCATACTTGCATCCCATTCTGAATAAAGGCTCGGACCATGCCCGCTGTAAGTTCTGGTCGAAGTGCCAGCATATCTCCTCCCCGAGACGGAAATGTATACATCTCCTTGTCTACAATATCCGTTCCCTCTCCAACGGAACGAGTAAACACCGCGGAAAATTCTACCATCGGCAAAGTGATCTTTTGAAAACCAAATTCCTGTACTACCTTAAAAAGCACTCGATCGATATGCGCCCAATAAGATTGGTCCTCCGGCAAGATATCGCGCATTCCCCGCGGTGATTGAAATGGTGCGCTGATCCGAGACGCAGACTTCGACTCTTTTGTTTGCGAGCGACGCACTGTTTTCTGCACCATACGAAAGAAAAGTTAATAACTTAATTTTCAAAAACCCACAATTACAAAACCCTCTAATGACTTAAGCCCATTACAGCATGCGTAAGGTCCGCATTGGGGAAAAAATGAAACCTCTGCACAGGAAGGATACGAACAGCTACTTTTCCGATCACGTGATCTTTCTTGAGCGCCCCCCATGAACGAGAGTCACTACTATTACCTCGATTGTCTCCCATCACAAAATATTCATCATCCTTTAGGGTCATACCCGTTCCGTTCGTTTTTACCGCCGGATTAAGATAAGTACTCTCATCTAGCAAGAACCCCTCAGGATATTTCTTGTTGATGATCCTTACCCGCCCGTTATCTATCTTTACCGTCTCACCCGGTAGACCAATGACTCGTTTAATGAAATATGTCGCATTACTTCTCGATGATTCAGGGCTTCGCACTACTACAACAGTGGATCGCTCCAACTCTTTAAATGGGCTAACGGAAAGACCGGTCTCGAAACCAAGTGGATTGATGGATGTCGTCTTATATCCCCATTCATTGACAATGAGATAGTCTCCTTCAAAAAAGTTTGGCTCCATACTTGCACCTTTCACAAAAAATGGCTGAAAAAGGAATATACGAACTGGAAGGATAATAACGACCGCCAAAAGAAAAACCTTGATGATCTCAAAAAGAAAAGACCCCACTCCATAATAGACTTCTGAATCCTGACGAGTTTTCACCTCGGTACTCATATATAATAGACAGCTATTTTCTTTTATTAGAAACAAAAAATACATCAAACATTATTCTCCATCGCGGAATCCTCAATAAAACAAGTCGTGGAATTATATCACACTTCTTTATAAAAATCAAGGAGGAAAATTCATGAAAATACCCATCTCACGCTTTAAAAGAAGCCTCTTGCCTTATGTTTTTGCTTCTCTCATATACTGCAACTCCAACGGATCGGCAAAACGCATGGATTCCTGTATAACATTGAGTGTCTCTTCTTGCGCTCCCCCCTGCTTAAGATGATCAGTTATAGATCGCACCATAGACTCAGGAGCGCTGGCTCCCGCTGTGATCCCGATCGTTTCCACATTCTTCAGATCGAGTTCTTGAACCGCTTCAACATTCTCCACGAGATAGGCTTTTGCACCCTCATCACGAGCCCTCTCAACAAGTCTGTTCGAGTTAGAGGAATCTGCTGATCCAACAACCAAAACAACATCCACGCCTTGGGCAAGCTTTTGAACAGCCACCTGTCGATTGGTCGTTGCATAACAAATATCCTGTATTGGTGGGCTTTCAATATTTGGTATCTTTTCCCTCAATGCTGTAATAATACCCTCCGTTTCAGGAATGCTCAGCGTCGTCTGGGTCAAATAGACACATTTACCGAGTATGCTCGGCAGTGCTTCAACGCTCGATACAGAGTCCACCAAAAAAATATCTTTCCCATATGGATGAGCTTCAGCCCGAACCCCCTCTCCCTCAATATGACCCCTGTGACCAATATACACGATCTCATACCCCCGCTTTAAATATCGGTGAACCTCGAGATGTACCTTGGTCACCAGGGGGCATGTTGCATCAATAACACGAAGACCTCGTTTCTTTGCCTGTATATAATGTTCAGGAGGGGATCCGTGCGCTGAAAAAACAACCACCGATCCTTCGGGCACCTCTTCTAACGTTTCAACAATAATAGCACCTTTTTCCTCTAAGCTACGAACTACGGTAGTATTGTGAACGATCCGATGCTTAACATACACCGGAGCACCAAAAACTTCCAGTGCCTCTTCTACTGTTCGAACTGCCCGATCCACTCCAGCACAAAATCCCCGCGGAGCAACAAGTATGATCTTTTTAACCTTCTCCATATGTTCTATCTTATGAATGTTTCTGAATGAAAGTTTTCGTAAAAAGTCTTGTGGTAATGTTTGAAACATCCTCAATGCTCAAACTCTTTATTCCAGCTATCTCTTCCACCACATACCGAACAAAAGAGGGTTCGTTTCGTTTTCCGCGCATTGATTGGGGTGCCAAATAAGGACAATCTGTTTCCGTAAGTATTCGCTCGATAGGTACCATTTTAACCACCTTCCGAATATCATACCGCGTATCTCGAAAGACCTTCTTGACTGGATAAGTGATATTACCCGCAAAAGAAAAACATACCTGAGGAATCTTGAGGAATTTCTCTGTTATCTCAGTATTTCCTTGGTAACAGTGAAGGATAATTGACTGACCCATTCCCTCTGAATGCTGAACCAATATATCCAAAACATCTCGATATGCGTCATCAACAGACACAGAAGATGAGCGCGTATGAATGACCAACGGAAGCTGTCTCTGCTGAACCAATTTTAAATGTGCCAAAAACCCCCTCTTTTGAACATCTTTTTGCTCATCGGTAATAGGCTCTCCTGTATGGCTATAGTAATCAAGTCCACATTCCCCAATGCCTACGACCTTTGGGTTATAGGACAACTCTTCTAATTCTCGAATCCACTGATCTTCAACATCACTACCTAGTAAAACATTGTACTCGTGGGGATGAAACGCAACAAGAGCAAACGTGTTCTCATACTTTTCAGCGAGAGAAATAGCCTGCTTATTTGAAACCTCGTCCGTTCCCACAAGCACAACGTGAGAGATCCCACTATTGAAAGCGCGATGCATCACTTCATCACGGTCATTATCAAATTGCTCATCATGAACATGTGCGTGGGCATCGATCATACTCAGTAGAAATTAGATTAAAAATTAGGAATCTCTCTGCTTATCCCGCTCACATCCTTCATCCGACGACCATTCAAGAAAAAGACGTTTTGCAAAACCACCTTTCCGTTTTAGGTTATCGCTCTGAGCTCTCTGAATATCCCGATCACTGATCTTTCTTCGTCTCTTGATCTCATCAATGATCATCAAAATATCTCCGATCTCAGATTCCAACTCTTTCTTTCCCTTCGCATCCCGAACTTCCCTCGCCTCTTCGACAAGTTTTTTAAAAAGCGCCTCGTCAAACTCTTTTGCGCGAAGTTTTCGAACGCTATACGACCCCCCTTTACTCCGAATAATAGCAGGAATAGTGTCACGGATCAGTTTATTGTAATATACTCTTCCCATTTCTAAGTGATCCTCTGAAATAATATCTCTCTTTCCCCACCAGAAAATATTTTTTTGATACGGTCAGCTGTCCCCGGCAAAAACGGCTCGATATGCTTGGTAATATCCATAATATCGGAAACTAATCCAGTCATTACGCGAATAAAACGATCTGTGTCTGACTTCTTGAGTTCCCATGGCTTTGTGTCCTCAATAGTTTTGTTTGCGGATCGAACCTTAGCCATAACGAACTCAAGCGCCTCAGAAAATCGCATCTCTCCCAAAAGATCCACATATTCTTGAGAAAAAGCCACTGGCTCAACAGGCACGAGCGATGTTCCTTCTAGTAGTTTCGCCACCCGTGAAACAAGATTTCCCAGCCCATTAGCAAGATCGGCGTTATATCGCTCTGTCATGGAATCCCAAGAAACATCTCCATCATTCATATAAGGAAGCGCTGTGAGAAGCACATACCGCGCACCATCACATCCATATTTCTCCACCACTTCCTCCGGATTAATAACATTTCCCAGTGACTTCGAGATCTTTTGTCCATTGATCGAAAGATACTCGTGAGCATAGATCGTTTTTGGGATCGGGAGATTTGCCGAAAGCAGCATTGCCGGCCAATACACAGCATGAAATCGCAAAATACCCTTGCCAATAAGGTGCATCCTCTCTCCGTCCCCCTCCCAAAACGTTTTATATCGCTCTCCATTAGAGGCAAAGTCAAGCCCGGTGATATAGTTAGCAAGAGCATCCACCCATACATACATCACTTGATCTGGATCATCCGGAACAGGAACCCCCCATCCCTTTGCCCGCTGAAGCGACCTCGAGACAGAGAAGTCTTCAAGGCCTCCACGAATAAACGCAAGCACTTCATTCTTTCGGTGCCTAGGAAATATTTGAAGTTCACCTTTATCGATGACCTGTTCAAGCATCCCTTGATATTTTGACAAGCGAAAAAACCAGTTTTCTTCCTTTACCTTTTCCAATTGTGCGTTCGGGTGTTCGTTACACTTCCCATCCAAAAGATCCTTTTCCATTTTAAATTCCTCACAACCCACACAATACCATCCTTCGTAACGCTTTTTATAAAGATCCCCCTCACCAAACAGTGACCAGAACTTTTGCACACCTTTTACATGCCTTTCTTCCGTGGTTCGAATAAAATCGTCCAAAGAAACATTGAGCGATTTCCATGTATCGTAAAAGTTCTTTGCATTCTTCTCTACAAATACCTCTACTGTCATGCCAACTTTCTCAGCTGCTTGAACATTTTTTAAACTAAACTCATCTGTTCCTCCAAGAAAAAAGGTTTCCTCTCCTAAGATCCGGTGAAAACGAGCTAGCACATCAGCCTGAACCTTCTCAACAGCGTGCCCAATATGTGGCTTTGCGTTCACGTAATCAATGGCAAGTGTTATATAATATGTCTTCTTCATATGGAAAGATTATGATTCTTTTTGGCTTACGCTATGCACTATGACTGTAAACTCCCCTTTTACTTTTTCCGGATGTTCCTCAAAATATGCTAAAACTCGCGATATATCCCCCCGAACGATCTCCTCAAATTTCTTTGTCAACTCTCGACCAATGATAATGTTCGCATCAACAACATTTTCCTTCAATAAAAGAAGGTTTTTTACAACACGGTACGGCGAGTCATAATACGCTACCGAAACATTCGATCCGGCAACTCGTGCAAAAAAAGTCTTTCTTCCCTTCTTATGTGGCGGAAAACCTAAGAAAACGAACTGTTGCATGTCGATCCCAGAAACGCTCAGGAGGGTTGCAAGCGCGCTTACCCCCGGTATCGGAACTACCGTTATCCCCTTTTCAACTGCGACTGCCACCAATTCATTTCCAGGGTCCGATACGCCAGGCGTTCCAGCATCTGTCACCACAGCAACATTCTCTCCTTGCATGATCGCTCCAATGATCTTATCCCGTGAAGAGCTCCCGCTATGCTGATGGTAAGCCAAAAGCGGCTTTTGTATCTCATAACGAAACAAAAGCTTCTTCGTAACCCTTGTGTCCTCACATGCGATCTTGTCCACCTCTTTAAGGATCCGAATAGCACGAAAGGTCATGTCTTCGAGGTTCCCAATAGGCGTTGCTACAATATAGAGTGTTCCGGTCATAAAAAAATATCCCACAAACTAACGATCAAATCTCATTTTTCTCACTGCTTACTTCGTTACTCTTTCCCGAATCAAATACATCCTTCAAAAATACACTTGCGACAGTTGCAAAAGGAACAGACAGAAGAAGACCCATAAATCCCGCCAACTTTCCTCCAGCGAGCAACACCAATATGATCACCAGAGGGTGAAGACCTAATGCTTTCTCCATCACCTTGGGAACAAGCCAGTAGTTCTCCAATTTTTGAATAAGAATATAACTCACAAGTACCAATAGACCAACTACCGGTGACACAAACGCTCCCAAAAGGATTGCGGGGATAGCCGCCATTGTTGGCCCAATGTACGGTACGATCTCAAATAATCCCCCCCAAACTGCCAAGGCAAAAGCACCTGGGATGCCTAAAACAGATAGAACCACAAAATACAAGATAAAGACAATCCCCATCAAAAATACCTGTCCAGCAAGCCACCTTCCCGTCTTTCTGTATGCCTCCATAGATCGTGACACAACATACTCTCGATAGCGACTCGGGGTTACCGCCCGAAAAAATTTCTCAACACCCCCATCAACCGCCAAAATATAGAGCGACATAGCCACTACTGCCAATAAAGAAATTCCTGTTCGTACCACACCTAACGTAGTAGAGAATATTCGTTGCAAAAGAACACTTCCACCCCCTTCTGAAGTACCATTCCCATCAAAAACACTCGTAATGTCATCGGAGATGTTCTGTACTGAGGATTGAGAAAAACCCCATTGACCCAAAGTTTCCGGTATACGAGTAAGAACCTGACTCGTCTCACTAATAAGTGAAGGAATAAGAAATGAAAGCAAGCCAAACAAAAATATAAAAACTGCAACATAAATGACCGCGATAGCCACTCCACGAGGAAACTTCCAAGACATAAGCTTCTTGATAGATGGCTCCAATGCCGCAGAAAGTATGATCGCCAGAAAGAGAAGGAGAATGATCTCGATGATCTGATACAACGTCCATGCGAAAATAACAATGGCCAACGTCCAGAAAAGAATTGACGGTGAAACGGAGATCTTTTTTGTACCCCTGTCAAATATATCCATATTTATAATGTTAGCACTGCTTCTAGTTTCTTCGTTTTGGACTTCGTGTGTGGCCCGATGACCGTGAGATTTAACTGCCCAGAAATAAATATTTTTTTAGATAAACGCAAAATATCCTTTGCATTCACCGCGTCAATACGTCGCGCTTTCTCTTCTGGAAGAACTATTTCGTTTCGCGTGATCTCCTGACTTACTAAATATTCCACAATATCATCCGATCCCTCTAGACCCATAGCCATCTTTCCCTTGATATATTCCTTTGCTTTGGAAAGCTCCTTTTCAGAAACCTCCTCTCGAGCCATCTTTCCATATTCATCTAGGACAACTCGCAAAGCTTCCTCCAAATTCTTGTGTTCCACACCACATTGTGTAGCCATATACCCTGCGTCATGATACGCTTCAGATCCCGTGTGTACACTATACGCCAACCCTCGATTTTCCCGGATCTCCATAAAGAGACGACTTGACATTCCTCCACCTAGTATTGTGGCAAGCACAGCAAGCACATAACGGTCCTTATGATAACGATCGAACGTTCGTACTCCCACCACAAAATGTGTCTGATCCGTTTTTTTATACTGGACCAATACTGAGGACTTTTTCTGTTTCTCAGCTATTTTTTTAAAACTCGGTTTCTTTCCCTCCTTAAGCACGAGGAATCGATCCTCTATCTCTTGACGGATCCTTTTTGGATCGAACTTTCCAGCCACCCCCACAACAACATTTTCAGAAACATACCCACGACGCATATATCGCATAAAGTCGGCCCGTTTGAATTTGTGAATATTCTCCTTTGGTCCAGCAATATCCCAGCCGAGCGGCGTATCCCCGTAAAGTTGTTGCTCAAAGATCTCACTTACCCGACGCATGGGCATATCCTCGTACATATTGATCTCCTGAATGATCGCACCCCGTTCCAGATCGATCTCCTTTTGCTCCAGTTTTGAATGCAAAAAAAGATCAGCTATCACATCTATAGCCGTAGAATAATGGCGAGCTACCACTTTTGCATAATAACCGGTATATTCCTTCCCGGTGAAAGCATTGAAAGAAGCTCCCACCGCGTCCAATTCATGAGCAATATCCATCTTAGTTGGGCGCTTCTCTGTTCCCTTGAAGAACATATGCTCCAGAAAATGTGCGATCCCATTTTGACTCCGCGTCTCATATCGTGATCCCGTTCCCGTCATAACAAGAAAGGTTACCGTATCGGTATCTCTCATCGGCGCCAAGATCACCCGAACCCCATTTTTCAATATCATCTTTTCGTATTGCATAGAAACTCTTTCAGAAATTATCGTACTCTCTCCTCATAAACCCTATACCACACAGCTCTGAGCGTCAACAAGGATCCGACACCGATCGTTACTTTTTGATATACAAAGACACCGACCCTTCGCTCTTCTCAGGAACCCAATTTGGAAAACGAAAACCTACCGAAACCACCATCGATCCAGGAGCGAGTTCTTGAAGAAACTTCTTTTCCAGCTGTCCCATGATATACGAGATCCCATAAAGATAAACGGTATCGTACTCGCCCACATTCACCTTCCAAAAATTCTTCCAGTAAAAGTGCACTTTTTCGGAAACCCCCCTCTTTCGCGCATTCCATCGACTGATCCACACAAGATAAGGATTGATCTCGTATCCATCCACTCGATCGTTTTTTTCCGAAAGATCAATAGAGACACGCCCATCTCCCGAACCAAACTCCAACACACGGTGACGCCCCTGAATGAACTTCCTAGCAACGCGCCGCTTCTCATCACTGCTCGGTACGTAAGGCGCCCCAAAGATCATAGCGGAATAGAGCGCTATAAACCCAAACAAAAATATCGAAAAAGCAAGAAGCCCGAGGCAGACAACCCCAGCCAAGACAAGTCCTAGAAACCCCATAGAGCATCTTTAAATATTCAACTTCTTAGCCACATCCGTAACGACAGGAATTTCCCATGCTTCTCCCGCATAGGTCTTTATCAGTGCAACAACGTTCACCACAAAGAGAACAAGCGCTGCCAACTGTCCGAAAAGAGGCACCCAAAAGAAAACCCACCCAATAACCCAAGCAATAGCGATCACCAGCCCCTGCCTCGCATGAAATTGCGCAAAAGGACTCTCTTTCTTTACGAGCAAAGGCACCAGACACAAGATCCCCAAGTAGGAAAGCATCGCCACATACTTATTTTCAGCGATATCCTTCTCATCAAATTTTCTCCCCACCACCTCCGCTTCCTTTGGCGCCCCTTGCGAAGCATTTGTTTTTGTCTCCTCCATAAAACAAAGTGTTTTATTTAATTACATTAAAAGATCCCTCAAAATACCCGCCTAATCTCATATACATCCAAAACCATAATTTGTTTCAAAAAAACCTTCCACAAACCTTACGAAAGCTTGCTTGCAAAGTATTCGTTAAGATCCTTTATCGCGATCCGTTCTTGTTCCATCGTGTCGCGATCGCGAACCGTTACCATAACGTCCTCGAGGGACTGAAAATCCACCGTCACACAATACGGTGTTCCTATCTCATCTTGACGACGATACCGCTTCCCGACGTTGCCGTTATCATCAAACTCACACATCATTTTCTGCTTGAGCTCGTCATAGATCTCCCGTGCCTTCGCCACCAACTCGGGCTTATTCTTGAGAAGTGGAAATACTGCGACTTTTATGGGAGCGAGATGTTTCGGAAGTTTCATAACTGTTCGACTCTCTCCATTGGACAACGTTTCTTCGATATATGCGAGGTCAAGTATCATCAACACCAAGCGGTTAAGCCCTGCTGACGTTTCCAGTATATGAGGAATGTACTTCTCACCCGTATAAGGATCTTGATACGAAAGGTCCTTCCCCGAAAATTTACTGTGTTGCGAAAGATCCCAATCCCCTCGGGCATGCACACCTTCCACCTCCTTAAAACCGCCAAGGGATGAGAAATTGAATTCGATGTCATATGCATCACTCGCATAATGCGCTAACTTCTCGTGTTTGTACCAACGAATTCTCTCCTCGGGAACACCAAGATCCAAATACCATTGCCACCTTACTTGACGCCATTCTTCGAATTTTTCCTTTGTCTGTGATGGATGGTGAAAATACTGCATCTCCATCTGTTCGAACTCACGCGTGCGAAAGATGAATTGCCGGGCTACGATCTCGTTACGAAAAGCTGCGCCAGTTTGCGCGATGCCAAAAGGGATCTTCACTCGCGTTGAATCGAGCGTGTTCTTATATTCCAAATAGATCCCTCCGCATGTCTCAGGACGCAAATACACGACATTCTCATCTGAAAGGGCTTCCGTCGGAGACCCCAAATTTGATTTTACCATCAAAGAAAATACTCTTGCCTCGGTAAGATCCGACGAACCACATTGCTCGCACCGCAACTTCTTTTCTTGACGTAAACGGTCAAGATATTGGTTGATCTCTTCAACGCTCGCCTTATCTGCATTGATGCCGAACTTTTCTAACAAGTGATCCGCTCGATAACGCGCCTTGCACTTTCGACAGTCTACCTGTGGATCGTTGAATCCAGCAATATGTCCAGAAGCTTCCCAGGTCTTTGGATGCATGAATATTGCACTATCAAGCCCCACCACATCATCGCGAAATTGTACCATTGCCCTCCACCAAGCACTTCGAATATTATTTCGTAAGAGCGTCCCGTAATGCCCATAATCATATATCGCTGCAAATCCTCCATAGATCTCACTTGAAGGAAAGACAAATCCCCTTCTTTTTGCCAATGATACGATCGTTTCCAAAGAAGCCATATTCGCAAGTTTAAATCCAATCAGATCTTCAAATCCTTATTCTATAAACTCCACTATACACGATTTCACCTCAAAAGACAAGAAAAGCGCCCCTCTTGGGGCGCTTTTACTATATTCTCACCCACCACTTTACAACCTTACCGTCTGCTTCGCATGTTCATTTCCTTCTATGGATTCACTTCCTGAAACCCATCCGGACGACATTTGGGAACAGAGCAACTTCTGCTTTCACTGGTAGGATCACAATTTGCTTTTATTCCAGTGCGAGATTGAGTGCCTGTTTCGTCTTGATCGCAAGAGGGAGAACAGTTGGTCCATTCAGTCCAAGTTACAGGGCAGGTAACACTCAGTGTTCGGGTGCTTGTTGTAGAGGCACCTGACGCATTGTAGCATCTAAGGGTATAGGGCCCATGAACTGTTGTTCCTGCGGTTTTAGCGACACTGCGTTCTAGTGTATAGGTATAGTGGTAATTGGAGTTAAAGTCTAACCCTGTCACAGTACAATACGTAGCATTACTCGCAGTCCATGCAAAAGTGACATTCGTACCGGAGTTCACAGTGATGTCACTATTCTGACCGTTGAGGGTAAAGGAGTCAATCGTTGGATTAGGAACGCAGACACCGCTGACAAGTGAATGATTTGGGTTGCATGCGTATTCACATTTCTTTGCGGCGGTGCAGGAAGAGACCGATGAAACCAATGAACGCGCTGTATTGGCAGTGAGTCCCTGAT
>JBGSQF010000015.1:0-17452 GCA_041738235.1 Minisyncoccia bacterium
TTGAAGATGTTATCGCAAAATACAACAGAGGAGCTTCCAATCTATCAGGACTTGGAACATGCAATAACGGAACAGTCACAAATACGATCGCTACAGGATCATACACTGCAACATTCACCGACAGTAATAACACCGCTATTGCGAATTGTGCCACACCTCTCTCCACTGTTGCCCAAGTGAAAGTTGTTTCTACTGTTGGATCCTCTACGAGGGCTATTGAGGCGGCATTTGCGGTGGCTGGCACAGGGGGTATAACGGGGGGATGTATAGGATTTATCCAAGGTCCGCATAGTAACAAGGTAGTTGGTCAATATGGATTGCCCTTTGGTAAAGGGTGTAAGATTTTGGGAGGCAGTCAGATAAATAACGAATTTTTATCAACAGCCTGTGATGCGCTTAGTGAGACTGGATACTCATGTGGACTTAATGTGATATTGGCTTCTACTGAGACTAATTATCCTCGTACGAATCCTTTTGCCGATTCAGATGGCGCTATTACATATTTTACGTGTAACTGCGTGGAAGATTAATAGGGAAGAAACTTTTTTATAAGATTAAAGACCTTTCATTTTGATGCTACACGCCTCCATTCTTTCTTAAAAGTGGATATGGCGATCGTTTGATGTTGTTATTAGGAGAATTCTGTCTTTTCCAGGGTGGGATGAGAATTGAGGTAATAAAGATATCTGGTTTTTGGTATAACACATTTTCTCTGCTTAACGTTGAGTAGAATAAAAACTATGCAGAAAAAATTTATGATCGCCATAGGAAGTGTTCTTATCTTGTTGGGAGTGGTCCTTGGGGTATATTATTTTGGATCTTTATCAAAAGTAAGCCCAGAACAACAAGTGCAGTTATCACCAACGTTAGGAGTTGTATCAAATATCGGAGATCCGGTCCTGAATATCTCGTATGGTCAAGGAGGGTATGCCAAGTTGGATGTATATCCGATAAAGGACGCAATATCCGCTCCTGTGTTGGTATTTGTGCATGGAGGAAGTTGGTATGGAGGGGATAAGGATAACCTTCGTACAGCCAAAGACGCCCTAAAACTGTTTCAAAAGAAAGGAATGATTGTTGTGGGGGTCAATTTTCGCTTGGTATCCGACAAGGGGTTTGGGGAAAATGGAGTGACGTATAAGGAGCAGGTATCGGATGTCGCGCAGTCTTTGGAATGGGTACACAAGAACATCGCTTCGTATGGGGGGGATCCGAATCGGATAACCCTACTTGGATATTCCTCGGGTGCGCATCTGGTGTCGCTTCTTGGGACGGACGAAAGATATTTGAAAGCGGAGGGACTTTCTCTTGCAGATATTGATGCGGTCATGGCATTTGATGTGGACGCGTACGACATTCCGCGCGCCATTGCGGAGTGTACGAAGTACAATTATCCTGCAGCGGAGAAAAATCTTCCAAAATATTTTTCATCAGACGTCGATATTCAGAAAGAGGCCTCCCCGATAACATACGTACGTTCCGGTGAAAAGTATCCGCCGTTCCTTCTGGTATATTCCGGATATGGCGGAGGAAGGCCGGAAAGTATGGGTGCCCAGACGTTAAGTAGGAGACAATCGGAAGTATTTGCAGAGGCTCTTCAGAATATCGGAGGGTCAGCAACGGTATTTGGGAACACTTCTTTCACGCATACGGAACTTGTTATGAAGTTGGGACAGCCGGATTTCTCGCTTACGGGGGTGGTGGAAACTTTTTTGGATCAGGTTCTTAGGTAAGAAGAGGTCTTTTTGTTGCTGTAGACGGGGAGTATTCCCCGTTTTTCTTTTGGGAGAAATGATGTACACTGGATATATGGAACAAAAAGCTGTACAAGAACGCATAGAGAAGCTTCGTGCCGAAATTGATCGACTTCGGTATGAATATCATGTATTGGACCGTCCGCAGACGGATGATGTGGTGTATTCGTCGCTTATGGCGGAGCTGAAAGATTTGGAGGAAAAATATCCGGAGTTTCGATCCGAGACGAGCCCCACTGTTCGGATCGGTGGAGTGGCCCTGGATAAATTTGTGAAGGTGCGACACCGTGTTCGCCAGTGGTCATTTAATGATATTTTTTCTTTTGAGGAGCTCAAAAAATGGGAGGAGCGAGTTATAAGATTAATAGACAAACAGTCGAAAGTCGAAAGTCGAAAGTTGGGACTCTCTGGAGGATATTGTGTTGAGACCAAAATAGATGGGCTAAAAGTTATTCTGGAATATGAGAAGGGAAAATTGGTTCGGGCAGCAACGCGAGGCGATGGATTGGTTGGGGAAGATGTGACGCATAATGTGCGCACGATAAAGAGTATCCCGCTTGTTTTGAATGTGCCAGTGTCTCTTGTTGCTGTGGGTGAAATATGGTTACCAAAAAAAGAACTCATGCGACTCAACGCTGATCGCGAGAAGAATAATGAAGAACCTTTTGCCAATACCAGAAATGCCGCGGCCGGATCGATCCGACAGCTTGATCCAAATATTGCCGCCGGACGAAATCTCAATTCGTTCATATATGATATCGACTGGATGGATGGAGTCGGCTTGTCGCAACCGAAAACCCAAACAGAAGAATTGGACCTTTTGGCGAAATTTGGATTTAAAGTGAACCTCTCACATAAACATTTTGAAAACATTGCCGGTATACAGGCGCATTATCAAGAAATGAGTAAAAGAAAAGGGGAGGAACAGTATGATATCGATGGGTTGGTGATAAAGATCGAAAGTAAGGAGGCTCAAGAAGTACTCGGGTATACGGGAAAGTCTCCGCGGTGGGGCGTGGCGTATAAATTTCCAGCGGAACGTACTACAACAGTTGTTGAGGATATCGTGGTTCAGGTGGGGAGGACTGGCGTTCTTACTCCGGTAGCGCATCTTCGTCCCGTTCGTGTCGCGGGTTCAATGGTATCTCGTGCAACACTTCACAATGAGGACGAGATCAATCGTTTGGACGTGCGTATCGGTGATACGGTCGTGATCCAAAAGGCCGGGGATGTCATTCCGGAGATCGTGGAAGTGCTTCCCAATATGCGCAATGGCAAGGAACGAGAATTCCGTATGCCGGAGAAATGCCCGATATGTGGAGCGTCGGTGAGCAGACAAATAACCCATGACCCACAACCGATGACAGAGAGGGAGAAGAAATTCTTTACTCATAAAAGTGTCGCCCACTATTGCACTAATCCGAAGTGTTTTGCCGTGGAATTGGAGAAGCTCATCCATTTTGTGAGTCGCAAGGGATTTGATATAGACGGACTGGGAGAAAAGATCGTTGAACAATTAGTATCTGAGGGGCTCGTGGCTGATGCGGCGGATATATTTGAGTTGACCCTTGGAGATTTGGAACCTCTGGAGCGGTTCGCGGAAAAGTCGGCGATCAATCTTGTAGAAGCGATAGAGAAAAGTAAAACGATCGTTTTATCAAAATTTTTGTTTGCGCTGGGGATCCGATACGTGGGTGAGGAGACGGCCGTATTAGTAACAAGTAACGAACAACAAGTAACAAGTGGAAAAATCCGGAATCCGGAAGAATTGGGGAAAGAATTCTCTTTGGTAAGGCAAGAACAGTGGCAAACGATTGAGGGTATCGGACCAAAAGCGGCGGAGAGTTTGGTGAACTGGTTTAGAGATGTAGAACACCAGAGGATGCTTGCTCGAATGAGTGATCTGGGAGTACATTTTCTCACCAACGACCAACGACCAACGACCAACGACCGAAGATTGGGCGGAAAAACTTTTGTTCTAACGGGGGAGCTCCAACGCTTTACACGAGACGCGGCAAAGGATATGATACGAGTGTATGGAGGAAAAATTTCCGGGAGTGTGAGTAAAAGAACGGACTATGTGGTGGCGGGAGAAAGTCCCGGGAGTAAATATAATAAGGCGATAGCGTTGGGGGTAAAAATCTTAAGTGAAGAAGAATTTACTCAAATGGTAGGGTAAACAAAAAAGTATGCTAACCAAAGAAGAAGTCGAACATATCGCTGAGCTCGCAAGGATAGAGCTGACGCAAGAGGAAACTACCAAGTATCAAAAAGATTTGAGTAGTATCTTGGCATACTTTGAGCAGCTTCAGGAAATAGATACCAATAATGTGGAACCGATCGGACATATCACCGGAATGACCAATATGTATCGTGAAGACAGGGAGGAAGAATTTGGTGATCTGGGTCGGAAGGAGATCATGGAAAATGTTCCGGATACGAAAGATAATTTTATACGAGTCAAGGCGGTATTATGATCAAAAAGATTCACGAACAATTAAAAAATGGCGAGGTAACTTCGGTCGATCTTGTAAAGGGATATCTTGGGGTTATCAAAGAAAAAGATCAGCTACTCGGGGCGTTTTTGAGTGTGCGTGAAGAACAGGCTTTGCGAACAGCGGAATTGGTAGATGAAAAGATCACGCAGGGGCATGAGATCGAGATGTTGGAAGGAATTCCCTTTGCAGCAAAGGACAATATGAATGTGGCGGGAGAAGAGGTGACGTGCGCCTCAAAGGCATTGGAGGGATATAAAGCGCCATATGATGCAACGGTAATTGCGCGCCTCAAGGAGATGGGAGCGGTTCTGGTAGGAAAGACCAATATGGATGAATTTGCTATGGGAGCATCCACGGAAACAAGTGCCTATAAAAAAACAAAGAATCCGCATGACACCTCACGAGTTCCTGGAGGATCTTCGGGTGGGAGTACGGTGGCGGTGGCCAGTGGTGAGGTGGTGTGGGCATTGGGATCGGATACCGGAGGATCGATCCGTCAACCGGCGGGATTTTGTGGAATTGTGGGACTCAAACCTACTTATGGACGAGTATCGCGGTATGGACTTATTGCTATGGCATCAAGCTGTGATCAGATTGGACCACTTACGAATACAGTGGAAGATGCGGCTATCGTATTGTCGGCAATTTCTGGGGAGGACAAAATGGATGCCACAAGCGCGCAAAGTCCGGCAAAAGATTATACGAAATTTCTTACGGGTGAAATGTCGGGAGTGCGCATTGGAGTTCCCCGAGCATTTGTTGATGCGGAAGGGGTGGACGCGGGTATCCGAGAGCGATTTGAGCAAGCGGTGGAAAAATTTCGAGGACTTGGAGCGCGGGTTGAGGATATCGAACTTCCATATGCGAAGTATGCGCTTCCAGTCTATTATATTATCATTCCTTCGGAGGTAAGTTCTAATATGGCGCGATTTGATGGAATTCGATTTGGTCTTTCTGTTTCCGGAGAAAATGTGACGGATGGATATTTTAAAACAAGGGCGGCGGGATTGGGCGCGGAGGTAAAGCGTCGGGTGATGCTCGGGACCTACGCACTCTCCGCCGGGTATTATGATGCGTACTACAAAAAGGCGCAGAAAGTACGGTCGCTTATCCGGAGAGATTTTGAGGAGGCGTATAAAAAGGTGGATCTTGTATTAACGCCGACGAGCCCTGAGGTAGCATTCCCATTTGGATCGAAAACTGAGGATCCGCTCAAGATGTATCTTTCAGATATTTTTACCGTGACGGCCAATATGGCGGGAGTACCGGCTATATCATTTCCTATCGGCACATCAAAGGATAATGGCGTGGACCTTCCTGTGGGTGGTCAGTTGATGGGAAAGTGGTTTGATGAAGAGAACCTTTTGCGTGTGGCGGATGCATACGAACGGAATTAGAATATATAATAGAGAGTAAGAAGCAAATAAGAGTGATCATTTGGATCTTATGGATATCTTAAGCTCAGTTTCGGATATTGTTGTAGCCGCATATAACTCTCATGTTGGTGGTTTTATTCGATTCCTGCTCATGATATATACCATTGTCCTGCTCATAGATCTTGTGCTTATTTTAGTGTTGCGCGGAGTACAAGGAAACATTATTCAGACCATTTATGGAGCCGATATGCCCTCATCGTATAAAGGCAAGGTATATAAACGGTGGACGAGAGTTGAGGCACAGATCCAAAGTGGTCAGGAGATACAATACAAATTGGCAATTCTTGAGGCGGATACGATCGTGGATGAGGTGTTGGCAATTGCTAAGCTAGAAGGTGAAAATATGACGGAGCGTCTTGATAAAGCGCTTCCATATCAGGTAGAGCATAAAGACCGTTTGCTCTGGGCACATAGTATTCGCAATAATATTGTCCGTGATAATGCCTTTGCTGTGGACAAGGAACTTGCGGAAAAGACCATTGGTGCCTATAGGGAGTTTTTGAAGAGTTGGGAGACGCTATAATCACGTATCGAGGAGGAAAGAGCTTATAGATCGTGTGATGCAGGTGGAAAGAAGAGGAGGTATGAATTGGATAAATAGGAAAGAACGATGGAATGTCTACCGATAAAAACGAGAGCCTTTTTACCTCCCAAAGACGACCTTTTTGAGTTGTTTGATGTGTATGTGCCGACTCTTCAAGAAAGGGATATTTTTGTAGTGACTTCGAAAGTTGTATCTATCGGTGAGGGGAGGTGTATACCTCAGAGTCTCGTGAAAGACAAGGGATCGTTGCGAGAGCAAGAGTCAGAAGGATATCTTAAGGTGAAGGAGGCTCGGAAGAACCCATACGTTGTTTCTTTAGTACACAATGCGCTTATCCCAAATGCCGGTATCGACGAGAGTAACGGAAATGGATATATGGTGCTTTCTCCACATGATCCTTGGAAGTCGTGTCGTAAGATCCGATCATATCTAAGAAGGAAGCACAATATCAAAGATCTCGGTGTGGTGGTCGTGGATAGCTATGGGCTGCCTTTTCGTAAGGGAATGTTGAGTATCTCACTTGGCTTTTCGGGGATCGATCCGCTCCGTCGGTATGTGGGTGAGCAGGATATTTTTGGGAGGTCTTTCCATGTGGAGAATGGGAATTTGGTAGATGCTGTGGCGGCAATGAGTGGATTGGTCATGGGTGAGGGAAATGAGTGTCAGCCGATAGCCATAGTTCGAGATGTACCTGGGATGAGATATACGAACAAGGATCTCAGAAAAGGTTTTTTTATTTCTCCTGAACAAGATATGTATTACCCGTTAATGAAAAAATTCTATGAGCAGTGATGAAAAGGAACAACTTCCCGCGTCATTCTTTAAGTTGCAAATATTGCTGGGATTGTTTGTGAGCATGCTTATCGCGATGAATATTTTGGGTATAAAGATCATCTCGATATTTGGTATCTCCGCGTCAGTGGGGATATTTATGGTTCCTTTGGCTTTTCTCATTTCCGATGTTGTGGCGGAGGTATATGGGAAAAAACAGGCACAAACGTTCGTGTGGTCAGGTCTTATTGCGTTGGTAGTGTTTTTTATTTTTACGTGGGTCTGTGTTCAGTTGCCTCCACACGCACGCTTCACCTCAGATGCGTCCTATCGGGAGGTATTTTCAATGTCCTTTCGTATAATGGCAGCGAGCGTGATCGCATTCCTTTTGTCACAACTTCATGATATATGGGCCTTTGAGTTTTGGAAGCGTGTAACGAAGGGAAGGATGCTTTGGTTTCGGAACAACGCTTCGACCCTAGCAGCTCAGGCGATCGATACATTGATATTTATGTTCATTGCTTTTTATGGGATAACGCCGAAATTTGACGTGTTGTTTGTGTTGCAACTAACATGGCCATACTATCTCTTCAAGACCTTCTTTGCCGCCTTGGATACACCTCTCGTGTATATTGGCGCACGGTGGCTTCGCAAGTAAAGTGGGTGTATGATCAATAAAAAATAAAAGTCCCTCAAGGGACTTTTATAATAAGTATAGAATTGGGTGTTTTTACTCTCCCTCGGTCTTATATCCACATTCTTTGTTGCTACATTGTACTGAACCTTTAGCAGCAAATACCAGGAGTGATTTGCACTGAGGACATTTTTCTCCGGTAGGTTTGCTCCAGAATGCCGTTTTGCATGTTGGGTATTGGTCGCATCCATAAAAGGGTCGACCTTTCTTACTTTTTCTTTCAACGATCTGTCCCTTCTCGCAATTGGGACAGTGAACGCCAGTTGTTTTTTCGATACGTTTTATGCCTTTGCATTCGGGGTATTTGGAGCAGCCAAGGAATGCGCCGAAACGACCATGTTTGACAAGCATTGGTGATCCGCATTTGTCACACTTTTCATCGGAGTGTTCTTCTTCAAGGGCTTTATCGGATTCTGTTTTTTCGGTGTATTTACACTCTGGGTATCCTGAACAAGAGATGAACTTTCCGAATCGTCCGTAGCGGTAGATAAGATCTTTTGTACACTCTGGGCATTCTCGGCCAACGCTTTCCAGGACATCTTCTTTTTTGACCTCTGCCTTTTTCTTTTCTAGATTTTCGTGAAAGGGAGTATAGAATTGTTCAATAACCGGTTGCCATTTAAGTTTTCCTTCAGCGACATCGTCAAGAGATTGTTCCATCGTTGCGGTGAATCCATCGTCTACGATCGTTTCAAAATGTTCAACGAGAAGGTTGCTTACGACAGTACCTATTTCGAGAGGATACAACCTTTTGGCATCATCTCTGGCAATATATTCTCTGGCGAAGATGGTTGATATGGTAGGAGCATAGGTAGAAGGACGACCGATGCCACGTTCCTCCAATATTTTGACTAGGGAGGCCTCGGTGTAACGAGGCGGGGGCGAAGTTTCTTTTTCGAGTGGCTCTATAGTAACACAAACAAGAGGGTCCTTTTCCGCAAGTTGTGGAAGTTCGTTCTCAAGGCGCTTAGAACTTTTGTTAAGGGTAAGATGTCCGTCAAAGACGACAAGAGACCCCTGAGCGACGAGGGTGGATGTATGGTGTTTGCTTTTGGCTTCAACAATGATACGCGTTGAAGAAAGTTCTGCGTCGGTCATTTGTGAGGCGATCATCCGATTCCAGATCAGTCGGTAGAGTTTGGACATTTGTGGATCAAGCTGGGTCGCAAGCTCTTCCGGAGATGTTTTGGGGTGTGTAGGACGGATCGCTTCATGGGCCTCCTGTGCTCCTTTGGATTTTTTGCTATAGACGCGTGGCTGTTCGGGGAGATAGCGTTGTCCAAAGTTCTCTTGGATCATCTCTCTCGCTTGGGCAACGGATTCTGCTGAGAGATTGGTGGAATCAGTTCTCATATAGGTGATAAATCCTTCTTCGTACAATCTTTGTGCTATCATCATCGTCTGCTTGGAAGAAAATCCGAGAACATTGATCGCTGATTGTTGCAGTGTCGAAGTGGTGAACGGTGCAAAAGGAGCGCGTTTTATGGATCGTTTTTCTATGCGTTCAACGGAGAAAAGTGATGTCTTCAGGTCTTGTATTATGTCCTCAGCATCCTTCTTGGTGAGGATGGAAGTTTTGGAAATAGTAGAGGTCCCAGCAAAGAGTTTTAGAGTTTCTTTTTCTTCGATCGATTGCCCATCGCGGTGGGTGAGCTCTGCGTGAAATGTCTGTGGGGCATCTGATCGTTTGAGATCTGCTTCGATACGGAAATATTTTTGTGTGGTGAAGGCTTCGCGTTCCTTTTCTCGCTCTACGATAAAACGCAAAGCAACGGATTGTACACGTCCGGCACTTAGTCCTCGTTTTATTTTTTTCCAGAGAAAGGGAGAAAGCTCATATCCTACTAGGCGATCGAGAATGCGTCGAGCCTGTTGAGCATGTACAAGATTGATATCAATAGCGCGCGGATGTTTGAGTGCCTCGGTAATAGCGCGTTTGGTGATCTCGTGGAATACTATACGGTTGATCGACCTACCTCGCTTTTTTTCTCCTTTGGCGTTAAAGATCCCTAATGCAAACGCAAGGTGCCAGGCGATCGCTTCTCCTTCTCGGTCCTCGTCGGAAGCAAGAATTATTTCGGTTGCTCTTTTAGCTGCAACCTGGAGTTTTTTGACCTGTTCTTTCGCTTTTACGGGGATAACATACTTGGGTTCAAAATTTTTCTTGATATCTACGCCCATAGTAGACTTTGGAAGGTCGCGAATGTGTCCAAACGAAGACAGTACGGTGTATTGCGGGCCGAGAAATTTTTTGATCGTTTTGGCTTTGGTAGGGGATTCGACGATGACGAGTTTCATAGGATCATTGAAGTATTGAGTTATTGGGGCAAAGGTGCGAGAAATTATTTTTTTATGTATTTTCCTCCACCTACATCGTGTATAAAACCTTGTATTTCTAAAAGTGTCAAGCGGGTGTTGACGGCTGCGGGAGAGAGATCGAGGCACAAGGCGATCTCACCGGATCTTTTTGGGCCGGTAGAGAGGGCTCTGATGATGCGTTCGTCTTCTGTGGAGAGGTTTTGAGAAATAATTTCTTTTTGTAATGAGGGTTGTTGAGAGATCGAGAGGATATCGAGAATATCTTGTGTACTGGTCACAGGGTGCGCACCGGATTTAAGGAGGTGATTGGCACCTTGGGAAAGGGGAGAGAATATTGATCCTGGAACGGCGAATACTTCACGATCAAAATCAAGCGCAAGTCGGGCGGTAATGAGTGTTCCACTTTTTTCTGCCGCTTCCACAACAATCGTTGCAAGGGAGAGTCCGGCGATTATACGATTGCGAAGGGGGAATGTTCCCGGAGAAGCCGGAATATTGGGAGGAAATTCACTCACTAGTGCACCTCCGTGGTTAACGATCGATTCCGCAAGCGGAGCATTATTGCGAGGCGCGATGTGTTTCTTGAGAAGACCGTTTCCGAGAACGGCAACGGTGAGTCCTCTTGCTTTCAGAGTACTTTGGTGTGCTTCCGCATCCAGTCCCAAGGCAAGCCCGCTTACGATAACTACGCCGGCATGGGAGAGTTCTCGTGCCAGCGTTTGTGTGACGTGCCG
Organism: Minisyncoccia bacterium; assembly: GCA_041738235.1. Taxonomy (GTDB): domain Bacteria; phylum Patescibacteriota; class Minisyncoccia; order Moranbacterales; genus JBGSQF01. The sequence continues at coordinate 10,751 of JBGSQF010000015.1, forward strand.
ACCATAGTCGGTTGGTTTTCGTGTTCCAACGATGGCAACGCAGGGATTCGTGAGAAGAATATCGGGCGATCCAGAACAATACAGGAGAGGAGGCGGATCAGGGATCTCCTTGAGAAGAGGAGGATAGTGGGTATCGCTTGGTGAAAAAACGTTGATACCGTTCTCTCGGAGAAGCTCCCAATCATTTTCGATAGTAAGATTATTTCTATTGTTGAGAAGAGTTTGAGAAGCCTTGAGGGAGATTCCTGCATTAAGGAGATCCGTTTTTGTGGCATGAAGGATATCCTCGGCAGAGTCAAAAAAAGAGGCGATCTTACGTAGGGACGACTCCCCAAATCCTGCTAGGGAGTAAATGCTATGAAGTAACTTCGTTTTCTCTTGTGGTTTAGACATGAGGTCAATCTTCTTTGGAGGGTCACAGGCGATTTGTTTGCATTCGTCCTCGATCAACATTGGATCCTTTTGTCGGGCTGCAGGGAATTGAACCCTGTCTACATCCACCCCATGGACGCGTACTACCGGTATACGACAGCCCGTTACGTGTTGTTTTCTACATTTTCTTACTGTATAATAAAAAAGCTTGTTCGTCCAGGGGGATTATCCTTAATTAATAGGTGTATGATCATATCTGACTTTAATACGCGATATTTCTTCCTCCTTCTTCTTGGGGTCGGGATTGTGGCGGCATTACTCTTGTGGCCATTTTTTTCTGCTATTGTTGTTGCGGGTGTATTGGCTGTCCTCTTTCAATTTGTATACAAGTGGCTCATGCGAGTTACGCATGGAAATAGCGGAGTGAGCGCTGGACTGGTGTGTTTGTTGGTTGGACTGATCATTATTCTTCCTATGGTATCTTTGGTGGGGCTGGTTGTCTCTGAGGTGAAGCATGTCTATATTCAGTATTTTTCTGATGAAAGGATGTTGTCTCAATACGTGAGCTCAATTGAAAGCGCGCTTACTTCCTTCGGTTTTCCTGGACTCGGGGAGGGGTTTTTAAGTCAGGAACAGCTGTTAGGAAAATTGGAACAGGCGGGGTCCATCGCGTTGAATCTTGCCCAGGCGATCTATGTTGGAGCAACACAATTTGTTTTTTGGCTTTTTGTGATGTTCTTTACGCTATTTTATTTTCTCATGGACGGGAAGTCGCTTGTTTCTCGAGTTATGCGTCTGAGCCCTTTGGAAGACGCGTGGGAGCGAGAATTGATACGGAGTTTTGAATCGATTGGTCGGGCGATCTTAAAGGGGACGTTCTTTATTGGTATTATCCAGGGATTTTTTGGAGGGGTATTCCTTACACTCGCTGGATTTCCTTCTCCGTTCACTTGGGGAGTGATCATGGTGATACTTTCTCTTATTCCCTTTGTGGGAGCGGGACTGGTTTTGTTCCCAGCTTGTCTTTGGTCTTTCGCGATGGGTGATGTTTTGGGAGGGGTGCTCCTTTTGGTGGGTGGAATATTTGTAACTACAATTGATAATTATTTGAGGCCAAAACTGGTAGGAAAAGATACCGCTATTCATCCGCTCCTTGTCTTTTTTTCGACATTAGGAGGATTGGCGCTTTTTGGAGTTATGGGATTTCTTATCGGTCCTATCGTCATGGCGCTTTTTCTTTCACTTCTCTCTATATATGAAAAGGAGTTTGGGAGACAATTAAAAGAGTACAATAGGTAAAGATAGGAAATTTTCCTAATATGATATACGAGCGAATGGGAAAATATCTTTTTCTTGAATCTCAAATGACTGGTATTTTGTATGCCTGATTGGTATGTGCGTCTTCCCTCCTTTTTAGATCCGATCGCTTTCTCGGTCGGTTCTTTTCATGTGCGTTGGTATGCATTGATGTACTTTGTGGGATTTTGGGTGGTTTGGTTTTTGTTGGTATGGCGAGTAAGGCAGCAAGAGACGGATGTCGATCTGGACACGATGTGGAATGTTGTTATCGCTGCGTTTCTGGGGGTGATCGTAGGTGGGAGGTTGGGATCTATATTTTTGTATGGACAAGGAGAAATATCACTTTCAAGGATTCTTCAAGCATTTTCCCCCAGGGATCCTTTGACGGGTCAGTGGATAGGATGGTATGGAATGAGTTTTTTTGGGGCGCTTGTTGGAGCAGTGATTCTCGGTTGGGTTGTTGCACGGTGGAAGAGAGTTTCTTTTCTAAAAATTGCCGATTTTGTGATCGTGGCGGTTCCTTTAGGATATGTGTTTGGACGTATAGGGAATTTCCTTAATGGGGAACTCTTTGGAAGAGAAACCACGAGTGTTTTTGGTATGATGGTCAATGGTGTGATAAGGCATCCATCGCAGCTGTACGAGGCGGTGCTAGAAGGGGTGGTTCTTTTTGTCGTTTTGTGGAGTATTCGGAATAGAGTGTTCTTTTCTGGGGCGATGCTATCGTTTTTTGGAATGGGATATGCAATGGCGCGGTTTGTGGCGGAATATTTTCGAAATGAGCTTTCTTACTGTTCCTTTCTTGGGTGGGAAATAACGCAGGGTCAGCTTTATGCGAGTATTCTTTTTGTGACATCTATTATTTTTTACTGGTGGAGAAAAAGAAAGTGTGATAAAATAAATACGTGTGGTAAGGATGAAAATTTGTGATATTTGCATTTTGCAAAAAGAGAAAATAATACTTGACAATAGAATTATGGAGTCAAAAAAAATGTGGATTGTTGCCGGCGTGGTGGGTATGTTTGTGGCTGCTTTTATCGTATGGGGGTCTACGAGTCCCGACAAAAGTACGCAAGGGGGATCGCCTGATTACATTGTCGATGGGGCGGATATTATTTATTACTTCGGCGCAGAATGTCCTCATTGCCAAGATGTTAAAAAGGTTATCAGGGAGAAGAGTCTTCATGATGCAGTTTTATTTTCAGAAAAAGAAGTCTGGCACAACAACAAGAACGCCGACGAGATGCAGGCTAAGATCAAAGTGTGTGGACTTGATGAAAAAGAGGTTGGGGTGCCTTTTCTGTACAGTCGTGGAAAGTGCTACATAGGAACACCAGATGTCACTCGTGAATTAGAGAATCAGGTGGAATACGAACCAAATTCTTAGGATGTAAATAAAAGATGCGAATACAACACAAAAAGACATTGGAATACTATAATGAAGTAATTCGAGAGAAAAAAACTGCCTCTTCCCTCTATCGAACATCGGATGAGGTTCGAAGCGGATATTTGTCTACTCGTTTTTCGATCGATGGGATACGTCCCAAGGCCAACACTTCTTATTCTCAGAAGAGATCCTCTTTTTGGTATAGAGATCTTTTTTCTCAAAAACGATTTGCTTTTGATGCACATGCTCTTATTTTTTCGATGGGGAAAAGGGGGATCGTGGTTGCGGTATTTATTGGAATGATCGTCATGGGATCATTCACTCATTTGCTCGATCAGAAAGTTTGGGCGGAAAACATCTCTCCGGCGGTTGTGGTAGTACAGCAACGAGTATTGGGTGCTGAAGTGGGGGGCGAGCGTATAACAAGTGAAGATGAGAGCGAATTTGAGAAGGGGATACGAGAAATGGTAAAAGGGTATCCTATAGAAGATATGGTTCCTTATATTGTGAAGCAGGATAAACGAGTGGCAGCTTACCTTGTGGCAATAGCGAAGAAGGAGAGTAATTGGGGAAAGCGTATCCCGGTGTATTATGGCGAGAACTGCTTTAATTACTGGGGATATCGCGGGCAAGATGAGATTATGGGGAGCGCAGGTCACACTTGCTTCAACACCCCAAAGGAAGCTGTGGCGGTTGTGGCAAGGCGTTTGAATACGCTTGTTATACGGCAAGGGCTGTCGAGCGCCAGTGATCTTATTGTATGGAAATGTGGCTCTTCGTGTGCTGGGCACGATCCTTATGGTGTACAGAAGTGGATCAGTGATGTGGATGGATACTATCAAGAGTTGATAAAATTGGACGATGGTAAGTAGCTGGAGAGTATTTTTGAACACAAAAAAAGAAAAAAAGAGAATGTCTCGCTCGTTATTGAAATATTTTTTGATAATACTAAGAAAATAGGGTATACTTTTTAATAAGTAATTTATAAAAAATAAAAGAATTTATATGAAGAATAATCGTTTAAAAGCGCTTCTTGCAGTGTTCATCGTTGTTTTTGTGGTCGCTTTCATGTACATATTCTGGCTTAATTCTCATGTCGATGTAGAGCTCCCCCAAGCTTCTTTGAATGAGAATGGAGACTCTGTAAGTGATTCATCTTCGGTGATCATGGCGCCCGTATCTGAAACAGTCTCTGATTCAGTATCCGGATCGATCATTCTTCGACAAGGAGATCTTATCATCTTGCAGTTGACCGGCGAAAATACAGCCACTATAGGTACGGCTGACGATATCCCAGGATCCTCTGTTGCTGTCCAGCAGAGCATGAGTGTTGTGCTTTTATCCGATACTGTGTATGATGGAACCACAAGCGACAAGCTTGTAAAAGGGGATGTTATAACTGTGAGTATCAAGAAGGTCCAAGATGATCCCGTAGAGTACGGAGCTGTAAAGGTCCAGTATAAGGAGAGTGTGCCGATGGATGAGAGTATTCAGTAACAAGGAACGAGAACGGTCAATTTTTGAACTCTTCTCATTATAGTAGAATAAAATTTTTAAATAATATAATAAAAGTAATTATGAGAAAGATGATCGTATTTCTCTCCTTTCTGATCTTATTTTCGGCAATGCATTCCAATGCAGTTGCGCAATGGCAAGCTCCAGTAGATCCGGTGTCTCCAGTAGATCTGGCACTTCCAGTGGATCTGGTACCGACTTTTCCGGAGGGCTTGCCGGAGGAAGCTAAAAATGCACCACAGACGGGAACAGTGATCGCCACCACTAACATCTACAATGCAAAGATCGATCAGCAGAATAATAATGTCATTAACCTTTCTTTTGATCTGAGCAACGATATTGGTGCACAGCCACAGGTCAAATACGGGATAAGGCTTCTCCAGAAGGTGGGGGATAATTACTATGAGATGGACAACAAGGTCTATCCGGATGTACTGAGTTTGAGTGAGAAGCAGACGGTCCCTATAAAGGTAGTCTACACTGTTCCGGAGTATCTTTCAGGAACGTTTAGGATCGTTCTTGAGGCGAGTAATGAATCTGGGATGCTTTTGGGTTTAGCATTCATTGAGGATGTCAATATTACCGCATCACAGGATGGATATGTTGAAATGATCCCTTCAGGATGTACCGTGAAGGGGAATTTCGGAGACCTCGCTCAAAACCAGGCGGCGACGAATGGAGATGTGAACGCTATTAAACCTGGAGCAAATACATTTGAAGGTGATCTGCGACAAGGGGTGGATATAGCAAAAGACGAAACACTGACGCTTTCTTGTGAAGTAAAGAATTATTACTCAACAGAAAAGACATTTACCGCGCATTTTGAAACGCATAGGAGATCTATCTATGGGGTGGCTGTGAGCAATGTGGAAAAGCAGGCTGATCAGAGTGTGACATTGCGATCTGGAGAGACAAGAAGGATCTATCTCAAGATCCCGAATGCTCAAGACCCGCAGGCGTATGACGCGATCGTATCTCTGTATGATGGTAGTAAAAAGGTCTCGAATAGTGTTACTGTTCACTATGTGATCCAAGGGTCAAGCGGAACGGTGATCAATGCGGTGTTTGATAAGGACTCGTATGCCAAGGGTGATCAGGCAAAACTGAGTTTTTATTGGGGTCCGGAAGCGGATACATTTGACGGATCGAGAGCTGGAAGTAGTGTGGATAAAGGATCCCATTCGTTTAATGTCTTTGTAACGGATGGGTCGGGGAAGAGCTGTTCAGAAAAGCAATCGAAAATATTTGGCCATGAAACAAAAGGGATTGTAGAAATGGTTATCCCGATCACCGATACATGTGCGGATCCTAAGGTAACAGTGTCGCTTGCGAATTCGGAAGGGGCCATCCTTGATACTCAAAATTTTTCTGTAACGACTCAAAAGGAAAGTGTTCAGGACACCCCCGAATCTTCATCAAAAGGAGGTTTAAATCCCATGTTCTATATAGGGGCAGCATTTGCGATAGTTGTATTATTGCTTATTCTTCTTCTGGTCCGAAAACGTTCCCTTGGGAAAGGGTTTGGAATGTTCATTTTTGGCATCCTTGTTTCGTCCGTATTGTTTGTTCCGGGGCATGATGCGCATGCGACGACGGTCAACATTTGGGGATGTGGTGGCTCATGGGCGCAATACACGATTAACTTGAGTTCGACCAGCCTGACCCCCGGAGCCGGTTTTATAGCGTATGGATCATTGACCAAATCAGCTGCGTGCAGTAATAGTGTACCATTCACTTCGAAGCTCTCCGCGACGAATATTTCTAACGGGCAGTATAAGGAGATCTATCACGCGGTGAACGGTGGAGGAATTCAGTTTTGGGGGCATGGGTATTTTAACGCCCCAAATGCTGTCGGATCGTATTATGTTCGATATGTCTCTTGGGTATATGGACATGGTTGTTCCGGAAAAAGTGTTGATGACCTTGGGTACGGTTCGTATTGTCCGGCAGGGTCCAATTGGAATGGTTATTCGTGTGTCCGGCCAGTTAACGGAGGCTGGTCCGCTTGGTCCGCTTGCTCGGCCACTTGTGGAACAGGAACACAAACCCGAACCTGTAGTAATCCTTATCCCGCTAATGGTGGAGCAGGGTGTTCCGGACCCTCCTCCCAAACCTGTAACACTCAAGCT
>JBGSQF010000021.1:0-1987 GCA_041738235.1 Minisyncoccia bacterium
GACGTTGACATCGACTTGATGAGGCGGGAGTTCCAGCCTGAGAAAACAAACGGGAAAACGCCCAACCATCAACAGGCCTCGATAGGCTTCTCCCAGGGCATGCTGCAATGAACGGTCACGAATATGGCGGCCGTTGAGGAACAGATATTGCATGCGGTTATTGCTTCGACTGACCGCCGGGTCAGCCACAAAACCACTCAGGCGGGCTTCCTCTTGATGACTGCTGACCGTGATCAGTGAATCTGCGACCTCGTCTCCAAAAAAGGCTCGGATGCGCTCACTCCAGGATTCTGTCGCAGGAAGGTCGAACAGACAGCGGTCACCGCTGGTCCTAGTCATTTGGACTTTGGGGAAAGCCAGGGCGATACGGGTGAAAGCCGCTGTGATATGGCCGGCCTCCGTCTGCGGTGTACGCATAAATTTTCGGCGCACCGGAGTGTTAAAGAAAAGATTGCGTACTTCAATGGTCGTACCGACGGGACAACCAACCGGCTGGATCGCTCCCGCCTGGCCGCCACTGACGACGATCTCAGATCCCGCATCGGAATCGGCTGTGCGGGAGCGCAGCTCAAAATGGCTGATTTCAGCGATGGAAGCTAAGGCTTCTCCCCGAAATCCGAGCGTGCGAACATCAAAAAGATCATCGGCGGAATTGAGCTTGCTCGTCGCATGGCTGGCAATGGCCAATCCGATTTGCTCGGCTTCAATGCCGCAGCCATTGTCGCTGATTCGGATGCGTTCGATGCCACCACCTTCGATGACCAATTCGATGCTGGTTGCACCCGCGTCAATGCTGTTTTCTAACAATTCTTTGACAACGCTTGCCGGTCGCTCGATGACCTCGCCGGCAGCGATCTTGTTGACCAGGCTAGGCGATAACTGTTGAATTTTAGGCATGGTTCCACTCCCAGGGACCGCGGGCATCCAATACGGATTCACTCCGTCGCGTGTCGTAGTCCGGTGGGCAGTTGCCACCGAGGTGTCGAAATCTAATCATCGGACAGGTCGTCATCCGACTGACCATCCTCAACAGCTGGAAGAGTTGCCGAGCCATCAAGACCTTCGTGACGATATTTGTCCAGCTTGCGGTAAAGTGTTCTAGCGCCAATGCTCAGAATTTTGGCAGCCTCCTCCCGATTGCCAGCTGTCAACTTGAGCGTCTCCTCAATGGCCCAGCGCTCAATGTCGGCCATGCTGCGGCCGATCAAGTTCGACTCGCCGGCCCCTGGTACGGAAAACGATGCATCGAGCGTCGGTGAAGACGGCAGCTCGGCCATGTCGGATTCGCGGCTCAACTCAGGGGGCAAGTCGTTCAGATCCAAAATACCATCGGTATCCAAGACGACCATGGTCTCGACAAAATTCCTGAGCTGGCGGATATTGCCTGGCCAATCATAGGTATGGAAGCGGCGGGTAACAGCAGGCGAGAAATTGCAATGCGACTTACCGTGGCGTTTGACGAAAACTTTGCGAAAATGATCCATCAGTGGAATGACATCCTCAGGCCGTTCCCGCAATGCAGGCAAGTGGACCGTCACAATGTTCAAGCGATAGTATAGGTCATTGCGGAAAGTCCCCTCTTGCACCATTTGCTCCAAGGGACGATTGGTTGCGCTCAGCAGCCGCACATTGACCTTGATAGCCTTGTTGTCGCCAACACGAGTAATGCGATGTTCCTCGAGCACTCTCAACAGCTTGATTTGAGTGCTCATAGGCATATCACCGACTTCGTCCAAGAACAGCGTGCCACCATCGGCATACTCGAACGCACCCATGCGATCGCTGGCCGCATCGGTGAACGCACCTTTGACGTGTCCAAAGAGCTCGCTTTCAACTAGCGTTTCCGAGACAGCACGCACATTCAAGGCCTTCATCCGCTTGCTCTTGCGCGGGCTGTTTTGATGAATGGCCTGGGCGATCATCTCTTTGCCAGTACCACTTTCGCCAGTTATTAACACCGTCGCGTCGGTGGGTGCAATCCGACGGA
>JBGSQF010000005.1:0-15805 GCA_041738235.1 Minisyncoccia bacterium
GAGTTGATCGTGAGAGAAGAATTGGAGGTCGTGGTAATAGAAGTGGCCGGGGTTGTGATCACGTGTGTATTGGCTACCGCATACCTTGCCGTATTTCGAATAGTAATATTATCGAACGTTGAAGATCCAGCGGTTGTGGTATACGCCCCAGAGAGATTATTGTTATCAACGATAAGATCTCCATTGGTGGCAGCAGATGCCTTAGTAAAGATAGTGCCGGCTCCTCCTTTTTGATAACCGGTAGAGCCACCGTAGGCGGTTGTAGTTCCCGAATACGTATTGCTTGTGTAATGCACCGCGATACGACCTCCACCACCTCCTCCAGCATAACTATTATCTCCATTTCCTCCATTTGTGGATATAGACCCATTACCAGAAAAAGTCGCTGTATTGACCCAAATACTTCCTCCTGATCCACCTCCACCATAAGTACCTCCGGTATTTGAGCCGTTGGCAAGAAGAGATCCATTTAACGCAAATGATCCTGAAACATTCAGTTTTATAGCGCCAGCCCCAGGTCCAGGAATCCACCTACTGTCAATAGTCCCTCCCGGAGATCCCACATCAACAGGAGATGTAACAGATCCATAGGTAACACCTCCTTGTCCGCCAGTCGTGCTGTTGCCAATTCCACCGTTTCCTCCATACCCACCTCCACCTCCTCCATTATTACCATAAGCTCCTTGCCCAGTTCCGTACCCCCACGTCAAGCCTTTCCCAGAGACATCGATCTTCCCTCCGGTATTGATCGTCATATTCCCTCCCACCTCCAGATAGAGAGAGTGAACGTGAGTGGTAGAGTTGGCAGTATGCGTAAGAGTTCCACTTCCTCCGATAGTAACGTTATTGGTAACAATGAGTCTTTTGGTATTTGTATCTCCATTGCTTATGGTAAGCGTTGAAGAAGCACTCGATCCGAGAGAGAGGGAGTTGATGGTTACGGGTCCGGAGGTAAGATCAAGAGTCGGTTGGTTGGTGCCTCCGTTTATGATGACGTCATCCGTAGTTTGGGGAGTGGTTGAAGCACAACTGCTCCAGTTTGAAGAGTTGCTCCAGTCTGTAGAAGAAGTTCCTGTCCAAGTACAGGTACTTGCAAAGACGGGAGAAACATTTAAGAAGATACTGAAAAGAGCAAGAGAGAGGGAGAAAAGAAGAGAGAAAATGGAGTTTTGTTTTAGAAGCATCATCCAAACATTAAAAGATTCGAAGAAGGTTCGTTTGAGTAGAATTGTAGCATGGAAATGGGGAGGGTGGTTTTCGGGACCGAATCGAACATTACTCACTACGTGATATCTTTATAAACCTCTTCATACACCGCAATCGTTTCCTTTGCTGTTTTTTCCCAATTGAATTTTTTAACTTGCTCCAGCCCTTTAGTCACCAGATCTTTACGTAAATCAATATTTCCAGACAGCTCTAACATCGCCCGAGCAATCTCATCGGTATTTACCGGATCCACATACTGCACAGCGTCTCCTGCCACCTCCGGCATAGACCCCACACGTGAAGCGATCACTGGCACCTGACAAGCGAATGATTCCAGGACCGTACTCCCAAAACCCTCATAAAGGGACGGTAACAAGAAAAACTCCGCTCCATGGAATAACGGTACCAGGTCATCTCCAACGACATATCCCGTAAACATAACATGCTGAGCAAGACCCAGATCTTTGATGATTCGTTGGTATTCACTCGAAAGCCACCCCCGTTTTCCAGCCAAAACCAAAGAATATGGACACTCACTATTACCCCTCTCCAAATACTGTTGACGAAATTTCGAAAATGCTTCAAGTACTCGCACGATGTTGTTTATTGGGGAAAGAGTCCCAAGAAAAAGAATATAAGGTTTTTTAATAGAAAACCGAGCCTGCACCTCTTTCTCCGAAACGAGACCCTCCCCAAAGAAACGCCCATCCACTCCCCCGTATACAACACGTATTCTATCTCCCGAAACATGAAATTCTTTCTGGATCGACTCCGAAACTGATTGCGATGAAGCAATAACACGATCACTTTTCTTAGCCATATACCGAGCCACAGTCACTTCCTTTGTGCGATGCGCGTATGGAAAACATTCCGGATACTTAAGCATACCCATATTGTGAAATGTGGTCACACATTTCCCCGTATATCCAAGCGGAATACGACTCGATGGAGAAGTAGCATGTAGCACATCCAAGTTTTCCCGAACAAGCGTCGCTCTCCCCAATATCTCGCTATATGCCACAGGAAGATACTTCTTATAATCCGAAAACGGATAAAACCGAACTTTTACATTCGGTTTATCAAACTTCCGCACATCTTTTTCTCGAACACGGGAATCGAAGAAGAGAGTGTATTCATTTGTAGTGTCCACCTGTAGGATATGACGCAAGAGCTGATAGGTATAATGACCCTCTCCTATTCCTTCACTCTTCTCTGGGTTAAGAATTGTTCTCGCATCGATACCTATTTTCATACGCTCATTTGAGCGACAAACTATTTCTTCTTGCGACCCAAAAGCATCGCTAGAGCCGCTCCAAGAGCTGCTCCAATTCCGGCAGAAATAGCCGCCGCCTGTTTAGGATTTGATTCGATGTACTTTTCCGCCTTTTTCCCAGCATCTTGCAACGCCTTCTGCACCTTTGCCATTTCTTTCTTTGCCTCATTGGCAGCTTTTTCCACACTCTCTTTTACTTCTTGTACTTTCATATTATTTATATTTATGATTTATTCCTCCATTAACAGCATCTTACCACGACCTATCCTCTTTGACAATGTTTAGCACCATCGCCGTGGCTATTGCAATCGCGCCAACCAATATATAACCCATCGAAGAAGACCCTCCTATCATATCGTTCACCAGACGCGCCAATCCAACCAAAAGAAAGGTGAGACCAACACACAATAGCAACATAGAAAACAATTTCCGTGCAATGGACGCCACTACCCGATCCATTTTCTCATGAAAACTCCGTAAAACATTATTGCCCAACTCACGCATTGTGCCCACCGCAAAATGAAGCGCAACGTCCTTCCAATTTTCTGTCTCCTTTGTTTTTTTGGTGACCATATTTGTATTTACGAATTATAAAGGAATTGTCTTTTTTTCACCCTGTATAATAAACAATTATTACCCCCATATTCTTTCATAATTTATTATACACTGTCTTCCTTTAATTACAAACGAGATGTTGACTCTCATTTTCAGGAACCAACAGCCATCTCCCGACTTATATCTATCATTATTTACTGTTCCTTGGCCAATTCGTAAACCAAGTCCTTTTGTAAAGTCCCGCTTTGACGTACTTCACCATCTTTTGTCTTTATAATGATGTCAACCGGAACATTCTGAACACCAGATTGTTTCTGAATCAGCAACTTATAAGGATCGGTTTTAAATCTATCTGGAAGCTCATATTTTATCATTCCCTGGGTCTCTCCACCGATCAATACATCTACCATAACCCCAAAATACGTTTTCCCAAATTCTTCACCGGTCCTTGGTGACCCTACCAATCTCCGTTCCAGAAAAACTGACCCCTGAGGAACGTATACTCGCAAATAAGTATGATAGTCACTCGTTCTCCAATCTCCATAAGAAGCAGTATTTGCATACGTATACGTGATTGTGGCGGTAGGCTTCTCAGAAGTAAGATCTACTACATAGGAGAGTTTCCTTTTTACAAAGTAATCTGTCTTTAGAGCACCCATATTTGCATCCACTGCAAAAATATAATCCCCGCTCCAGTCTACTGTAACTGATCCATCCCAATGTACGTCCTGAACAAGTGCTTGTAGCCCAGGATCCGTGAAGTTCAACATAACATTCTTATTTTCAAGCTGCTCCCTTGCAAGTTCCACAAGTTTTGGAATGTTCTCAACATGAACAAGTTTTTGCACCATAATACCCCCGAGCGTTTTCATAATATCTTTTCGATGTTGTTTTGACTCAGCTGAAACAGCGTCCCCAAGATATGCCTTTTCTACCACCTCTTCTAAAATGAGTGCTCCATTATCCCCCGTAAATGTCGCGTTCGGATATCCGGGAACCGTTATCGGACCAGTTACCTTGAGTAATGCATTAAAAACATCCGAATTAACAGCAAAAACACCATCAAATTTTTCCCACCCTCCGGCAAGTCGATAAAAATACTTTGCTTTTTCCACATTTGTAGGAAAGTCGGGTGAAAAGTTAGAATCACGGAATTTCCAATTCTTAAGTTGCATTTTTTGACGGAAAGGATATGGGGTTGGAATCTTGGCAACAATTCGTTGGTCTAGAATATTTGCATCTTCCAAAGTAAACTTACTCACATCACCGTTCAAAACTTTGATAATTGCATATTGTCCCAAAAAACCACCCCCAGGACGAAGTTCATAGTTATTTTGCAACATAACCAGATACGTTCGCGTTATATTATCCTTTTTTGTCAGTGCCTGGGCTAACTCATTAGCTACATTGACCGCTTTCTTGGTATCGGACTCGATTGGCAAAAGTTTTGCTGCGGCATTTGCAAGATTTAGCGATTCCACCATAAGCGTCCTTTTATCAGTTGTCACGAGATGCCAAACAAAAAAACCCACCGCAGTGATACATAGCCCTAAAACAAAAAAACCAATAATTCGCTTTTTATCAATCTTTACTTGTTTCATGCTATAAGAAAAAAATTTACAGAATATTTCAGTACAGATCTATGGTCACGAGCCATGCATATATAGATCAAACTACCTACAACAAATGGAGCGAGTAAGGGGAATCGGACCCCTGTCTCAACCATGGGAAGGTCGCATACTACCATTGTACTATACTCGCCTTGTTATATACACTCCATTCTCTATCAAAAAAGAACCTTCGTCAAATATCTATTTGTCATTATCAGAAAGATTCATACGAAACTCCTTCCCCCATTCCACAAAACCCAACCGTATATATAATTTGTGCACTTTCTCGCGCTCAAATCGACTCGTGCCAATAAGTTTATAACACCCCTGGCGACGCGCTTCCCTAATGAGGTCGTTAAGAAGTTGTGTTCCTACCCCACCCCCACGACACTCTTCGGTCACAAAAACATCCTCCATGTACCCGATCGGCTGTTTATTACTATCGTTATATAGAAGGTAGAGGTATGCGTGGGCAATTTCATTTCCATCCTCTTCTACCGAAAAACGAATATATTTTGAGACATCTTCTCTTTTCTCTATCCTCATATACAAGAATATACTAATTATTTTCCGTCTTTCCCGACAGGGCAGTATCCCAACGCTGGACCATAGCATCCTCATAATGAGGAAAAGCGCTCGATTGACTAGGATCAGCATTATTAATGTAATAGAGCAGATCATGTCCCCCACCCTCGAATGATTGACGAACTTTGTCAGGATCTGTCTTTTTTGCCTTTGATTCTGAGATCTTCTTGCCGGAATTGACATTGTAGTACACAACCTTCCCAAGCGCGGGAGAGGTTACCATAGGAATAAAACTTTCTACACGCTGGTAATCGGGAAAAGTTTCATTGGGAAGATCTTTAAGTACCGTTCTCATAAAATCGTTCCAGATCGGCGCGGCGACATATACACCGTCAGCTCCTGCGCGCATTTGTGTATTATCATTATTTCCAGCCCAAACTCCTACAGCAATGGAAGGTGTATATCCCGTTGTCCAAGCGTCACGAAACTCCTGTGTTGTACCCGTCTTGGCAGCAACGGTACGTCCAGGGATGTACAATGGACTTGATGATCCAAAAACAGGAGATCGGGAATTGTTATCTGAAAGAATGCTATTGATCTTTCTGGCCGTTTCGTGACTGATAACTTGTTCGGAAGTTAGATGATTCTCACTCACAAGACTCCCATTTGAGGTTCGTACATCTAGGACTGTGTGTGTCGAAGAGCGCATACCGTCATTGGCAAATACAGAAAAAGCGGATACTTCATCCAGAAGGGTGATCTCTCCTCCCCCCAACACCAATGCAAGTCCATAGCGCCCCTTTTCTCGAAGCGTACTAATTCCCATTTTATGAGCCAGTTCGATCACATTGTCCACCCCGGACAAATAGAGCACCTTGACCGCTGGAATATTCAATGATCCAGCAAGAGCTTGTCGAAGTGTTACTGGCCCTCGAAACGTTCCACTGTAGTTTTGAGGAACATAATCACTACCAGACCCATCAGGACCAAAATTGGTCAAAACATCATAAACGGTAGTTTCAGGTTGAAAACCCATTTCGAATGCCTTGGCATACACGATCGGCTTAAAGGAAGAACCTGGCTGACGCGGTCGCATCGCCACATTTACTTGTCCATCGATCGATGTATCAAAATAATCTTTGCTCCCAACCATAGCAAGAACCTCACCTTTCCTGGGATCCATAGCCACCAAGGCCGCATTAGTTGCTCCATAGGTTTTATTTCGCTCAACACCCACCTTCACTACTTGCTCTGCTTCTTTTTGTTTATCATAATCCAACGTCGTACGAATAGAGAGCCCACCACGATTTAAAACATCCTCTCCTAGTGTTTTTTTTAATTCATCCACCACTGCCATCACAAAGTGAGGCGCCTCAATGTTATGTCGAGATGGATGGACCCTGGATAAGGTATCTTCAGCAAGAGCAACCTTCACTTCAGCCTCATCCCATAAACCCAACTCGACCATCTTGAGAAGTATCGCGCGTTGCCTGTTTTCTAACTCTTTCACATGCACTCCATAAGGAGAGTAATAAGTCGTCGCCTTGGGAAGTGCCGCGATAAGTGCCGATTCATCAAGTGTTAACTCCGATGCATCTTTAGCAAAATATGTTTGCGCGGCTGCCTGTGCACCATAGGCATTTGATCCGTATGGAACAATATTAAGATACCATTGCAGGATATCCTCCTTACTCATTGTTTGTTCGATCTTTAGCGCGGTAACCGCCTCGGCAATCTTCCTTTCATACGTCTTCTGACGAGAAAAAAATACGTTCCTGGCAAGTTGCATTGTGATCGTTGAACCTCCTTCGACGACGGATCCGCCCTCAAAGTTTCTCTTCGCTGCGCGAATCACCGAAATAGGATCAACTCCGATATGATCATAAAACCTCTCATCCTCAGCCGCAACCGTAGCCCTACGAAGCGAATCAGAAATACCGTCATATCCAACAATAGTACGGTTTTCTTCATCGTATAATTCGTACAAAATGTGTTTTCCCGATCGATCATAGATTCGGGACGTTTGTGAAATATTTTCGGGACGAAGCGTCCCAATGTCCGGAGTGAGTTGCCGATATAAGACATACAGAGCCAGTGATCCCACCAATACCCCAGCTATCAGAGCAGAAATTCCAACACTAAAGACCGTCAAAGATGCTGAACGGATTATTTTCCAAACACGAGCTGAGATCTTTTTTCTTTTTTTAGTCATATCACTCTTACTATAACACATTCATCCGTCCTTGTTATTTCCACGCACCCTTCAAAATACCATTAATAGCTTTCTCATCTTTGCAACCAAATTTATTGTTTGCTGAGTAAAAACGCTCCAATTCTCCATAACATCCACCATTTCTTTCTGGAAGCGCCGTCATAACCGGTAATAAGAATCCAATACCCTCACCGGTAAATTTCTTATAAAGTGACTTGAGCGTATCAGCTCGTTTCTGAGCGCTCATACGAGCAAACGTACTCATATCATCACCTCTTCGACCACTCCAATCCAAATGAACCCATACATTATTTGCCTTCGTTGAAAATCGATCATTCCAAAGAAGCGCCCAACACCAATCCCCCTCTTTCTTCCACCAACGGGAGAAACATGGTCCATCTTCTACTTCTCCATCAGAGTTCACACCTACTCCTCCTTCGATATAATCAAATAACTTTAGGTATTTTGGATCGTCGATATCATTGGTCTGTGCACCGATAACAATCTCTATTCCTCTTTCTTTCGCATCTTTTCGCATCTGTTTTATAATATCGGACATCCGATCTTTGCTCAAGTCGTCCTGTAAACCAACCTGTCCAAACATAAAATTTTGTATCCCTATATCCATTGCCTGGCGAGTGATATATTTGAGATACAATCGATATTCTTTCCGATCGGTGAAAGGGACGCAGGTATGTTCTCCCCATCGATTTTTAGTGTCCGGACGACACATATCATAAAAGTCGAACATTCTGTCCTCATCAGGAAAGTAATATTGCTGTTTCACATTGATCGCCTCAGCTAAAAACATCCCCCAAACAACAACTGGTTTTTGCACTTTATCCATGATACTCTTTGCCCGTTTAAAATCAGGTGGCTCGAGCCAAGTCTCAAGCGCCCGATGGAAAGAATAACAAGAAAGGCGGTTAACCATTTCGATGTTCGTACTCTCATGTCCATATCCAGACAAAAAACCATCTGCTATACAACCTTCCCGCTTCATACGTTCCATTGAAGGAGGTGGGGGTGGCGATCCAAGGTCCTCAAATACGTTTACCAGATGAGGCCTTTTCCCATCTGGTCTAGCAGAATCGGTAAGCCATATATGATCCGTTTTGACAAGCTGACCAGCAAGACCATACCCAAAACTCCATGCCGCCAAAGATAGGGACACAACAAATAAAAAACGAAAAAAGACGTACCGTTCCATGAATTCAGTATACGTTGAAACTCTTTTAATTACCAACTTCATTCAATACAAACAAAAAACGGCTTTGGTGCATTTTCATTTCCACAACAAAAAGCCTCTCCAAGAGGAAAGGCCTTAGATACTAAAAGTAATCTCCACACACAATTCCCTAGAGGTCAGAAAAATCCTCATTCAAGATATCTGTTTTGTTTACTTCACTCTCCAAAGTATCGAGAGAAGTACTATCACTCAGTTTTTGATCCTTCTCAAGAGCTACTTGTTCCGCATCAACAGACACGGTATCTCCCTGTTGTGAAGGATCTTCCATCATAACGCCTTGTTCATAGGTCATCTCAGGCTCATTAGCAGGACTCTGCATCATTACCGGATCCACAGCAGGGACCGTGGGCGAAGCCTGAAAAGACAGGAGAACAACGCTAGCCACGGCGCCTACTGCTAAAACAACAATAAGTGCCGGTAAGAGATATTTATTTTTCATATTTTATTTTTATCTATTAACAAAAATGAAATTATTTTACAGCCTCCCTTGCCAACGTGATCGCTTCCTTCATCAACGAATTTGCTGACTTGAACTGGTCACGCGCCTTCATTGCCAAATCTCGTGCAGCTAAAGCCTGCTCGCGTTGCTCTTCATATTTTTCAGGATCAATAGCTGAAAAAGCAGCTACCGCTTGATCACCGAAAGACTTCGCCTGATCCAATGCATCTTTCGCATCATCAAGCTTTGCTTGAGCACTCGACACATCCTTTCCATCGCTCTTCATTTGCTCAAAACGTGACTGTATTTTTTCCATCAGATTTCCAAGTCGCTCCTCATAAAACGCAAATCGATTCTGCAAACGATCTGCATGACGTTGTGCCCGCTCATCACGTCTTTCCTGTCTATTTTCCTGTCTCTCCGTACGTCTTTCTTGAACGTTTTCCTTTACCTCTTGAAGATGCTCCTTCACATCTTCAACTCTTTGTTGCCTATTTTCTATTCTCATTTCCACTCTCTCTTGAATTCCAGAAGGAGATGTACTACTACCTTCTTCCGCTGAAGCCAAAGAAACACCACAAAACAAAACAAAAACCGAAAGGAAACTCATAGCGCGCACATAAGACATACTCTTCATATATTTATGATTAACTTATTACGGACAGTGTAGCACACTTGTAGAGTGCTCGGTAGGTTACAACTCCTCAAGCGCGATAGCAGCATTGATATCCTGATCCTGAGAAAGCGCAAGTGACACGTCATCAAGCTCTTTATCAATTTCACCAAGATCAACCATTTCTAACTCTAGTGTGTCTGTATACTCTCTCCTTTCAACCTGAAGTGAGTTTAAAGAAAGCGAGTAATTTGATCCCACATACCCACCCGAGAAAATAAAAATCACAAACAAACTCGCCATAGTTCCCGAAAAAACTAGCCAGCCCCAACGAAATTTTGGCCTCGTTTGCTCACCAAATTCAACAAGAAGCTCTCTTCTAAGCTCTCGCCGAAATTCCTCTCGTGGAGAAACAAATGGAAACACTGGTTGCTTATTCATATATGATACTTCTACATTATAAAGTGTCTGCCTGGTTACATTCCGCCCATTTTCGTAGCTTTTTAAGAGTTCTGTGCGCAATAACCTTAACAGAACTTTGTGTGATGCCTAACGTATTTGAGGTTTCCAAAACGGAATAATTTTGAAGGAACCGAAGCGTTATTACTTTCTGCTCCTTCTCAGACAGTCGAGCAAGCATCTCCTCCAACTGTTTTATTTTTTCCTCCTGTTTTTCTGGATCAATAAAATCTTCCCCTCGAACCATATTATCAAATAACGTCTCCGTAGGAAATTGGTACTTTAACCGAACCCACTTTAAAATCTTCCTTTTCGCTATCGTATACAGCCAGTTTTTAAAACTTCCCCTTCCTCGAAAATTTCGAATTGATTTTACCATTTCTATAAATATATCTTGGGTCAGATCCTCGGCAACCTCACGATCCTTATTTGTTTGCCAATAGCAAAACCGGTATATGGCATCCATATACTTTTCATACAGATCCACCAAAGCCCTTTCGTCTCCTTCTTTTGCAAGGTCTACGAGCGGTTCATCTTTCATACTTATTGAAAAACTATTACCCATGCTAGTATACCAAATAACCTCTACTTTTCCAAACTTACCCAATTTTTCACAGATATAAACACATTGACAAAACCAAATGACTTGATATTATTTCTCTGCCGTCAATTTGAGACGGTTTTGTACTCTCTAGCCCATACGAGGGGGCTAAAAGATGGCGGAGCTTGAGAAACGTTTTAAGCGAGGACATGGGAGAAACCCGCAGCATCCACAGGGCGGAATCGGGTCTTCGAGAACTCGAAACCAGGCGCTGCGGTTCCTGGGACACAAACCCTGCCCAGGGAAAAGCTGGGACCGGGAGAAACAACGCCTCTGTTAACCTTCGACTGTGTTTGGCACGAGTATGTAGCATCCGCTCGTGCCAAACACAACAATCATAACCGTTCGTGCGGTTTTTTTATTTTAAAAAATCTTTCCATATAAAACATCCTCTCAGGGATGTTTTATATGTTTGAGTTGCTTATTAAATACGCCTGGGACGAGACTTGTAAAGAAATATTTTATTTATGAAATATAAAGGCATTACATATGTACTAGTAATTATAGCGGTACAATGACTACAACTTTCTTATGTTCCTTGAGATATCTAAATATGAAAAAAGTTAAGAAACAACGCGTAACCTTATTTTTGAATCCTGATCTTTTAAAACAAGCCAAAGCACAGGCTATTGTTGATGGCTTGAGCTTAACCGCTTTGGTCGAAAGGATCTTGACCCAATACTTACCCAAAGAAACAATACTTAGAAGGGCTGCTATATAGTCTTATTTAAATAAAGAGTGACCTAGAAAGATTCTACTTAACTTGAATCAGTAACCAAGTCGCAATCATATGGATTCATCAAATTCTCCTAGCACAAAACCTCTTTATCGCGGAACACAAATCGTTTGGTATCTTTTGGGTCTCCTGGAAATACTATTGGTCTTTCGTTTCCTCTTAAAATTGTTTGGGGCTAATGCGGATGCCGGTTTTACCAGCTTCGTCTATGGAATAACCTACATTTTTACTACTCCCTTCCTAAGCGTCTTTAGTGTTTCAAAAGTAGTAGGCAGTGTCTTCGAATGGACAACTCTTCTGGCGATGTTTGTATATTGGATAATTGCCATCGGCATCATTAAATTGTTTCTTATAGGAAAGACTGTTTCCACACCGGAAGCCGCAATCAAACTGGAGGAACAAGAAAAAAATAATAATTAATTAATACAAATATATGGGAATTATTTTGTGGATTGTCTTCGGGGCAATCGTAGGCTGGGTTGCCTCAATGATCATGGGAACCAACGAAGGTTTAGTTTTAAATATTGTTCTGGGAATTGTGGGAGCAATATTAGGCGGGTGGCTGATGAGCTTTCTTGGAGAAAGCGGGGTCACAGGTTTCAACCTGTATAGCATGTTAGTGGCTCTACTTGGAGCAGTCATCTTGATAGCAATTGTAAAAGCTATACGATAGAAAGAAGATGGTCGTGACAGAATAAAATACTCATCATTTGGGTATTTTTATTTGAGTTGCAGTGACTTAAAACTATTTTTATTTCATTATGCCCCCTTTTTGATTTCTTTTATATATATAAAAACGGTTCAAAGGAACCCTGCTTCTAATGGATTGAATAGGTATAGAAGGTCTCACTCGATTTACTCTTTAAAACCACCGCCTACCTAATACTAGGCAAGGTCTCAGAACTCTCGTCACAGGGAAAATACTTTCCCTCGACCCCCTCCCCTTCGATTCCAACTACCCCGCCACAAAAAAAGTCCCAAAAGGGACTTTTTTTGATTAGAGCGGGTGACCGGAATCGAACCGGCTTCCTCAGCTTGGAAGGCTAATATAATAACCATTATACGACACCCGCTTGTGATACAACTCAGATACAATGAACACAACAACCACCTTACCTTACACAAAAATCCTCAAGAAATCAAGATACTCCCGAAAGGGAGGGCAAATGTGCATACATTTACCCTCCCACGCCCTACTTATTGCCCCTCTCGAAACCCTGTTCCAGCAGGGATTAGTCGTCCAATAATCACATTCTCCTTAAGTCCATGCAGACGATCTTCCTTTCCGGTAACAGCTGCGTTAATAAGCACGCGCGCTGTTTCTTGGAAAGATGCGGCTGACAAGAACGATTCTGTAGAAAGTGCCACCTTGGTAATACCCATAATAAGCTGCTCGCCTCCAGCGACATTCCCTTTCTTTGCGTCCACCTCGTCATTTGCACTGTTGAAGACATTCTTTTCTATAATATCTCCGGGAAGAAGCTCAGTGTCACCAGGATCAGCCACCTGAATACGACTAAACATCTGTCGAATAATCACCTCAATATGTTTGTCGTTGATTCCCTCTCCCTGTGCTGCATAGATCTCCTGGATCTCACGAACGATGTAT
Source organism: Minisyncoccia bacterium (assembly GCA_041738235.1). Classification (GTDB taxonomy): domain Bacteria; phylum Patescibacteriota; class Minisyncoccia; order Moranbacterales; genus JBGSQF01. The sequence continues at coordinate 13,088 of JBGSQF010000005.1, forward strand.
CTGTGCACCTCTTCACGACCCATTGCTTTGTACAACTTACGAAGATCCACGTGGCCATCAGTAAGCGGAGAACCCTTTCCAAGAAGATCTCCTTTGGAGACACGGATATTACTTCCCTTAGAAACGGTATATTCTTTCTGTTCCGCCTTCTTCTTTCCTTGTAACTCTACCAAAATCTTAACGGTTTTTTCTCCCTCTTCAGAAATACCAATCACCTTGCAATCCTCATCGACGATCATAGCTTCTCCCTTTGGAGGACGCGCTTCAAATATTTCTTCCACACGAGGAAGTCCCTGAGTAATGTCGGATCCGGCAACTCCTCCGATATGGAACGTACGCATGGTAAGCTGGGTTCCCGGTTCACCGATAGCCTGAGCAGCCACCGTTCCGACTGCCTGACCCATCGCCACCACCGCACCACGACCAAGGTCCAATCCGTAACATTTCTGACACACGCCTGTTTTCGCTTTGCAAGTCACCAAGCTACGAATACGCACTTTAGGAATATTAGCGGTTTCGATGACATTTGCCTGCTCTTTACTGATCATCTGACCCTTCTTAACGATCACCTCTTTCGTTTCAGGATGCACTACCTTTTCTACTACAAAGCGTCCGTATACTCGAGGGGCAAAAGGTTGACCGATCGCATCAGAGTCCTCTCGGTACAGATACACACCTTCCGCATCTTCACAATCCTCAGATCGAATGATCACATCTTGTGCCACATCTACTAATCGCCTGGTAAGGTATCCGGCAGTTGCGGTACGCAGAGCCGTATCAGCCATACCTTTTCGAGCACCATGTGTTGAAATAAAATATTCCAATACATTAAACCCTTCTTTGAACGAACTCTTAATAGGCAACTCAATGGTTTCTCCTGTTGGATCAGCCACCATACCTTTCATTCCTGCCATCTGTACCACAACCGATTCGGATCCCCGAGCCTTGGAATACACCATGGAGTAAACCGGCCCCTCCTTATCAAGGGATTCGCGAACGTCATCGGTGATCTTTCCTTTGGCTTGATTCCATATCTCGATCACTCGACTCTTCCGCTCATCATTGGTAAGTAGTCCCATCTCATATTGGTTTTTAATAAGATCCACCTGTCCTTCTGCGTCTTCTATGATAGCTTTCTTCTTGAGCGGGACAGGAAGATCATCCATTCCCCAACTAATACCGGATTTTGATACAGCAGCAAAACCGAGGTTCTTTACCTTGTCAATGAATACTGCGGCAACATCTTGTCCAAAACGTTCGATCACCTCTCCGGTAATTTTCTTGAGCTCTTTCTTTGTAAGCTCTTCATTCACAAAATCCATTCCCTCAGGAAGTATCTCGTTGAATAGAATACGTCCCACGGATGTTTCAACAAGTTTTCCATCCATCAAAACCTTGATCTTAGCATTTACGCCAATGGTCTTTTGATCATAGGCCATGATCGCTTCCGTTTCATCAGCAAATGCCCGTCCTTCTCCCAACATACCGGAACGAGTATGCGTAAGATAATAATTTCCCAACACCATATCAAGGGACGGCGTCGCAATCGGCTCTCCGCTTGCAGGCTTGAGAAGGTTTTTGGATGAAAGCATGATCTCGGCGCTTTCCTTCCGGGCTGCGGCGGTCAGAGGAACATGCACTGCCATCTGGTCTCCATCGAAGTCAGCATTAAATGCAGCACATACCATAGGATGGATTCGGATAGCCTTTCCCTCAATAAGCACTGGTTGAAATGCCTGAATAGAAAGTCTGTGCAATGTTGGCGCACGGTTGAGAAGCACAAAATGATGTTCAATGATCTCATCAAGGATCTCATACGCCTCCTCAGCCTCAGCGTCTACCATACGTCCAGCTGTTCGAACATTATGTGCGTATTCTCGCTCGATCAACTTATGAATGATAAAAGGCTTGAACAACTCCAATGCCATCTTCTTTGGAAGTCCCGCTTGGTGCAATTTAAGCTGTGGTCCAACTACGATCACGCTTCGTCCAGAATAATCCACACGCTTTCCCAACAAGTTTTGTCGAAATCGTCCCTGCTTTCCTTTAAGTACATCAGCCAATGAACGAAGTGCTCGACGCTGTCCGGTTGAGGCCGCTACAGAAGCTTGTCCTCGACGAGCACTATTATCAAAGAGTGCATCCACAGCTTCCTGCAACATTCTCTTTTCATTTCTCGTAATCACTTCAGGAGCACCCAATTCGATCAGTTTCTTTAAACGATTATTTCGATTGATGATCCTTCGATAGAGGTCGTTAAGGTCAGACGTAGCAAATCGCCCTCCGTCAAGCGCCACCATCGGACGAAGATCTGGAGGAATAACAGGGATAGCCGTTGGGAGCATCCATTCCAACCGAAGCCCCGCCTTCTTCATCCCTTGATAGAACTTGAGCCGTTGAATGGCCTTCTTTTTATCAAGTGTTTCTTTTCCGTTCTCCAAATAGTCTTGGATATCAGCGATCTCCTTATCCATATCCTTCATCTCCAAGAGCTTTCGTACAGCTCCCGCACCAATCCCAGCCGTGAAGACCTGTCCAAATTGACTTGAAAGGTTGAAGTAATCCACCTCAGAGAGGATAGTGCGCGGTTTCAGATTCTGCAATGCCTCTTTCGTGTGTTGATAAAGTCCGGTGATCTCCTCCAGTTGTTCTGTTTGTTCCTTTTCATTCTTTGCTTCCTCTCGAATCTCCTTTTTCTTATTCTTAAACTCACGCTCG